>CAYMLL010000141.1:0-18888 GCA_964390645.1 uncultured Planctomycetia bacterium | reverse complement strand
CCGGGCCCGAAGTTCGCCGACCCGCCATTCGGCGCGTAGGCGGCGAGGCCCGTCGTGAACTGTACGTAGCTCGGGAGCGAGGGGATCGGAAGCTGGGCCGGATAGGACGGCGCAAAACTGATGAGGCCGGGCGCGATCGTCAAACTGACCGGATTCGATCCGGTTCCCATGATGGTCGGGTACCCCTGCGGCCGCCACCGAAGGTCGGGGTTGCCCCCATACGTCGGGGTGTTCCCCAGGATCGGTAGGATCTGGGAAGTGCCTGTCTGCCAGGTGAGGTTGCTCCCTCCGCTGGCGACGGAGAACGACGCTGCATTCGCCGCGCCTGCCAATAAGAAAACCAGCAAGGCACCAACCAGCAGGGCTGCCGATCGCTTGGCCGTGGATTCGATTTCTCGCATGTTGATACACCTCCCGTGTATGTGAGCGCGATGGCGCACGCTAGAGCATGTCATATGACATGTTATTTATCTCAAATCTCGTGAGCCTTGTAAAGCACTTTCGGCCGGACTTTAAACGGTCCAATCATTTAAATTGTCATACGCACTGAAATCGATTTTTGGGGGGGAAGTGGGCGTTCTGAGAAGAAAACTGGAGGGTTCGCAATCTCACGCGGGCCACCCGACGGCTTGACCAGGAAAGGTCAAATATTCTGCAAAGCATTGTAATTAAAGTGCTTTTACAGACAGTCAGTCGTCTCGACGCGGGTCTGCATCGACGCTTTTCCCCTCAGGGGGGCTCGCTCCTGAGCCGAAGCGGGTCGCTCGTGCTTCGAACTCCGAGGTCCGAGCGTCGACGACACCGCGACCCCGGCGGAGAGACGCGAGCGTCGCCGCCGCCACCCCATCGTAAGGATTTTGATGGAGAAGTTCTTCGAGGGCACGCTCCGCCTCTTCGGGCCCACCGGCGTCGATCAACAGTTCCGCTTTCGCACGCAGAGGCGCATCGGACTCCGGGGAGGCTTCGATCGCCCGCGCCAGGAGCGAATGCGCTTCCTCGACGCGACCGTTGGCCGCCTCGAGACGTGCGAGCCCGAGAAGAGCGCGCTCGTGATCGGGTTTGATCTCGAGCGCTCGCTCGAACGCGGAGCGTGTCTCGGTCACCGGAGCGTGGGTCAACTCCAGTTGAAGTCCATGAATCTCGTGAAAATCCGCAACGTCCGGATGCCGCTTCAGGGCGGCGCTCAACGCAGCGGACACCCGCCCTTCCCCGCTCGTCGACCCACGATAGATCACCAGGGCTCTCAGCAACTCGGTATTTCCGATGTGGGTCAGATTGAGGTTCTTCGCGTCCACCAACAGAGCGGCCGCCGCGGCGGGGCCCTGTTGAACGTTCGTCCCCTCCGCGAGTGCCACCAGCCCACGCGCCTGCAACGCGTCCTCTCCTCGAAGGCTCTTGAGCAGGGGCTTCACGCGGTCTTGAAGGCCACCGCTGGACGCCGCGCGGATCGCGATCATCGTCGCGTCAGGGTCCGTCGACACGCGGCCGTCCGCGCTCGACGCCGCCGCAACGGCCAGATCGTATCGGCCCTCGGCCTCGTACAGCATCGCCAGTCGGTATCGGGCGTCAGTCGCGGCCGCGTCGGATCGAATCGAATAGCGATACTCTTCGATTGCGCGATCAAAGTCGCCGAGGCGCTCCGAAGCCAGTGCAGCGTAATAACGCGCGCCCGCATTCTCCGGCCAGAGGCGAAGCGAGGCCTCGATCCGCTCGAGCGCTTCCTTGATTTCTCTCCGCTCGTAGAGGACGCGACCGACGATCAAATCGCGATGCACGGGCAACGGAAGTGCCTGGCCCGCGGCGAGCGCGTCATCGAGTCGCTCGGCGAGAAGAAGAGCGTCCGCCGTCACGAAGCGGAGATCCGGCGTCGGGTTGTCTGCGGCCTCAACGGCTCGTTCATACGCGGCGGCCATGGCGGGATAGTCTTTGAGTGCGGCGTGGTGCCGTGCAACTTCGACCCAAGCGGCCTCGGGGTCGTTCTCGTGTCGCTCTGTCGCTTCGAGCAACAGATGCTCGGCCTCGGACACCTGTCCGGCCGCGCGCAGCCTTCCCGCCAGCTGGGTCCGATAGGAGAGTGCAAGGGGTTGCTCCTCGAGCAAGTGCCGCAGGACTTCGATCGACCTCTCGCCATCGCCGGCTTTGTCGTAGAACTCGAGCGCCTTGTCGACGACCATCGAATCCGCGGGAAACTCCTCGAGGCACTCGCGAAAGGACTCCTCGGCCGCATCCGGATCGCCCTTTTCGTGGGTAAAGACCGACCGAGCCGCACAAAGCTGCGCGGCCATCCGAGGATCCATGCTCTCATCGTCCGCCGACAGCTCGATTTCGCCGAGCGCCTCGCCGGCTTCCTCGCCGCGTTCCAGGCCGAGCAGCGCGATCAGTCGAGCCAAGCGCGCTCCGCGCCGTTCGGGTTCGAGTTCGAGGGCCCGCTCCGCGTCCTCGAGCGCCCCTTCGAATTGTGATCGCATGGCGATCCGGATATTTGCCCGCAGCACGAGGGCGTCCACATCCTCCGGGTATTCGGCCAGAACGCGGTCGGCCGCCTCGAGCGCCAGCTCGTGGTTATGCGCCCTCAAACCAGCCGACGCCAACAAGAGTCCCGCCCGCTGAAGCCACTCGAGGTCCTCCATGGCCTTTCGCAGAGACCAGACGGCCTGGGTGGAGCGGCCTGTCTGCACCAGCGCCAGCCCCTTTCGATAGTGGAGTTCCACATCGTCGGGGTCGTTCTCGAGACCACGCCGCAGCGGCTCGAGAGATTGCTCGTAGCCACCGGATTCCTGGAGCGCCCGCACATTCTCGATGTCACTCGACGCGTCGCAGCCCGACAGCGAGGCCAGAAGTCCGATCAGGAGCAAGACGACACTCCCACTCCCATAATGATATCTCGTGGTCCTTGCTCGATCGACGGCGAATCCGTGGGCACATATGCGTGTCATCCTGGCACCATACTCCATGACCTCCGAATCGACGAATACTTTTACTTCGCTAAGGTGGCGATCTATGTCGGCCTTGATGAAACCCTTGAAACGCCCCTTGTTGGTTGTCCTCGCGGTCTTCGCGGCATTCGTATTCCTGTTCGTCGATGTCAATATCATCGGCGACGACCCGCGGCCCGTGGGCTCAGCCGCCGACATCGAGGCCCTGGCACAACGCGACGACTTGAACGTCCTGTTCATCCTCGTCGACACGCTCCGCGCGCATCGCCTCGGCACCTACGGCTACGAGCGGGACACCAGCCCCACCGTCGACGCGCTGGCCGGCAGCGGTGCGCGTTTCGCGAGCCACCTTTCGCAGTCGTCCTGGACGAAGTGCTCGATGGCCTCGATGTGGACTGCCCTCTATCCAGCCCGGTCCAGGATCACGCGCTACGAGGACGCTCTCCCGGAAACAGCCGTGCTGCCTGCCGAAATTCTCCAGGAGGCGGGATTCCGAACAACTGGGGTCTACCGAAACGGCTGGGTTGCGCCGAATTTTGGATTCGGTCAGGGATTCGAGGTCTACGAACGCCCCGTACCCAGGTCTGTTCCAGCAGGCGTCCGGCGCGACAACCCGACGATTCGCCATGGCGGATCGGACGACGACCTGCTCCATGCGACCGCCGAGTTTCTCGAGGTCCACGGACACGAGCGCTGGTTCCTCTATCTCCACTTCATGGATATCCATGAATACCTGTACGACGAGGAGACTGCCCGCTTCGGTACCGCGTTCTCGGACATCTACGACAACGCGATCCTACGAACGAACGTCGTGCTGGACAAGCTGCTGGCCTATCTGAACGAGGAGGGATACCGCGAAAATACGCTGATCATCTTCGCGTCCGACCACGGTGAGGCCTTCAGCGAGCGAGGCCTCGAGGGCCACGCGCGTTATGTCTATCCCGAGACGACCGAGGTTCCGTTCATCCTGAGCTTTCCCTTCCTGCTCGAGCCCGGCGTCGAAATTTCGACCCGCACGGAAAACGTCGACATTTGGCCGACCATTCTGGATCTGCTGGGCTTTCCCGCCATGGAAGGGGTCGACGGGCAGTCTCGCGTGCCGGAACTGCTGGCCGCGGCGCGCGGCGAGCCGCTGCCTGAGCGCGAACGGCCCGCGATCGCCCACCTCGATCGCCATTGGGGGCAGCGTCAGCGCGACCGCGCGCCCCATGTCGCCCTCGTCGACGGCGACATGCGCTTCTTCTACACGACCGTGCCAAATCAACCGCCGAGGCTGGAACTCTTCGACGCCTCGGAAGACCCCGATGAACTCAAGAATGTGGTGGACGAGCATCCCGAGGCCGTGGAGCGGTTGAGCGGGTTGACTCGGGCGTATATCGACCACAGTCCCGCCCCGCCCTGGGGAGACGCAGCTCCAGCCCTGGAAATCGACGAGATTCAGCTCAACCAGCTGCGCGCCCTCGGCTACCAGATCCCATAGCGCTGCCAGTGAACGCGTCGTTCTTCCCGCCCGCGGAGTTCGTCCCGCCCTCGGACCTAGAAGGCGAACCGCACCGTGCCACCGTAGGTGCGAGGCTCTCCGACCCAATTCACGGTCAGGTTCGCGAAGAATGAGCCATCGAATGCCATCGTCTTGTAGGTCTCATCCGTCACGTTTCGCACCCAGCCCACGATCTCCACATCGCCAATTGGCGGTCGATAGCGGAAGCTCACATTGTGGAGCCAGAAGGCCCGCTGCCCGATCGCGTTCTCAGGGAGCCTGGCTTGATTCGTCGCGTCGACGGATCCGCGGCCACCGTTCGGGCCGAAGTTGACGTCTGCCGACCAACTTCCGTCGTAGCGAGGGGTGACGTCACCGAATTTCCCCAGTTGAAATTCCCACTCGGCACCCAGGCTGACCTTGTACTCGGGCGCATTGATCAACTGATTGCCACTGAAGTCTGCGATTATTGGGTAGTACCTCAGCTGCTGACCGGGTCCCCCCACAGTGCGAACGACGGCTTGCGTGAAATCCAGGAATTCGCTCTTGAGCCAGCCGAAGCGCACCGTGAGCAAAAGATTCTCGACCTCCTCGGGCACCAGGGAAAGAAGCGGCGAGATCCGGGCCTCCATCTCCGCACCATAGTTCTGCGCCGAGTTCGCGTTGATGATGATTTCCTGGGGAAAGGCGCCGGGGCTATCTTCGACAACGAACACCTGATAGTCGTCGTACATGTAGTAGAAGAGAGAAGCCGTCAGACCCAGACGGTTCTCCCACAGGTAAGCGCTCAATCCAACCTCGAACGCATCGATGCTCTCGGGTTCTGCGGGCCGGACGTTGAGTTGGGTCGCCGAAGCATTGAACTGGCCGCCCTTCCACCCTCGGCTGTACTTCCAATAGAACGAGAGGTCTTCCGTCGGCTCGTAGAGCACCCTCACGGTCCCCGTTGGTGCCTGCCAGGTCCGGCGATCCGTAAGACTCTGCGAGTTCTCCGGACTTGAGCCCACGAACTCGAAATGAAATTCCTTCTGCTCCCAGTTGTACCGGGTGCCCGCCTCGAGGGTAATGCCCTCCGCGAACTCCCAGCTAAAGCCCGCATAGACGCCGAAGCTGTACATTTCCTGCTGATACGCCTGGTTCGACTCGATCTCGCCCTGGAAGAATGTCGACTCCAATCCGAGCTGCTCGATCAGGGTATAGGCGCCAGCCTCCCAGCTGATGAGCTGTTCCTCGAACTCGCCTCCAAGGTGGATTGCCTGGCTGAACTGCCAGGCATCGTCTTCCGTGATGCTCTCGAAGATCACGTCGGGGGTGAAGTCGTCGTCTTGTTCTCGAAAACGGTCGTAGCCGTCGTAGGCGCTGATCGTCGTGATCGTCAAATCGCCTACGGGAATCTCACCCTCCAGAGAGACCCCCCACGTATCCTGCTTGGTCTGACCCACGCGATTGTAATCGCCGCGTCTGGGTCGGGGGTCCAAATTTCGAGCGAGGTCCGCCTGAAGGGCAGGTAGGGTCACCTCGTTGCACTTGGTTCCCGGCGGCTGGGTCCGGTTACATTCGTCGATCAGTCGATCTTGCAACGGCTGGATGTCGGGATCCTTATAGTTCGAACTCGTTGTACCACTGCCGAACTGCGAATGCGTTCCAATCACTTGCCCCAGCGCCGATTGCTGGTCGATTCGCCCCCCACGCAAAATCAGGAGCCAGTCGGATTCGTTGCTTTCCGGAAGTAAGCGAAACATGCCTCGCGCTGCCCAGTTCCCAATATCATTGACGTCCGTCGCGAGCCCACCCGGAACCGACGAAAGCTGGAAGAATCTCGGGTTCTCTTGTGAATAGGGTGGAGGGCTCGGATTCTCAATCCTGATGCCATTAGCTCTTTCACCGCAAAAGGACTGTCTATTGAAGGCCGCGGGGTTCATCTCGCGCGAGGCCAGCGAGGGCAGGTTCCCACAGCCGTTCTCCCCCCAGCCGTCGCGTTCGTTGAACGTGAAGGAGAAGCGAGCGGCGAGCGTCTCTTGGAGGATGGGCACTTCGAGAGCGCCCTCCAGGTTGAGCGCGTCGTAATTCCCATACGAGGCCAACATGAAAGCGCGCGGTTCACCGTCATTCGAAGGCTTCACCGACGTCACCTTGATGGCCCCGGCGGAGGCGTTGCGCCCTGCACCTGCGCCTTGGGGCCCTCGGAACACCTCCACATTGGCGACGTCGAATAGCTGGCCGAGTTGCAGCCCGGGCAAGTTCATGGCCACACCGTCCTGGTAGACCGCTACCGCACCTGCGGCATTCGCGTTGAAATCGCTGAGCCCGACTCCGCGAATAAAGAACGTGGGCGAGCTGCCCGCCGTTCGGATTTCGAGATTCGGCGTGATTTTCGCCAGATCCGAAATGTCATCTGCGCCAATCGCCTGCAGGAGGTCGGAGTCGAACCGCGTGACCGATTCGGTAGACGAGGTGAGCGGATCGGACGCGGCCTGGCCGCTGACGCGCATCTCTTCCACGTCAGCCCACGGATCCTCCGAGTCGATGTCTTCAGGCGCCGCGCCGTTGTCGGGCTGCGAATCGGAGTTGACTGACTCCTGCGCAACAGCGAGATTCGCGATCGCGAGAGTCACCAGAAGAGTCAGCGTCAGGCAGGCCAACCGATGGACGCCGACGGATGAGTGAAATATCGGCCCCGACCTATGAAAGAGTCTGATCGGAGATAGCGAACGGGTCATAATCTCTAAATCCCTAACTGCGAGCAGCCAGCCACACGGCCTCGAATGATGTCGGCGATCATTTATCCCCATCTTAGGGAGAGCGGACTTAGGGAGAGCGGACCCTCCGAAATTCTGCGGTGCTCGCGGTAGTCTCCCAGCCGACCGACCGTGCTATTGACCTCTCCCCATGCTTTACATGTCACCTGACATGTTTTAGCATTCAACTTCGAATATCACCATCGGGCCTGGACCGCGGTGGGTGGACGCGAACAACAAATCCTTCGCTCAGCCGTCGCGACCGGGGGAACGGTATAACTTATCTATCGGAATAATTCGCGCCGAATCGACCGAAGGGGCACGCATGGATCTTGAGTACAGCCAACCGCCGGATAGGCTTCGGGAAGCCGGCCGGCAGACTCTCGAAGACAGAGTCCCGCCCCTCGAGATGCCGACGGGCGAAACGGGCCGATGAGATCCATCGTCAACGGCATCACTGGGGTGTGCATCGTCTTGCTCTGCAGCACCTCCTCTGCCGATCCGCGGGTCGTCGACGAATCCCGAAAATGGGTGCCGTCCCTCGCAGTGACGAGTGGCATCCTGATCAGCAGTGCTCGTGGCGAAGTTTCGAGCACAGTGCGCCCGAGCGCCATCGGCAGCGACAATCTCACTTCGCCATGGTTAGGCGGCTCTCTGGAGATCATGACTCCCAGCTGGGAGCCGCTGGGCGAACGAACCCGCTTCTTCGTGCATGGAGGCGTCGCCGGGAACTTCGGATTCGAACGTGATCTCGCAAAAGAGGGCGCTCCAGGCCCGTTCATTCTGCCGACGGATCCCCTTTTCAACGAGGAGATAGTGGTGCGGGGACAGGGAAGTGTGATCAGCGTGGAGCCCACGGGCTTCCAGGCCTCGGCGGGTGTCGGCTTTTCCATCACCATCGACACCCAATGGCGTCCTATTCGCATCAAACCTTCGTTCGAGTACCTGGTCCAGAAGATTCAGGTCTCAGGGCTCGTGCACCGAGCAATCAGCGACGACCCCACCATTCCGAGCTTCTACTTATTCGCGATCTCCGGGGCCGAGGAGAAATTCTTCCATAGCATCGGTCCAGGTCTGGAGATCGAGGCGGACATCACCCGCAAGGGGCCGCTGTTGCTGGCGCTGACGGCCTCGGGCGGGGCCTATCATCTCCTCGGAGATAGCGATGTGGAGTTCTCCTCCACCGATACAGCGGGAACCCAAAGCGCGACCGCGATGTGGAGCTATCGCAAAGACCCTTGGACCTACCGATTTGACGTGGGGATGCGCTTCCGGTGGGCACCGCGCACGGACCGATCTCCCTAGAGGGACGAGAGCCGGATCCTGTGAATCGGATCCGGGGGAAGTGCTCCTTGGGAGCCTCGTCGACGATCAGCTCGCGACACTCGGCACATGGCCTGCCCCTCGGCCCTGAGCGCGCTGGCGGCCGATCTCCGCTCCGATTTCGTCTGCCGTCGTCCCGCCGCGTAGGATTGCGTCTCCGACGATGAATGCTGGAGTGCCCGTCACGTCCAACGCCTCCGCGAGAAGCCGCATCTCCTCCAGATACTGAAGAACCTCGGGATCGCGCATATCGGCTCGCAGCTTCTCGACGTCGAGACCCACTTCGGCTGCCGTCGCGTAGATCGAATCCATTCCTGGATAAGCACTCGCCGTCATCAGAGCGGAGTGAAAAGCGTCGAAACGACCCTGCAGGTGAGCAGCGATGGCCGCCCGTGCGGCCATAACCGAGTGGCTGCCGAAGATCGGAAGCTGGCCGTAGACGATGCGCACATCCTTCTCGGTCGCTCTCACCTGCTCGAGCTCTGGATGGCTGGCGATGCACGGGGAGCAGCGATAATCGTAGAACTCGACAATCGTCACAGCTGCGCTCGCCTCACCTGAAGATGGCGTCAGAGGCGAATTCAAGAGATCGGATCGTTCTTCGAGAACGGATTCGCGATGAGAAGCGGCGCGCTCCTGCGCGCGCTTCGAGCGGGCTCGTTCGATCGAGTTCGCGATTTCAGGATCGTCGAGGACGAGTTCCGGATGCTCGAGGAGGTACTCTCGTACCTCTTCGTGCGTAACCTCCTCGGTAGAGCCCGGGCCTGTCTCGCCTTCTCTGCATGCAGCCGCAGCCAAACCGATCGTAATCGCAAGCAGAACTCGTACGACTCTACACACGTTCCGCGCCGCCTCTCGGTTGGGTGCCTTTTCTCGGGCTGCAGCCGCTAGCGTTCAGCAAGCTTACTTGGCGTCGCCTGCAGTACGAAGGAGCGTAGCCCGTCCAGACTGGCGGTGATTCGAAGCGAGCCATCGCCTTGCCACTCGGCATCGGGCAACTCAGCGCCTCCCTTTTGACTGACCTCGCCCAGCGCCTGGCCGTCCCTGATCAGCGAATAGGTCTTCGCCGGGTCGAGCTGGCGGACCGTGAACGAGGTGGCTTCGCTCTTCACGGGCCCAGGGGCCAGGCTGACGATCAGCGCGTCCTTCTCTGGGTCATAGACCGCCTGCGTAACACTCGCTTCGAGGTATTCGACGTCCGTGATGAACGGCTCGGCGAAGTGCGACTTCTTCCAAGGGTGATTGTAGATTTGCCAGAGTCCGTCCTTCGGATTGATGCGTGCAAAGCCGATCAGCACATTGCCCGTCACCGGACCGACGTTCTGGATGAATCCCTTCTCGTTCCGGGTGAAGTTGTACTGGTAGTCAGGGGTGGTCGGATAGTATAAGCCCCCATCCAACCAGGTCGGCTCGAAGTGCGCATCGGCATAGTCGGCCATCGTCTGAACCGTCTCGGTATCGCCAACCTCCGAGGCCAGAAGAACGAACCAGCCGAAGTCGAACGACGGGGTCCAGCCCATATCCGCTCCCGGCGCCCCTTCCAACATCGACGGTATGTAGCGCTCCTGCTGATACGGGTAGAGACTCTCGATATACCCCTTGTCCCAAGCGTGCTGGGCGTGGCCGTTCCAGCCATCGGCCCACGCGTAGGTCGCCGGGACGACCTCATCTTCTTTGACTTTCAAGAAATACATCGTGGTTTTGGTCTCGGGGTCGATGTATTTCCGCTTCTCCATCACCTTCTTGAACTTCCTCCGGACCTCGGGCGAGAACTCGGTGCCGTGCTTGAAGTCGTAGTGCATCAGGCCGAGGATCGGATGCTGGTTGCACTCGGCGTAGACGGCGTTGAGCTCACACTCGATCCCGCGAAAATGATCCTCCACGAACTGCTCGTGTATGACCTTCGTCAGCCGGTCGTGATCGTATTTCATCTCGATCGGGCCCTGGCCGTACTCGACCGGCGCGAAGCGAAACGTGAGAGAGCCCGACTCATCGTATCGGTGGTCGTCGAAGAGCGTCTCGTGCAGGCCGACCATCTGCAGGAGGTGGCCGCTGTACATGATGTTCTTCTTGATGTTCGGATCGATCCAGCCGTACCAGTCGTTTTTGGATTTGTAGACCATGATCTCTCCGCCCGTCTCGGTTTCGGTGCGGTCGGTGAGGTCGAACTTGCTCGTGTGTGCCCAGTAGTCCCACACGTCTTTGTAGATCATCCTCTTGATCAAGCGTGCCGACGCCTTCTGGTAGAGATCGCGGTGGGCAGGCGTGTAGTGGTAGTGGGCGCTGGCCAGTGCGTAGGCGGCGAATGCGATCTGGAACTGGTACGCGTGGAAACTCATGTAGTAGACGGGGTCGGTCTCGCCCATCAGGGAAAAATCGCCATCGAGCTGGTTCGCCAGATTGATCATATGGCGAACGTGGCCCATCTGCTCGGTCGAGAGCGCGGGATAGCTCGCCGGATCCGGATCGGCGGCCAGCCCTGTGACGGGAATGGCGAGAAACGCTGCACCGATCCACACGGCCATGACTCGAGACCTCAGCAACATATGGCTCCTTTATGGGCAGTTACTCACGTTAGGTGAGCGTAGGCACCACCGCGTTCTCAGACCTATGAGATTTTTAGCTGTTCCTGCACGACCCGCCAGCTTGCATTCGTCGCCCCGTCCACATGGGGGTCAGCTTCAGTCTCCGAGCCGATCACTGCGCATCGTCCCAACGGATGAGGCGTTTGGCCAGACTGAAGCCGACGGACGTCAGCGGCTCTCCAGGAGCACGAGGCGGCTGGCGGTTGAGGACGAAGTCGTACACCGGGTCGAGCGGCTCGCCCGCAACCAGGTCTCGCAGGAGGCGCCCAGCGAGCACCGCGACGGTCACGCCGTGACCGGAGTAACCGCCGGCGAAGAGAATGTTGCCCGTGGGACCGACGGCGCCGATCGTCGGCGAAAAGTCGAGGGTCGTGCCCACGTGTCCGACCCATCGGTGCGTGATCGGAACGTCGGCGAGCGCAGGAAAGAGCATTCGAAGGTCGTGCGAGAGCCGCTCGTAGTCCGGGTGCCCCTCGCGGTCGATCGCAGCGCCACCGTAGTAGTAGAATCCGTCTCCCCCGCTCAGCAGCACCCGGTTGTCCGCGGTGAGCCGGAACAGGTTGAAGAAGGACCGAACGTCGAAGAAGGGTTCCCGTCCGCTCCAGGACAGCGCCTCGATCTGGCTCGCGGAGAGGGGGGCCGTGGCGATGCTGTGGGAGTGGACCGGCAGGACTCGACCGCGGAGGAAGCCGAGGTGGTGCGTGTAGGCGTTGGTTGCGAGTATGAGCATGGGCGCGCGGACGCTTCCTCGCGGCGTGCGCACGCTGACAGTTGTTCCCGGTTCGACCTCCAGGACCGGGGAATCCTCGTAGACCTCTACGCCCGCGGCGCGAACCAGGTCGAGCAGCCCGGTCGCGAGCTTCGCGGGGTTGATCATCGCGCTGGTAGGAACGGTGAGGGCCCCGCGGTACCCCTCGACATCGACGCGCTGGCGGAGCTCGGTCTCGGATAACCAGGTCGCCTCGAGTCCCAGCGCCGCGAACATCCTCTGCTCACCCTCGAGCCGCGCCTCTTGCCGAGGTGTAGCGGCGCCCATGAGGTTTTCCACGGGCTCCCACTCACAGTCGACTCCGCGCTGCTCCACCAGTTCCTGGATGAGTCCGATTCCTGCCGATGTGACGTCGAAGACCTTCCGCGCTTCGTCGATCCTACCCGCATCCACGAGCTCGTGGGTGATCGCTTCAGCGCCGTTGATGAAGGGGAGTAGGAGGCCACAGTTTCGGCCCGATGCGCCATAGCCGACCCGGGTCCCCTCGAGCAGCACGATTCTGCGTTCCGGGAATCGCTCGGCGAGGTGCAGTGCGGCGGACAGGCCGGTGTAGCCGCCGCCGACGATGACGATGTCGGCGATCTGGTCACCCTGCAGAGAAGTGCGCGGCGGGGTGTCTTCGATGCCGGCCGATTCGATCCAATAACAATGCGACCGCTGGTCGAAGAACGGGCCGGCAGGGGCCCGGTAGCGCTCCTCGAGCGCCTGCCCCCCAACGAATCCCGCGACGCCCCCCGCGGTCGCAGTGGCGGCTGCTCCGGCGAGAAACGTGCGTCGCGACACAGAGGGGTTGTCGCTGGGTTCTCGTGCCATCTTCAACTCTCCTTATTCGAAAGACCAGTCTCCACCGGGAAATTGTGGCCGCTATCACTTGCGGGTTTGCGACATCAAAGGAAGATCCCCAGAGCAAGAAAACCGAGGGTCGAAATGGCAGCCGCCAAAAGCGCGTAGGGCAGCTGGGTTTTGACGTGTGCCAACAGGTTGCAACCACTGCTCGAAGAAGCGAGCACCGATGCATCCCCATAAAAGCACGCATGGGAACCGAAAGCCCCTGCCGAAATCACGGCGCCCAGAACCAGAGGCATCGGCACATCCATTGACGAGGCCAGGGGAACGACAATGGGCAGGCTCACCGCATAAACACCCCAAAAAGAACCCGTGGAGAAGGTAATGAGAGAAAGCGCAACGAAAATCACTGCGGGGAGAAAAGCGCCGATCATGAATGGCCTGAGGCTCTCAATCACGAACTGGGTAAGGCCCAGATCTTCATTGACATGACGAAGCCCGAAGGCCATCACCACGATGGCCAATGGGTAGACCATCGACTGAAACCCCCTGAAGAACGCATCAGAGATTTCCTTCAGGTTCAGAACTCGCTGCGCGAATAGGCTCACGGTCGTAAAAGCGACGGCGATCATGACCCCTCTCAACGCGTCTTCCAGCACCCACGTGGATGCAATCAACACCACCAGAGGGAGAATGAAATTCACCACGCGCGGCGAATCCGGAATATCTTCAGCCGGGAAAACCTCGTCGAAGGACGCCGAATCCGGCGGCGCAAGGCTTCCGCCCGCAGCCCGCGCCTCGGCCCTGCGCATGGGTCCGAGATTGGGCACGAGGCCGGTGCTGACCAACGGAACGAGCAAAACGGCCACCCACGCATAGAGAATGAAGGGAATAGCGCCTACATAGACATCGAGGCCACTGCCCACGGGCGCGGCGCCCACCCCTTCAAGAAGGCCCGCTACGTAGAACGCCCAGGTGCTCAAGGGCACCAGCACGCAGATCGGCGCCGCCGTGGAGTCGACAACGTAGGCCAGCTTTTCACGGGAGACCCGGTAGCGATCCGTCACCCTTTGCATCGCTCCGCCCACGGCCAGCGCGTTCAAATAGTCATCCAAGAAAATCACGAGCCCCATGAACCATGCCGCGAGCAGCGCGCCGGAGCCGCTCTTGACCCGCGACGAAACCGCATCCCCGAACGCCTTCGTTCCCCCTGAGCGTACGAGGAGAGCGATCAGCGAGCCGAAGAGCCCAACGACGAGAACGATCCAGCCGATTGTCTCGTGCTGCATGACTCGCTGCATCGAATTTGCGAAGGCATCAAAGAAACCGAAGCCGTCTGTGAGGACACAGCCGATCAGCGTCCCGCCGAGCAGCGCTTCGAAGGTTCGCCGGGTGATGAGCGCCAACACAAGTACCGAAAGAGCCGGAACGAGACTGATCCAACCTGCGTGCTCAGCGAGTGGCATCATAGGCTCCGAGCACATTGACGACGTTGATGCCAATCTCCTCGACGGCGTAGCCCCCTTCGAGGACGAAGAGCACGGGCAGGCCCAAACGCGCAATGCGCTCGCCCAATCGGCTGAAATCGTCGCTCTCGAGAAGGAAATGCGAGATAGGGTCGTCTTTGAACGTGTCGACACCCAGCGAAACGACAACCAGGCCCGGCCTATACGCCTCTATCTCGCGCAAGGCTTCGTCCAAAGCTTCAAACCAGGTTTCTGCCTGGGTTCCCCAGGGCAGTGGGAAGTTGCGATTGAAGCCCGAGCCCGCCTCCGAGCCGCGCTCGTCGGCGAATCCGAGGAAATAGGGAAATTCTTGCCTCGGGTCGCCGTGGAGCGACTGAAAGAGGACATCTTCTCGACCGTAGAAGATCGACTGGGTTCCGTTTCCATGGTGGTAGTCGACGTCGAGGATCGCCACGCGCTCGCCCACCTGATCGACGAATCGCTGGGCGGCGATCGCCGCGTTGTTGAGATAGCAATAGCCGCCAAAAACATCGCGAGCCGCATGATGCCCTGGTGGGCGCACCAGCGCGAAGGCACCCCGTTCGCCGGATTGCACGCGTGCCAGTGCAGTCAGGGTCGAGTCCGCAGCAGCGGTGGCAGCTTCCCATGTGCCCCCGGTGATCGGAGTGGCCGCGTCCATCGAATAGAAGCCCAAGCGACCATCGATGGATTCGGGAACCCGCTGCGAAAACCCCCGTACAGGCCAATTCAGGGGCAGCGCATCGATATCCCCCCGGATCGCAACCCATTCTTCCCACACCGTCCGGAGGAAATCGAGATAGTCCTGGGAATGAACACGCTGAAGCGGCTCGAGCCCGTGGGCAATGGGGGGGATGACCTCTCCAATCCCCGAACCCCGAACCCGCTCCAGGACAAGCTCCGCCCGCTCGGGTTTCTCGAAGCAGGGAACTAGCTCCCCGTCGTAGAGTTCCGCCCGCCCAGCGTGGCGAGCGTGGCGTTCACTGAAAACGATGTCCAATCGATCTTTTCCCGATTTTTTTAGAGAAAGGCCAACAGGAGATAACCCACGATCGCCAAACCCGCAGCCAATAACGCATAGGGGAACTGCGTGAGCGCATGCTGCAAGGGAGTGCAGCCCGTGGCCTTCGCGGTCAGCACCGTGGCGTCCGAATAGAAACAAGCGTGGCTGCCGAAGGTGCTTGCAGAGATCGTGGCCCCAATCACGAGAGCCGGGTCCGCACCCAGGCTTTGGGTCAGCGTCGCCACAATGGGCATAACGAGGACAAAAACGCCCCAGCTCGAACCTGTCATGAACGAAACGGCCGCCATGCTCACGAATATAGTCACCGGAAGTAGCTCGGCGGTCACCAACGGCTCGATCACACCCACCACGTAAGCAGGCAAACCGAGGGCATCGTTGACATCCTTGAAGAGATAGGCGGCAACCAGAACTGCCAGCGGCTCCAGCATGCTTGCAAAACCTTCGAGAACCGTATCGAAGGCCTCGTTGAAATCGAGAATTCGAAAGCCGATCAGGGCAACCAGCAGGCCACCCACCGTGAA
Organism: uncultured Planctomycetia bacterium; assembly: GCA_964390645.1. Classification (GTDB taxonomy): domain Bacteria; phylum Planctomycetota; class UBA8108; order UBA8108; family UBA8108; genus CAYMLL01. The sequence goes on along the minus strand of CAYMLL010000141.1, from coordinate 3,242 downwards.
GTAGATCCCCTGGAGAAAATCTTTATCGAACCAAAAAGTCGAGAGCACCAGAACAAGCATGGGGATGATGAAGAGCGACATGCGGGGCTTGGGCTGTGGCCCCGGCTCGGCACCCGAGTTGATTCCCCGCATGCGATCGGCTCCCGGGGGCACCGTCTCTCCGCCACTCGCAACACGATTGTCGGCCGCTTTCATGGGCCCGAACGAAGGCATAAGCCCCAGGGCCACTGCGGGCACCATGAGAACCGCAACCCAGGCGTAGAACATGTAGGGCACGGCCGACAGGTAGACACTGAAACCCTCACCCTGTACTGCCAGGCCGCTGGTGACCAGGAGCCCAATGAAGAACGCGCTCCATGTCGAGAAAGGAATGATCACACTGACCGGCGCAGCCGTGGAGTCCACAACGTAGGCCAGCTTTTCGCGTGGAACGCCGTGATCGTCCGTCAACTCACGCATCGCAGTGCCCGCTGCCAGTGAATTCATGTAATCGTCCACAAAAAGCAGGAGGCCGAAGACCCATGTCCCCATGAGTGCGCCTCGAGCCGAGCGAATACGACGCCGGAGAAAAACCGAGAAACCGGCGAAGCCGCCCGCCCGCAGCTGAAGCGCGATCATGCTCCCCATGAAACCGCAAACGAGGATGATCCATGCCAGATCTTCATCGGTCATCACTCGGATCGTCGTAGCGGTGAACTCGCCGAGAAGATTCGGGCCATGGAGGATCGCGAGCCCCAGGATGGTTCCGCAAAGGAGCGACTCGATGGAGCGACGCATCCAGATCGCCAGGACAAAGACGGCAAGCGCCGGGATGACCGTAATGAAGCCTAGATCCTGCATTCAACCCCTTCGCGCGGATTCAGAGGGCAAACCCGGAAAACCAGGTTCAGTGCATACCTTTCAAGGTCCATCGAATCATGCCTCCAATCGCGCCCACTGGCGGCAAGAACCTCGACCTACTCCGATCACCACCCTTTTCGAGAAATCGCGCCGTGTGATGCGGTCCGTCATTGGCCTCTCCCCATTCTTTACATGTCATATGACATGCTTTAGCATTCAACTTCAAGTGTCAACCATTGGGCTTGGGTCGTGATGAGCGAACGCAAAGGCCCGATCCGCTGAACCATCGCGAGCATTACGGAAGGCAAGTTGGATTTCATCGACCCAATACGGACCGCTCGAATCGCATCCTGATCGCCCAATGCGCTGAGTAATGGAGAAGGCCATGATCACTCGCCGAGACTTCTTGAACGGTGCAGCCCTCACAGTGGCGGCAGGGGCAACACTCTCTCCCTGGGACATGCTGGCGATGGAGACCGGTAGCCTTTCTCCGGAAAGACTCCCCAAGGGCTACTACCCCCCAGCGCTTACGGGCATGCGGGGCAGCCATAAGGGCTCCTTCGAGGTGGCTCACGCCCTGGCCTGGAATGGACAGAAGCCGAAAAAGTATGCCTCCCTCGAAGAAACCTACGATCTGGTCATTGTCGGCGGAGGCATGAGCGGCCTCGCGGCGGCCTACCTGTACCGCCAGCAGGCGGGCGAAGACAAAAAGATCCTGATCCTGGACAATCACGACGATTTCGGTGGGCACGCCAAGCGAAACGAATTCGATGTTGGCGGCCGCATGCTGCTGGGCATCGGCGGCAGCGTAAATCTCGAGACCATCAGCTTCAACGACACCACTGAGCGCATCCTGGGCGAAATCGGCATCGACTTGGAGCGGTTGGACGCCGCGAGTGAGCCTGGCTACCTGCTCTCGAGCCTGGATGCCAAGTCAGGCTATTTCCTGAACGGCGAACAGTACGGCGGCAGCAAGATCGTACACGGCGACTGGGCGGACGCATGGCGCGGCGGCGCCCAATGCCGGGACCTTGTGGGGGCGCTCGGACTGCCCGCTGATCAACAGCAACGTTTGATTGCCCTTGCCGAAGGTGAGAAGGATCTACTGGGCGATCTCTCGCTCATGGAAACAATGGATTATGTCCAAAGCACGCCGTACGATGAATTCCTGAGGAGCCGAGTGGGCCTCGACCCAGCCACCATCACGCTCTTCGACCCCTACCACAAGGTCTACATGGGCTTCGGGCCCGACTGCGCCTCCACGGCGGAAAGTTTTTTGCTCGGCTACCCGGGCATGCGCAGCATCGGCGTAACCGGGAAGTTGGGGAACAGCTTGTGGGGAATGGCCAAGAAATACATGCACTTCCCCGTCCTCCCCGACGGCAATGCCACCATCACCCGCATGATGGTTCGGAACTTGATTCCCGGCACCGCGCCCGGGAACTCGATGGAGGACGTGATCAATGCGCCCTTCGACTACAGCCAGCTCGATCGAGCAGGGTCTCCGGTGCGGCTGCGCCTGAACAGCACCGTGGTCAACGTAAAGAACGCGGATAAATCCGTAGAGGTCTCGTACGTACAGAACGGGAAAGCCTACAAGGTGCGCGCCAAGAAAAGCATCCTCGCCTGCTACAACAGCCTGATCCCGCACCTTTGCCCCGAACTCCCCGAAGCGCAGAAGGAAAACCTGAAATACGGCGTCAAGATTCCCCTTGTCATGACCAACGTCCTGCTCCGCAGCGGGGCTGCGGTCAACGCATCGGGCCCGGCGCAATATCACTGCCCGGGCAGCTTTTATTCCATGGTCACCAAGTCGCCTCCAGTAAGCCTGGGCAACTACGTTCAAAGCGGCAAGGGCAGCGAGCCTCTCGTTATGTGGATGGCCCATACTCCCACGCCTTCCAGAAGCGGCCAGGAAACTGCACGCGACCTGTATCGCCTGGGCCGACACCGCCTCTACAGGATGCCATTCGCCGAGTACGAAGAGGCGGTCAAGAAACAACTGACCGCCATGTTTGACGCGAACGGCTTCAACGCCGAACGCGATATCGCCGCAATTACGGTGAATCGGTGGTCCCATGGCTACACGTACGGCTACACCCAACTCTTCGACCCCGAGTGGGAAGAGGGGCAGGCTCCCCATGAACTCGGTCGAAAACCAATGGGGCGCATCAGCATCGCCAACGCAGATGCGCAAGGGCGGGCCTCACTCCAGGATGCCGTCGAAGCGGCCGCGCGCGCGGTGAAGGAACTCGCATAGCTGGCCTGGGCGGCGGCCCTGGAGCCTCGCCTGGCCCCCTTTCACCCCGGCCCAAATTCGTGGCATACTGGGCGCTCCAGGGGAGATGAGCGTGCTCGCAGGAACCGACAAGCATGGGAAGCCAGCGCCGAAGCAGCGCGAG
>CAYMLL010000140.1:0-18921 GCA_964390645.1 uncultured Planctomycetia bacterium | reverse complement strand
AGCTGGGTTTCGGTGAAGACGCCGTCGTCATGGGAGATCTCGGGAGCGGGGGCGCTCGCCCCGAAGCCCTCGCCGTTCGGCTCGCCGGGAGTCGGCACGTTGTAGTAGAGCGGCTCGTCCACGCGCACCGCGGTGATGTCGATCGCCTGCAGCTCGGTGAGGAAGAAGAAGTCGGAGTTGGTTCGCGAGGTGTTCAGCCCGTGAATCGCGAGCACGTTCGTGCCGTCGACCAGCGCGTCTGCTGCGCTGGTGATGTCCACGTACTCCCAGCCTGTTCCTGCGTGAGACCGGCGTGCCTCGCCGTTCCACTCGAGCGGCTCGTCGACGTTCACCGCGGCGGCGAGCTGGCCGTTGACGTACGCGACGAATCCATCGTCGTAACGCACACGGAGACGGAGCGTGTCGATGGTCGATCTGTCGGTGACCTCGAAGGGAATACGGATATACACGCTTGCGTTGACGTCCTCCATGACCGGGTCGCCTTGCTCGGCGCCGACGTCGGTGCGGGTCGCCTCGACCTCCGAGTTGCGACCTCCGTAGCCGACTGCCTGCTGACCGGCAGTCCAGCCGCCGTCGTCGAAGCCGGCCTCCGTCCAGGAGAGTCCGAGAGCATCGTCCCCGGGCACATGAGCCCGCACCGCGGCGTCGCCGTCGAGCAGCGTCGAAATCGTCCAGTCCATCGCCGCGCCGAAGGACGAGTCAGCGACCTGTGTGGGGAAGGGCGCGAAGCCCGAGACGACGTTCTGCGCATCGGGTGTGAGGAGTACCAGCAGCTCACCGTCCTTGTCGATGCGGAAGTTCGTGTGCAGCTCCTCGTCGGGGTCACGCCGGTCCTTGCCCGATGCGAACACGACGAGGAACTCCCCGGACGCTATCGTCACTGCGGGAAAGGACCACTGCGTGAGGGCGTCGGTGGTGTCGGTGACGTGGTAGCCTTCGAGACTTACCGGATCATCACCACCGTTGTAGACCTCGAACCAGTCGGAGTACTCGCGGTCCACGTCGCGGAGGCCTTCCGTGTTCTGCGCCAGGAACTCGGTGATGACGAGACCGTCCTGTGCGACCACGGGCAGGCTCGCGAGCACGAGCACGAGAACCGTGCGGATGTGTCGAGACGGTAGGCGTGAGAGCATCTCTTTCCCTTTGGCGGGCTCGGCCCGTCTTCCCTCTCCCTGCGCCGCGAATCAGCCGGCGCTTGATGATGTCCGGCCGCTGTCCGGACACGCGATCCCATTGTCCTATCCTAACCCGCGAAGGGGATGCTACTGAAGGGGGTGTCCGGAGAAGGTCCGTCGCGCGCCGTGTACGACGGTCTCGTCATCGCTCCGTGGGAGCCCTTCAGTGTGCGCGTTGGTCTTGACTTATGACGTCAGGAAGGTCGAGCGGTCGGCGGCGACGGCGCCGCTGCTATCGCTCGACCGTGCCTCTCGCTCGAGCGCTTCCCTGGTCGTTCAGAAGCCACGAGTAGTCGAGGTACTCGATCGTCGGCGGACGATCTTCGGCGAGCGCACCGCGCAGGGGCTCGGACCAGCGGGAGGCGAAGGCGAGATCCGAGCCCGCCACCTGCTCGAAGTCGCCGCCGGTTCCACCGTACCACGCGTAGATCCGGGTGAGATGGAGGACACCCGCCTCCTCGTCGAAGAGAAACCAGGTCCTGTGCTCATGGGTGAAGCGTGACTGGGCCTCGAGCTGCTCGTGGATGCGCGAACCGACGTAGGCCTCCGAGCGCAGAGGGGGGCAGCCGACGGCCGCGCAGACGAGCGCGAAGTGTATGCGAGGCTCGTTGAACTTCGGACGGATCTCCGAGTGCTCGAGCTTCGAGAGGCTCCATGTATTGCCGGCCAGCGTCCACCTCTCGTCCTCCCACGCATCGTAGAGGACGTCCCGCACGTCCTCGAGCTCCACCATCGTCTCGTAGTGCTCCAGCACGATCTTCAGTGTCCAGGCATTGTACGCGTTCAAGAGCAACGCGAGCTTCTCGTCGCGACCGAGCGTTCCGAAGGGCGCCGTCTCGAGCGCTGTGATGTACGTCTCGAGACGGCCGCGGTCATTTCGCAGGCTCTTGTAGTCGACGAAGCCATCGGCGTCGACATGCTCGTGGAGCAACTCGTCGTAGGAGGAGTGGTCGAAGGCGTCGTCACCCGGCCGGTCGTCGTAGGCATCCTCGAGTGTGACGTGTGGTGGTCCGAATCTCGAGATGATCCAGTTCTCGACCTCTCGCCTGCTGGTCTGAGCGAGTATGCCGCCGGCGAGGACGACGAGCGCGACGAACGCGAGCGTGGCGAGCCGCCCGGTGCGAGCGGGAGCGTCTTCGAGGGCCTCGCTCTCCGCGGTGTCCGGCGCGTTCGTGATTTTCGTCTGTTTCGCGAGCTCTCGCTTCGCGAGCTTCGTGATGTAGACGGTGACGACGACGGTCGCTGCGAATCCGACGCAGGTCAGGGCGAGCTTTGCGCCGCTCGTCCCCTGGGTGGCGGTCTTGGCCAGCGAGCCGACGAAGACGTACAGAATTGTTCCGGGGAGCATCGCGATCCAGCTGGTGACGACGCAGGTGAGGAAAGGAATCCCGGTGAGGCCGTAGAGATAGTTCTGCAGGTTGAAGGGCACCGCCGGCGACAGCCTCAGCAGCGCGACCACTTTCCAGCCACCCTTGGCGAGCGCTCGATCGATGACCGTGAACTTCGGGTAGGCCTTCATTCGCTTCGTGAAGCGTTCGCGTGCGAGGTAGCGGGAGATCAGGAGCGTCAGAGCCGCTCCGGTCGTGGATGCGATCGAGACGAGCACGGTCCCCTCTACCAGTCCGAAGATCGCGCCGGCGGGAAGGCTGAGCGCGGAGCCGGGGATCATCAAGATGACCGCGAGGATGTAGATCCCGCCGTAGACGATCGGTCCCAGCAGTCCGAGCCCGCGGATCCAGGACTCCATCCTGTCGACACCCTGCTTCACGGGCAGCGCGCCCATGAGCAGGAGGACGCCGACGACGAGGAGCGCGATCGACACGAATCGAATCAGGTCGGCGCGGCGGCGGAGCTTCACTTCCGGGGCGCCGGAGGGCATGGTCTTGGTCATGGGGCTTTCGGTACGATCCTCTCACCGTCTCCGATGTTGCTGTTCTCTCACGACGTCCTCTCGCACCGCAAGACCTGATGCCCGTGGATGGTAGAATCGACGTGAGTTCGGTGTCAGGTACGGGGGGAATACGTTGCGGAACCCGCTTCCCTCTGCAATCATCGACAAGAAGCTCCGGGCTCGCGGGGGTGAGCTACCAGCTGAGAGGTTCTCCAGGTGTTCGGTACGTCGCGGTCCTTGTCGTCGCCCGCCGCTGCCCTTGTCGTGTTCCTGTGTCTGGCCTCCACGGCCCTGGGACAGCCGCAGAACGACCACTTTGCCGATGCCATCCTCCTCGAGGGGCTCGCGGGCCAGGTCAGCGGCTCGACGGTCGGCGCCACCAAGGAGGTCGGGGAGCCGGACCACGTCGGAAATGCTGGTGGCGCGTCGGTCTGGTTCCGCTGGGTCGCGCCGCGGGGCGGCCTGCTGACGATTCATACCTTCGGTAGCAGCTTCGACACCCTGCTGGAGGCGTACTCCGGCGACGCTTTCGACGCGATCGAGTCGCTGGACGGGAACGACGATGCCGACGTCGGGTTCTTCCAGAGCCTGGTTGCCTTTCCGGTCTCGCAGGGGACGGAGTACCGTGTCGCGGTGGACGGGTTCAACGGTACCGGTGGCAACGTCTTCCTGACGTGGTTCCTCGGCAGCACCGGCAGCCGTCCGGCGAACGACGACTTCGCGAGATCGCTTCGCCTCGAGGGTGACGCGGGCCGTGCGTTCGGGACGACGGTGCTGGCGACGACCGAGGAGGGAGAGCCGGAGCACTTCATCGAGCAAAATGGTGGCTCTATCTGGTTCTCGTGGTCGCCGCCGATCGACGGCGAAGTCACGTTCACGACCAACGGCATCAGCTTTCTCCATGTCATCGCGGCATACGAGGGCACGACGTTTGCCGATCTCGAGCGTCTCGCGCGCGCTTCGCCGCTGGACGATGTCGAGCCCGGGGGCGTTCCGTTCATCGCCCCGGACGAGCCCAGCGAGATTCGCTTTCGCGTCGAGCGCGACAAGGACTATCACATCGCGATCGACGGTGTCTTCGGCGATACCGGAATCGCGGTCGTCAACTGGCTGGTGACCGTTCCTTGCGATCCGCCGGAGAGGCCGCAGGGACCGATCCCCGCGGACAACTCGGTCGGCGTCGAGCGCCGCGTGACACTGCGCTGGAACGAGCAGCGGATGTTCGCCGAGCGCGTGATCTACGGCGACGACAACCGTCAGGACGCGTTCGAGGTGCTCCAGCCCGACTGGCGTGACTTGCTGGGATCCGCCGTTGTCATCGTCGACCGATCGAGTCTTGTCGACAACGGCGACGGGACCTTCACGCTCGTCGCGCCGACTCTGCGAGAGTCAGGCTCGTTCTGTGAGTCGGAGCGCTTTCTCGACCAGCCGGCTCCGGGCGTCTGCTCGGGCTTCTTCGTCGGTACGGATCGTGTCGTGACGTCGGGAAGCTGTATCACCGACAACCTCCAGTGTGACGGCCTCGCGTTCATTTTCGGCTTCGAGATGGCCGACACACGGACGCCGGTCGTCACCTTCGACGTCGACGACGTGTACTTCTGCGATGGCATCCTCGGGCGACAGTCGAATCCGGCGGGCTCCGAGTGGGCCGTCGTGCAGCTTGATCGGGCCGTCGTCGGGCGTGTTCCTTTGTCGGTGCGTCGAGAAGGTGTCATCGACGATGATCAGGAGGTCTTCGCGGTCGGGCATCCCTTCGGCTTGCCTGTCAAGCTCGCCGATGGCGCGCGCGTGCGCGACAACTCCGTCGATACGTTCTTCGTCGCTAACCTGGACACGGCCCTCGGCAGTGCGGGATCGCCGGTTTTCCATCGCGACACCTTGATCGTCGAGGGCATCGTCGCGAGAGGCGAGAGCGACCTGGTCGAGGAGGGCGGGTGCCTGGTTTCCAGGCGATGCGAAGATGATCTTTGCCGCGGGCAGGACGTCGTTCGCGCGACGGAGTTCCAGCACCTCGTGCCGCCGGATCTCGACTCGATCGTCTTCGAGGTCTGGTTTGGCGAAGGCTGCGGCAATCTCGAGATGATCGCGCAGACGACCGAGGCGTCGTTCACGCTTCCGGATCGTCTCGAGATCGGCACGATCTATTGCTGGCGCGTGGGCGTGCGCAACGAGTGCGGCATCATCTTCAGTCCGCGCTGGACCTTCGTGACAACGACCGCGATCGACCCGGTATTCCGGCGCGGTGATCTCAACGCTGACGATGCTGTCAACCTCAGCGACGGTGTCTCCCTCCTCAACTACCTTTTCCAGCAGGGTGACGTTCCGGGCTGTCTGAAGGCCGCGGACGTCGACGACAACAGCGCCGTCAACCTGACGGACGCGGTCTTTCTCCTCAATCACCTCTTTCTTCAGGGGCCCGCGCCGGACGATCCTTTCGGGGAGTGTGGCACCGATCCGACGTCCGAGGATGGGGTCGCTTGCGAGAGCTTCCCGCCTTGCGCGGAAGATTGAGGACGTCGTAAACGCTACCCGGCGGGGTCGATTCGCAGTACGATTCGGGGGCTTCGGTCCGCGTGCCGGAGCCGTCGAAAGAGTCATGGCGGGCGTGATCTCGGACCATGCTTCCGGACCGCCCGCCCACTGCGGCGGATGCGATCATGAAGACCCCGAGCCTGTGGTACGTCGCCCCCGAGCGCGTGGAGATCCGAGAGGTCGAGCTGCCGGCCCTCGGTCCGGGCGACGTGCTCGTTCAGGTCGATGCGTGCGGCGTCTGCACGTGGGATCTCTTCATCTTCAGTGGGGGCTATCAGGAGGCGAAGCCCTATCCCTTCTACTTCGGTCACGAGGGCGTCGGTCACGTTCTCGAGGTTGGGGACGACGTGAAGAGGTTGCGCGAGGGTGACCGTGTCGCGCTGCGTGAGACAACCGAGATAGGCCGTCCGGGGCACGGGCACATGGCGTCGCGAGCCGTTCTCCCCGAGCACATGCTGATCCCGATTCCGGACGAGACGCTTCCGCCGTCCAGCTGGTTGATCGAGCCGGTCGCCTGCTGCGTCAACGCGGTGGATCATGCGTCCGTGCGTTGCGGCGATCGCGTCGCCCTCGTCGGCTGCGGCTTCATGGGCGGCATCCTGCTCGAGGGGCTGCTGATGACACCCGCCTCCGAGGTCGCGGTCTTCGACGTCAAGCCGGAGCATCTCGAGCGCGCACGGTCGACTCGGAATGCCGGTCAACTGACGATTCACGACGCGCGTGAGATCGGCCCCGGCAGGGTCGATCTCGAGGGCAGCTTCGACATCGTCATCGAGACCGCAGCGGCGGAGTCCGGCTTCCGTCTCGCTGACCGCCTCGCGCGCCGGAGGGGCAAATTGATCGTTTTCACCTGGCATCACCAGCCGTTTGCGATCGACCTGGGTCGCTGGCACAAGACCGGGTTGACGGTGCTCAACGTGTCACCCTCCATCGCGTATGACTTCGATCAGTGCTTCCATCAGTCGATACCGCTGATCCGCTCCGGACGCATCGATGTCGGTCGGCTGGTGACGCATCGCGGCCCGGCGGACAGGGCGCAGGACATCTACGAGAAGGGACTCTCGAAAACGGATGGATACGTCAAGGGTCTGATCGAGTGGAGCTGACGGCGCTCCGTCAGCGTCAGCGAGGAATTCGAGGCGACGAAATGACGACAAGGCTTCCGTGCAAGCTCTGGGGTATCGCCGCGCTTGCGTTGATGGGCCTCGTAGCCCGGACGGCATCGATGCTCCGGGGTCAAGAGCCGCTGAACCGTCCGCCGCCGGGCTACACCGCTCTCTTCGACGGGAAGAGTCTCGACGGCTGGAAGGGGCTCGTCGAGAACCCGGTAGTGCGCGCCGGGATGTCCAGGGAGCAGCTCGCGGCCGCGCAGAAGGTCGCCGACGAGCGTATGCGCGCGCACTGGAAGCCGGCCGACGGCGTGCTCGTCTTCGACGGCAAGGGAGACAGCATCTGCACGACGGGGGACTACGAGGATTTCGAGCTGCTCGTCGACTGGAAGATCCGGGACAAGGGTGACAGCGGCCTCTACCTCCGCGGCTCGCCGCAGGTGCAGATCTGGGACCCGGCGCAGAGGCCGGAGGGCTCGGGCGGCCTGTTCAACAACCTGCGTTACCCGTCGAGGCCCCTGATCCGCGCGGATCGTGCCGTCGGCGAGTGGAACCGGTTCCGCGTCTTCATGGTCGGCGAGTTCGTCACCGTCTATCTCAACGACATCCTTGTCGTCGATCAGGTGCCGCTCGAGAACTACTGGGACCGTGGAAAAGCGATCTTTCCCAGTGGTCAGATCGAGCTGCAGAATCACGGGAACACGCTCTACTTTCGCAACGTCTTCGCGCGTGAGATTCCGAGGCCCGCGGGCAGCTACGCCAGGCATGAGCTCGTGCTGGAGAGGGGGGACCGTGTGGCGATCGTCGGAGACTCGATCACCGAGCAGAAGCGGTACAGCCGCTTCATCGAGGACTACCTCCTCGCCTGCGTTCCGCAGCTCGATCTCCGCGTGATTCAGCTCGGGTGGAGCGGTGAGCGAGCGCCGGGGTTTCAGGCACGCATGGACAACGACCTGATGCCCTTCGAGCCGGACGTTGTCACGACCTGTTACGGAATGAACGACGGCAGCTACCGTGCCTACCAGCCCGAGATCGGCGCGACCTACGAGACGTCGATGCGCGATATCGTCACACGGCTGAAGAAGGCCGGCGTGACGGTGATCGTCGGATCGCCGGGAGCGGTCGATACATTCACCTTTCGTCGCCGGGGGCTCGAGGCGAAGGTCTACAACCACAATTTGGCGCAGCTGCGTGACATCGCGCGTGACATCGCCTACTCGGAGGGCATGCCGTTCGCGAATGTGTTCGACGTGATGGACGTCGCGATGCGCAAGGCGAAGCCTGTTCTCGGAGATCAGTACCACGTCTGTGGGAGCGACGGGTTCCATCCCGCGGAGAACGGTCATCTCGTGATGGCGTACGCGTTCCTCAAGTCGCTCGGTCTCGACGGCGAGATCGGACGCATCACCGTGGACCGCAAGGGAGGCGCGACAGCGACCGACGGGCACGAGGTGGTGGAGGCTGCGGGGAACGCGGTGGTCGTCGAGAGCTCGCGCTATCCGTTCTGCTTCACCGGTGATGCCAGGTCGCCGTCCTCGACGCGGAGCATCCTGCCCTACGTGCCCTTCAACCGCGACCTCAACCGCCTGACGCTTCTCGTCAAGAACCTCGAGAGCGCCAGCGTCGAGGTCCGCTGGGGCGAGGAAAGCAAGGTGTTCACCAGGAAGCGGCTCGAGGCCGGGATCAACCTCGCGGCCGAGTTTCTCGACAATCCGTTCAGCGCTTCCTTTGCCAGGGTCGACGGTCTCGTCGCGAAGAAGCAGGCCTACGAGACGCCGATGATCAAGAACGTCGTCACCCGGTTTCGCTCGACTCGTGCGCAGGTGACGCGTTTGCTCGGCGACGACAACGGCGTCGGTGAGTCGTTGGCCGGGATACGCAGGCGGCTGATGGAGAAGCACGGCGCGCTCCACCGCGAGGTCCGCGCCGCGATACGGCCCGTGCGCCACACGATCACCATCACGCCGAGGTGAAAACCCGGGTCTCACCAGAACCCGGGAAGACCGGCTGTCGTGGGCGCTCTAAGGCTCCGGCGGCTGACTGGCAGGTCGACCGCAACGGGGAGAGCTGACGAGAAACTCTGGACCGCAGCCGCGTTGCGGCCGTACCATCGACGTGGAGGTTGCTCATGCGAGAGACCGACGGTCGTCGTCTCGGCATCGCCCGGCCCCTCATGCCGACGCGACGAGAAGCGCTGCGAATTGGTGCCGGCGCGTTCGGCTTGACGCTTCCCGCTCTGCTGCGAGCCGACTCGCGTGCGGCGCGATCCGGCGCCAGGCCTCCGAGCGCGAGGTCGGTCATCATCCTCTACCTCAACGGGGGTCCTTCACAGCTGGACACGTGGGACATGAAGCCGGCCGCTCCGCGTGAGGTGCGTGGCTCGTTTCGCCCGATTTCCACGAACGTTCCAGGCATCCAGGTCTGTGAGCACATGCCGCGCATGGCGCGCATCGCCGACAAGTACACGATCGTTCGCTCGATGAGCCACGACGAGTCCGACCATCTCAGAGCCGGCTACCGGGTGATGACCGGAGGTCGGCTCCTGCGATCGATCGATGCGTTCTCCGGCGTCGACCGCAACGACCGGCCGCATGTCGGCTCGGTCATCGCGAAGAGCCGGCCGTCTGGCGGCTTGCCTCCGTTTGTCGTCCTTCCCGAATTCGTGTCGCCGCGCGGTGTCGCCAGGCCCGGTCAGCACGGCGGTTTCATCGGCGCGCGATTCGATCCTTACGCGATCGAGAGCGACCCGAACCTGCCCGGCTACGACGCCGGTCCCCTGGCGGGAGGGTCGGTGACGACGACGGATCGTCTTGGCGGGCGTCGCGCGCTGCTGCGGTCGCTCGAGCGGGCTTCGCGTCTGTCGAGCTTGCGAGCGGCGCGGGACTACGAGCAGTTCCGCGACCGAGCCTTCGATCTCGTCGCTTCCGCCACGTCGCGGCAGGCGTTCGATGTCTCGCTCGAGTCGGACAGGACACGGGAGCGCTACGGCCGCCACATCTTCGGGCAGTCCGCGCTTGTCGCCAGACGTCTCGTCGAGTCGGGCGTGCGGCTGGTGCAGGTGAACTTCGTGCGTCGGGATGACGGACGCGGCGGTCAGGGCTACGACTCGCACAGCGTTCCGCCGAGCCCGCCTCACCTGGCGTGGTGCAAGGAGGAGCTCCTTCCGCCGACGGACCTGGCCTTCTCGGCCCTCGTGGAGGACCTTGACGATCGCGGCCTGCTCGATGAGACGCTCGTCGTCTTGATGGGCGAGTTCGGCCGCACGCCGACGTTCAACAAGAACGGCGGTCGCGACCACTGGCCGGGCTGCTACAGCCTGGTTCTGGCCGGCGGCGGGCTCGCGGGGGGGCACACGGCCACGGAGCGTCGGATGGCACGGCCGCGACGCCGATTCGCGACGTGGTTTCACCGAACGACCTGCTGGCCACGGTCTACCACGTTCTGGGCCTCGACCATCGGGGCGAATTGCACGACCTTCAGCAAAGGCCCGTCCCGATCCTCGAGGGCGAGCCGGTGAAGAGCATCCTTGTCTGATTGGGTTTTCTGCCCGGAGTCGCATAATGAGAATTCTGTGGATCGTCTCGACGAGCCTTCTTTTCGTCGCCGGTTTCGTGCTCGGGATAATGGTCGGCGGCCTGACGCAAGGCGACTCGCCCGATGTCTCGGGCCGGGAGAGTTCGATCGCTACCGGTGTTCGTGGGGGGCGCGCGAGTTCAGACCCGGCGCTAGAGCGTAGCGCCCGGAACGGAAACGCTCACGATCGGCGCCCCGGCGACGGGCGAGGGCGCCGTGCCCGGGACGGTGAAGAGGGCCGAACCGCTCGTACCCGGGCGGACGCGCTGGTGGCTCTGCGGGCCGGGGTAGCCAGTGGCGACCAGCACGCGATCCGTGAGGCGCTCGATGACCTCCGCAGACGCGAGGGCGCGCCACTCTCGTCGGAGGGGCTCGCCGAGCTGGCGACGTTTCTCGACAGGGTGGACGGTCATATGCTCGAGGAGCTTTCGCGGGCGCTGATCATGAGCGGGGGCGAAGAGGGAGTCGCACTCGTGATGGGCTTCATCGAGAATCCCGACCGCCCGCTCGACGACAGGGAGCGGGCGCTTCGCGGAATCTCGCACCTACCTCGCGAGATGGCCGATGACGTCGCGCCGGCCCTCGTCGATCTTCTCGAGAGCGATCTTCCCAGAGGTCTGCAGCACAGTGCTGCGCACAGCCTCGGTCGACTCTATCGCGAGGAAGCGACGGACGCGCTGCTCGGGCTCCTCGAGGAGCGGCCGGGATTGCCTCACGACGTGCTCTTCGACGCGATCGGCGACACCGGGAGGCCGGAGGATACCGGGCGTCTCGTCGATTTGCTCGGTGGCGAATGGAGCGGACGCGAGCGCATGGGGCTGCTGCGCTCCATCGCACGGATCTCGGCGAGGGAGGGGGGCGACGGCGGAGAGGGACTCCTCGAGATGCTGCGTGAGCCGCCAGAGGGCGTCTCGAAGTCGATGGTGGCTCGTGCCATCAGCGATGCATCCCACCATCTCGAGCCAGCGCTGCTCGAGGCGGCGATGTCGGAGGTCTCGGGAGACGGCCGCGCCCAGGAGAGTCTCGCTCGCGCGCTCGCGCGGAGCGGCGGTCGGGCTGGCATCGAGGCCCTCGTCGAGCTCAGCAAGAACCCGGACTACCGTTTCGACCAACGAGCCCTCGCGCACGCGCTCCACGACATCGGCGGCCCGCAGTCGATCCCCTGGATGATGGACATGATTCGCGGCGCGAGTAGCGAGGATGTGGTCCAGTCGCTGGCGCGCGGAGTCTTTCGTGGTGGTCAGAAGGAGTCGGTGGAGAGCCTCATGGGGTTGCTTCGCGGTGGCAACGATTCCCAGCGTCGCGCGATTGCTCATTCACTGCGAGGTGCCGAGAGCTCTTCGCTCGACATGGGGCGCTTGCTGGGCGCTCTGCGCAACGAGAATGACCACGATGTACGGCGTGAGATCGCTCACGCGATCAGCGACTCCTTCGGCGACAGGGGCACGCGTGAGGTCGTGGACATGATGCGAACCACAGTCGACTCGGATCAACGCAGCTCGTTGATGTGGGGCCTCGAGAACGCGTGGCGTCGGGAGTCGCCGCAGGCGAGGAGCGTCTTCACGGAGCTGGCCCGCAGCGACCCGGCCCCGCACATCCGTCGTGAGGCCATTCACATCCTGCGCCGCCACGGTGATGCGACGCTGCTGCCGCTGTTCGAGGGCCTCCTGCGCTCGGAGGCGAACCCCGAGGTGCAGGAGATTCTGGGCGAGGCGCTGGCAGAGCTGCGGGCGGGGTCGTGAGCCCGGGTGACGCGTACGGGGCTCGTTTCCTCTCATCCGGGTGGCGCTTCTGGTCCTCCTTCCGACTGCGGCGCTCCCTGCCGACGAAGTTGCCGCCATCGTCGAGATCACCGACAGCGTCGGAGTCGTTCTCGACGGGGCAAGGAGGCCGGAGGAGACCGCCAGCCGACCGATCGACTCGCGCACTCTGCGGACGATTTGCAACGCGCCCGGTGACCTCGAGGCCAGCGGGTGCAGGCCGACTCTCGAGGGGGTCTTCTGGCTGCAGGGCGAGCACGATGCGTTCTTCGGCCCGTATCGTCCGCGTCATGGCACGCGACTGAAGTCGCTGAGGGCGGGGCTGCGCGAGGACCTTTCAGCTCCGGAGCTATTCCGGTTCATCGTCGATCACAGCATGAAGTCGCCGGGGGGCGAGAAGCGAATCGCGGCGATGAACGCGCAGCTCACGGTGATCGCGAGGGATGACGCCCACGTGTCGTACGTCGAGACCGGCGGGCTGCCGGACAAGCATATGGGGCTCGGGACGGAGGGGACCTTGCTGCTCGGTGAGAGCTTTGCCGGGGCGTACGAGTGGGCGCGCTCGAAGTAGTCGGGTCTGACTCTTGTGCTGGGTGCGTCGAGAGGATACGAGTAGGCGTTTTCCGGCGGCGATTCGGATGTCGCCGCACGTTCCGGAGCATCGATGCCTCTCCTCACCCTGCGCGACGTCACGTTCGGCTTCGGCGGACCTCCGCTTCTCCAGAGCGTCTCCGTCGCGATCGAGGCCGGGGAGCGCGTCGCCCTGGTCGGGCGCAACGGCGCGGGCAAGTCGACGCTTCTGCGCCTTCTCGAAGGCGAGCTCCCTCCGGACGCCGGTGAGATCCGACGCGATCCGGGGCTGACGATCGCGGGCCTGATCCAGACCGTGCCGTCGGAGATGAGCGGTACCGTCTTCGAGACGGTCGCCGGCGGTCTCGGCGGCCTCGGCGAGGCGGTGGCGGCTCATCATCGTCTGTCGGTGAGTCCTCCCGCGACCGCCGCCGAGAGCGGCGAGCTCGAGTCGGCGGAGGAGGCGATTCACGAGGCGGATGGCTGGTCGCTCTTTCGGCGCACGGAGACCGTGATCTCGCGCCTCGGTCTCGAGCCCGATGTGGATGTCGAGCCGCTCTCCGCCGGTGTCCGGCGTCGAGTACTGCTCGGACGTGTGCTCGTGCGGGAGCCGGGCCTCCTGCTTCTCGACGAGCCGACGAACCATCTCGATATCGACTCCATCCGCTGGCTCGAGGGCTTTCTTTCGACGTTCGGTGGTGCGCTGCTCTTCATCACTCACGACCGCGTCTTTCTCGAGACTGTCGCATCGCGGATCCTCGAGCTCGATCGTGGTCGCATCAGGAGCTACTCCTGCGGCTGGGACAGGTACCTGGAGCGCCGGCAGGACGAACTCGATGCGGAGGCGGAGCAGCAACGTGTCTTCGACAGGAAGCTGGCGCGGGAGGAGGTCTGGATTCGCAAGGGGGTCAAGGAGCGACGCAAGCGCAACATGGGACGCGTGCGTGAGCTCCAGAAGATGCGGCGCGAGCGGCAAGCGCGTCGGGAGAAGCTCGGGTCGGTGCGTCTCGTCTCGCAGGAAGCCGAACGATCGGGGCGGCTGGTGATCGAGGCGCTGGACGTGTTGTTCGCATACGGCGATCAGACGGTCATCAGGGACTTCTCGGCCACGGTGCAGCGTGGGGATCGCGTTGGCTTGCTGGGGCCGAACGGGTCGGGCAAGACGACGCTGCTGCGGCTCCTTCTCGGTGAGCTGAGTCCGGACGGCGGGTCGATTCGCCATGGCACGAATCTCGAGATCGCGTACTTCGATCAGCTGCACGCGACGCTCGACGAGGAGAAGACCGTCGTCGAGAACCTCTCTGACGGGGCGGACATGCTGATGGTCGGCGGGCGCTCGCGACACGTGGTCAGCTACCTGGACGATTTTCTCTTCTCGCCGCTGCACGCGCGCAGCCCGGTGAAGACGTTGTCGGGAGGGGAGCGCAACCGGCTGCTGCTCGCGAAGCTCTTCGCCCGACCATCGAACGTGCTGGCGCTCGACGAGCCAACGAACGACCTTGACGCCGACACGCTCGAGCTCCTCGAGGAGCTGTTGCTCGGCTACAAGGGCTCGGTGCTGGTTGGCAGCCACGACCGAGCCTTTCTCGATCATGTCGTGACCAGCACACTCGTCGTCGAGGACACGGGACGCGTGAAGGAGTACGTCGGCGGCTACAGCGACTGGGTGCGGCAGACGACGATCGAGCCACTCGTGACGTCCCGCGCCGGCAGATCGACGCCGACGGCGGCCCTCGCGAAGGCGACGGAGGATCGACCGCGACGGCTCACCTACCTCGAGAAGCGGGAGCTCGAGGAGCTTCCGGCGCGTATCGAGAAGCTGGAGGGCCGCAAGCAGCAGATCCTGGACGCGATGGTGAGTCCCGGCTTCTACGAACGGGCGCGATCGGCTGTCGACGAAGCTTCGGAGGAGCTCGCGGGGATCGAGGTGCGGCTCGGTGAGGCGTACAGGAGATGGGAGGAGCTGGAGGAGCGGGGTGATGGGTGAGCGTGCAGACGCAGCGGCGGACTCACGCCTTTCTCCTTCGCCTGCGCTCCGGCTCTCTGCAGACACTCGGCAGGGGGCACGTGTTCGCGAGGCTGACAAGAGCCGACATTTTCTGGCGTCGGGGCACAGGGGCAGGGGCTACGATGGAGCTGTGCGCCGAGCATTTCGAGAACGAGGACTTCGAGAACGAGGATTTCGAGAAGCCGTCCCCACGGAGAGCTACAGATGGGTAGGTCCACGACGACGTTCGTGATCATCGCCTCGGCCGCGATCGGGCCGATCACCGGCACCTCGATTCTGGGTGCCCAGGACGTTCTCTTCAAGCGCGGAGACATCAACTTCGACGATCGATTCAACATCACCGACGTCGTCAACATCGCACAGCGGCTCTTCGTCGTCGAGGAGGAGTTCACCTGTGAGGACAGCGCCGACGTCAACGACGACGGTCGTTTGAACGTCACCGATGTCATCCAGGCTGCCAACTACCTGTTTCTCGACGGCAACGTTCCACCTCCGCCTCTAGTCGACTGCGGGGCGGATCTGACCGATGATGCGCTCGCGTGCGATGAGTTCCCGCCCTGCGGGATCGATCTGGACGTCTGTCTTGACGAGGGGCTCGTCGACGAGCTCTTCGCGGATGTCGAACTCGGGCTCGGCCTCGAGATCTGTCTTCCCGCCGGGCTGCTCCAGATCCCGGTGGAGATTTTCGAGGTGTCCGTGTGTCCGGAAGAGGCCGCACAGCCGGAGTGCGGAGACCTCGGGCAGCCGGGCTGTCCGATCGAGATCACGTCCATCGAGCCGATCCTCGACCTGGAGACGGAGGAGATCGGCTTTCACGTCACGGGTCGCATCGTCGATCTGCCGATTGATGTGACCGAGAGTCTCTTCGGCACGACGACCTGCTTGAACACGTTTCACGCGGCGGACGATCCCGAGGCGCCGTTCACCTTCGACATCGTCGTTCCGCTGATCGTCGAGGAGGTGAAGCCTGGCGTCCGCGAGGTCGTCGGTCTCGGCGAGGGCGTCGTCGATAACGTCGACATGGCGCTCGACTCCTCCGGCGGGCTCGTGTGCACGCTCTTCGGCGCACTCGAGGACGTGCTGATCGACCTCTTTCTCCAGCCTCTGGGTGAGGCGCTGGGGGGGATCTCGGAGCAGCTGGCCGACGGCCTCGCTGGGCTGAGGATCTGCGAGGACTGACGGCGACGGTAGCGCCGTCGTGCGGAGGCCTGGCGGGTTGCCTTGCGGAGGCCTGGCGGGTTGCCTTGCGGAGGCCTGGCGGGTTGCCTTGAAGTCGGACCGACTTTTTCGACGGCTGCGGGACCCGTCGACGGTACATTGGTCGCATGATCCTCACGCACCTGTATCGTCTTCACGCCGTCCTTCTCCTCGGGCTCTGCCTGACGGTCGGCGTGGCATCCGGACCGGTTCACCCGGCTCCTCTGGAACTCCGCGATGGTGACGTCGTCGCCTTTCTCGGAGGCACGAACATGGTGCGCGGTCAGCGCGTCGGCCACCTGGAGGTCGCGTTGACGCTTCGCCACGTGAAGGCGAAGCCGCGCTTTCGTGACATGGCCTGGGAAGGCGACACCGTGTTCAAGCAGAGCACGGTCGCCGAGCGCTGGCGCAAGGACGCTTTCGGGGACTGGCCGAAGCAGCTCGAGCGCGTCGGAGCGACCGTGGTCGTGGCGCAGTTCGGTCAGCTGGAGTCGCTGCGGGGGAACGTGGGACTCGGAGACTTCGTCGAGGCTTACGATCGTCTGCTGGCGAAGATCGAGAAGCGGACGAAGCGCGTCGTTCTCGTCTCACCCACGCCTTTCGAGAAGGGGCCGGGACCGCTTCGCGATCCGTCGGCTCGCAACGAGGATCTCCGGCTCTACGTCGACGCGACGCGTGTGATCGCCAAGCGACGCCACCTCGTCTTCGTCGACGTGTTCCAGCCGTTGCGGGACGAGCTGCCCGGAGGAGCCCGTCTGACAAGCAATGGAACTCACCTCGAAGGCTCCGCGCATGCGATGGTCGCGGCGAGGGTCGCGGAGGTCTTCGATGCCTCCTGGAAGGATGACAGCCTGCTGCGCGACGCCGTCGTGGAGAAGCACCGTCTCTGGTACGACTACTGGCGGCCCGCAAACTGGAAGTGTCTCTTCGGTGACGATGGCGGGCGGATCTTCGGCAAGGCGTCCGGCGATGCTCCTTCTTTTCGGGAGGAGTGGAAGCGTTTCCCGGAGCTCATCAAGGACGCCGAGGAGCACGTCTGGCGCGTCGTGGATCGCGACAGCATCGAGGCGGAGCTGTCGTCGTTCCGGGCGGGCGAGGGTCTGAGCGTCAACCTCTTCGCGTCCGAGGCCGACGGTATCATCAACCCGATCGCGATTCGTTGGGATCCGCGTGGGCGCTTGTGGGTCGCGTGCACGATCGTCTATCCGCAGATCGAGCCCGGCGAGAAGCCGGACGATCGTATCGTCATCCTCGAGGACACGAACGACGACGGACGCTCGGACAGGTCGATTGTCTTCGCCGAGGGGCTCAACATCCCGACGGGCATGGAGATCGGCGGTGGTGGTGTCTACGTCGGGCAGGGGACGGAGCTGATACACCTGCGTGATACCGACGGTGACGATCGAGCTGACGAGCGCCGCGTCGTTCTCAGCGGCTTTGGCAACGGCGACTCGCATCAGACGATCAACACCTTCGTCTGGAGTCCCGGCGGCGAGCTGTTTTTCTGTCAGGGTGACGGCATCGAGTCGCGCGTGGAGACGCCGTGGGGCGTCTCCTCGCTGTTCATGGCCGGAGCTTTCCGTCTCCGTCCGCGCAGCTTGCGGCTCGACGGGCTGCTCGACGGCTTCATGGGGCCCGGGAACCCCTGGGGCATCGCGTTTGACGACTGGGGACAGGCGGTCATCGTCGACGGGGCGGGCGGCATCTCGTTTCTGTCTCCGGCGATGTTGCCGACGTCGCATTTCCTGAGATTGCCTCGCATCGGCAGGCCGGGCGGGTACTGCGGGGTCGAGGTGATCAGTGGCGAGCATCTTCCAGACGACTACCAGGGCCACTTTCTCGTCGGCGACTATCACAAGAACACCGTCAGTCGCTTCGAGCTGCGTCCGAGCGGCTCGGGATTCGCGGTCGACTGGAAGGCGCCGGTCCTGCGTTCGAAGCACCGCAGCTTCCGTCCCGTCGATGTGCGGACGGGGCCGGACGGCGGCATCTACATCGCGGACTGGTACAACCCGGTGATCTGCCACCAGGACGTCTCCTACCGCCATCCGGATCGCGACCGGACGCACGGACGCATCTGGCGGGTGATGGCGGACGGCCGCGCTGCCCTGCGGAAGCCCGCGCTCGTCGACGTGCCGATCGAGACGACGCTCGACGGTTTGAAGTCTCCCGAGCGCTGGACGCGCTATCAGACCAAGCGGGCTCTCGATACGATGGACCCCGAACGTGTTGCAGCGGCGCTCGCCGTGTGGGTCGCGACGATCGACACCGAGGAGCCGGCGCACGAGCACCATCTGCTCGAGGCCATCGGTGCGTACGAGACCATCGGAGTCGTCGCTCCGACGGTCCTCGATCGCCTGCTCGCGGCGAAGGACCACCGGGCCCGCGCCTACGCAGCGCGTGTCGTGGGTCGCTGGCACGAGGAGCTGGAGGACCCGCTGGGGCTCCTGGAGGTCGCTGTCGCTGATCGTCATCCGATGGTTCGCATGGAGGCGATTATCGCCTGCGGAAGCGTGCCGTCGGCCCGAGCTGTCGAGGTCGCCTCGATGGCGGTGGAGCGGCCGACGGATCGTTTCATCGACTACGCGTTGACCCAGGCGATCCACGTGCTCCGTGGCTACTGGATGCCGGAGTTCCAGGCGGGGCGCCTTCGTTTCGGAGGCGACGTCCGACGGCTCGCCGCGGTGCTCGAGCGGGTCCGCTCGCCGGAGCTTTTGGACTCCTTGCGACGGCTCGCGTTCGCGGAAGGGGTTGCTCCGGATGGCCGACGCGCCCTGCTGAGGTCGCTGCTCGCGGTGGGTGACGCTCGGGAGCTGAGCTTCGTGCTCCAGCGCGGCGTCTACGTGCGGGACGCGACCTACGACGCGTCGCTTCACGCCGCCGTTCTCGCGGATCTCGCGAAGGCCTGTCGTCAGCGTGGAATGCGACCGCACGGAGACCTCGCGGCTTCCGTGCGCGAGCTGATCCGGGAAGGCGGCGAGGTGCGCGCACGAGCGTTCGAGCTGGCCGGAGCGTGGCAGGTGGCTTCGGCGGAGGCCGATCTGCTGCGCGCGGCGACGGACGTCTCCGTCGACGAGCCGACGCGCAGGGCCGCGATCTGCGCGCT
>CAYMLL010000139.1:0-18940 GCA_964390645.1 uncultured Planctomycetia bacterium | reverse complement strand
CGCCGACGCCGGCCTCCCCGGCCGTCCGGGCGGCGACGGCGTCCGCGAGGCAGACGAACGCCGGAGCGATGCCCCGTTCGATGATCGCACGGGCGAGGAAGGTCGAGTCGCCGGGTGAGCCGCCGCCGACGTTGTCCCCCATGTCGAGGAGACAGACGGGACCCTGCGCCCGGCTCACGCGGTCGAGGGCCTCGTCGATCGTCACACCGGCTCCGGCGAGCTCGTGTTGCCGGATCCGGATCTCCTCGGCGAGCTCGCGCGAGAGGCGACGCGCGGTGGACTCGTCGTCGGCGGTGACGACGATCGCCACGGCTCCCATCTCCTCGACGTCTGCGTAGGGGAAGCCGATGACGACGCTGTCTGACAGAACCTCCGGTCTCCGGAGCATGCGGTCTGCGGCGAGCAGCACATCGCGCAGCGGGGCCTCCTCGGTCGACTGTCGCTCGATGCCGATCACGGTCGGCACGGTGGTCAGCACCTGTGTCGGCCGGACCTCGCCCCGCAGGGTTCTCGTCAGGAGCCGTGCAGCCCTCGCTCCGATCGCTCGCTGGTCGAGGTGGGGATTCGTGCGGTAGGCGAGCAGCGCATCGGTCGAGTCGACCATCAGGTCGGACACGTTCGCGTGCGGATCGATCGTGCCGATGATCGGGACCCCGGGTCCGAGATTCTCGCGAACCCGCCGCAGCCACTCGCCGTCGGCATCCGGTGCGCCCTCCGCCACCGTCGCACCGTGAGGCGCCACGAGCAGGCCATCGACAGGGCCGCTTCGCTCGAGCTCGCAGAGCATCATGGCGACGAGCCGCTCGTACACGTCTTGCCGGATGACGCCGAACGGCAGTGCACGCGCTGCGAAGATCGGGGCGGCCACGACGCCCTCTGCGCGTAGAGCCTCGAAGAAGCCGCCGACCTCGTGGTGTGCATCCTCGAGGAGCTCGCGTACCTGTTCACCGACGGCGAGCAGGTCGCTCTCGAAGTCGACGAGCTCGGTTTGACGGTCGATGAAGGTGTTCGTCTCCTGAAGGAGCGCGATGATTCCGACTCTCACGGCGCGAGTTTCTGTCGGGTTGCGCGTATCCTGGACCTGCGACCAGCATACCGCACCCGTCCGGCCACGGAGCCCGAAACAGGCATGACCGATCACGACCCCGGGACGATCACTCTCGAGATGATGCGTGCGAACCTCTACACGGCGGTCTTCAGCGACGTGCTCGACGAGCTCGGCTACCGCGAGCAGTCGCCACGAGTGGATCTGCCGCCCTGGAGCGGCCCGGGTGTGCTCGTCGGCCGTGCGAAGACGACGCTCTGGGCGACCCTCGACCGCGAGGAGGAGCGGCCTTACGAGCTCGAGCTGCGTGCGGTCGACGAGTGCCGGCCGGACGATGTCTTCATCGCCGCAGCCGGTGGCACGATGGTCTCGGGCGTCTGGGGTGAGCTGCTGTCCACGGCGGCGAGCTCGCGTGGCTGCGCCGGCGCGATCATCGACGGTGGCGTGCGCGACGTGCGCAAGATTCGAGAGCTGGGGTTTCCGGTCTTTGCGCGCGGCACCTGCGTCCGCGACAGCAAGGGGCGACAGACCGTCGTCGACCTCGATACGTCGGTCGAGCTCGGTGGCGTCCGTTTTGCCCCGGGCGACCTGGTCATCGCGGATCTCGACGGCGTCGTCGTCGTGCCGGGAGCCGTCGAGGACCGTGCCGTCCGTGCGGCGTGGGCGAAGGCACGCGAGGAGAGCCGGGTGCGCGACGCGATCCGTGGCGGCATGGGCGCAGCGGAGGCGTACCGGCGCTTCGGGGTGCTCTGATCGTGGACTGCCAGTTTGGCGGCACGTGAAGTCTTCCTTCCTCCAGAGGGGATACGATGGCTGCCGATATGGCAGCCGGCACCGTCCCAGGTTCGTGGCTCGTGCGCGCTGGCCTGTCGTAAGTCACTTACAGGGAAGGGTCTGGAGCGCTCTGGCACGTGCTTTGCTCCTCTTCTGGAGGTGCGAGGAGCTGTGGACCGGGCTCGAAACCGGGACCCGGCTTGCCTCGAGTCCCGACTGAATTCCACCGGCTCCGGGTCCGAATCCGTGTCGTCTCGGGATCCGGGACCCCGGCTGCAAGGAGGTGACATGAACCCCCAGAAGCTCACCCTCAAGTCACAGGAAGCCATCCAGCGCGCGCAGGGATACGCCGAGGATCGTGGCCATCCGGAGCTCCAGCTCGAGCATCTGCTGAGTGCGCTCGTCGAGGACCCCGAGGGCCTGATCCCACGCCTCCTCGACCACATGGGCGCCGATATCGCGACCCTGCGCGAGCAGCTGCAGGACGCGCTCGCCAAGCTGCCGCAGGCCTCGGGCGACGTGCAGGTGGGCGTCTGCAGCGATGTCTCGCGGGCTCTGCGGCAGGCCGAGAAGGAGGCGCGGACGATGCGCGATGACTTCGTCAGCGTCGAGCATCTCCTCCTCGGAGCGCTCGAGGGCGCCGGCGGCTCGGGTGCGGCGCGACTGCTCGAGGCGTCCGGCATCAACGCCGTGCGGGTGCGGGAAACTCTGCGGCACGTGCGAGGAAGTCAACGTGTCACGACGCCGGATCCGGAGTCGACCTACGAGGCGCTCGATCGCTACGGCCGTGACCTCGTCACCCTGGCGCGGCAGGGGAAGCTAGACCCGGTCATCGGTCGCGATGAGGAGATCCGCCGCGTCATCCGGATCCTCTCGCGCAAGACGAAGAACAACCCGGTCCTCATCGGTGAGCCGGGCGTCGGCAAGACGGCGATCGTCGAGGGGCTCGCACAGCGCATCGTGCGCGGTGACGTCCCCGAAGGGCTCGAGGATCGCACGATCTTCTCGCTCGACCTCGGCGCGCTGATCGCCGGAGCGAAGTACCGCGGAGAGTTCGAGGAGCGGCTCAAGGCGGTGCTGAAGGAGATCGAGCAGAGCGAAGGACGGATCCTCCTGTTCATCGACGAGCTTCATACCATCGTCGGAGCCGGCAAGAGCGATGGGGCCATGGACGCCGGCAATCTCCTGAAGCCGATGCTCGCACGCGGCGAGCTTCACTGCATCGGAGCGACGACGCTCGACGAGTACCGCGCCCACCTCGAGAAGGACGCCGCGCTCGAGCGCCGTTTCCAGCCGGTGCTCGTGGAGCCTCCCACGGTCGAGGACTCGATCTCGATCCTTCGCGGACTGCAGGAGCGCTTCGAGGTGCACCATGGTGTACGCATCCAGGACGCCGCCCTGGTCGCATCCGCAGTGCTGTCGGACCGCTACATCAGCGACCGGTTCCTGCCGGACAAGGCGATCGATCTCATCGACGAGGCTGCGGCGTCCGTGCGCACGGAGATCGACAGCATGCCCGCCGAGCTCGACGCACTGTCGCGTCGTCAGCTGCAGCTCGAGATCGAGCGCGAGGCGCTCAAGCGCGAGCGTGACCGGGCGTCGAAGGCGCGCCGCAAGGCGATCGAGAAGGAGATCGCCGACCTGAAGACGCGCGTCGGCACGCTGCGCGCGCAGTGGGACAAGGAGAAGGCCGAGATCCAGGCGGTGCGTGCGCTGCGCGAGGAGATCGACACGACGCGTGTCGAGATCGAGAAGGCCGAGCGAGAGTACGATCTCAATCGCGCCGCCGAGCTCAAGTACGGCACCCTCCACGACCTCGAGCAGCAGCTCGCCGTGGCCGAGGAGTCGTCGCGCGACCGGTCTGAAGGCGCGACGCTCGTGCGCGAGGAGGTGACGCCCGAGGAGGTCGCGGAGATCGTCTCGTGGTGGACGGGCGTGCCGGTCACCCGGCTGCTCGAGTCCGAGCGTGAGAAGCTGCTCCACCTCGACGCCGAGCTCCACGAGCGAGTCGTCGGACAGGACGAGGCGGTGCAGGCTGTCGCGGACGCGGTGCTGCGCGCGAGGTCCGGGCTCAAGGACCCGCACCGTCCGATCGGCTCGTTCATCTTCCTCGGACCGACGGGAGTCGGAAAGACGGAGCTCGCGAAGACGCTGGCGGCCGCGCTCTTCGACAGCGAGGACAACATCGTGCGCCTCGACATGAGCGAGTACATGGAGAAGCACTCGGTGTCGCGGCTCATCGGCGCGCCGCCCGGCTACGTCGGCTACGACGAGGGGGGGCAGCTCACCGAGGCCGTGCGCCGTAAGCCCTACGCGGTCGTTCTTCTCGACGAGATCGAGAAGGCGCACCCGGACGTCTTCAACACGCTGCTGCAGCTCCTCGACGACGGACGTCTGACCGACAACCAGGGGCGCACCGTCGACTTCAAGAACACGGTGGTGATCATGACCTCGAACGCGGACGACGAGCAGCTGCGGAGGATCTGCCGCCCCGAGTTCCTCAACCGCGTCGACGAGACGGTCACCTTCTCCTCGCTGTCGCAGGACGAGATCGCCCGCATCACCGAGCTCCAGCTCGAGCGCCTGAGGAGCCGGCTCGCGGAGCGCATGATCCGCCTGGAGGCGACGCCTGACGCCGTCAACCACGTCGCCCGTGCCGGCTACGATCCGGTCTTCGGCGCCCGGCCGATCAAGCGCTACCTCCAGAAGCACGTCGAGACGGCGCTCGGCCGTCGGATCATCGCCGGCGAGGTCGCCGACGGCGCTCGAGTGCGGATGATCGTCAAGGATGGCGAGATCGACTTCGAGGTCGAGGAGCCGGTCGTGCGGCCCGAGGAGGTGTCGATGTCGGCGTAGACGATCTCCGACACGGTGGACGGTCTCCCCGCGGCCGGCTTTCCGGCCGGGGCGATCCTGCCGGGGTCAGCGCCGGATCGATCTCGGTCTTCACGCGTCGAGACTCACCAGCTGCGCAGCTCCGCCCGCGGAGAACACCTCCGCGGCGCTGCTGTCCGGCGACGGGAAGATCCGATCGGCGACGACCCCGATGCCTTCGTTCGCGCAGACCTCGACCATCGAGCCGTCACCGAGCGCGTCGCCGGTCGGCTTCCAGTCGCCGTGGTCGTCATGCTCGAAGCCGTCGACGAGGATGTGGCCGCGCTCGGCGGACGCGAGGGGCAGCGGCACGAACGTCAGCATCGGAGTCACCACCGCCACGCCACCGCTGTGGAGCCCTCGTCCGTCCGTCGACCAGGTCACCTTCCCCAGGGAAGCGCCGGCGTGACGAGCACGTTGCGGTACTCGATCTTGCCGTGGTCACCCTGCAGCATCAACGGGCCGGCGTCGGACTCGAAGGGGAAGAGTGCGCCGCCCGTGATGCCTTCGAGTTGTCGGTTGTCGACGACCGTGACGCCGTTGAGGTTGACCGTCAGATAGCGGTCGATGAGAGTGATCTCGTACTTCTGCCACGTGCCCGGAGCGCCGCTGGCGAACTTCCCGGGGACGATGCGGCTGTAGACCGCGCCGTTGCCGTGTGCCTGCACACGACGCTTCTTCGGATCCTCGTTCCAGTCGTCGAGGATCTGCACCTCGTAACGGCCGCGCATGTAGATGCCGCTGTTGGAGCGCTTGCCCTTCGGTCGCTCCACCTTGTACTCGAGGTTGACCTTGAAGTCCTTGAACTCGGGCCTCGACACGATGTCGACGTCCGGAGGCGAGTTCGAGAGCACACCGTCGGTGACCGTCCAGCCGAACTTCCTTCTGGGGTCGCGAGGTCGCCAGCCGCCCAGACCCTTCGCCAGCAGGTCGACCGGCTTGCCCCAGCGGCGTCGTCTCTCGCCCTTCGCCGGCACGCTCTGCGCGCCGTCCGGCAGCTCGATGGCGCCGACCAGCCGGTCGCCGTGGATCTCGCCTCGCAGCACCAGCGCCTTCTGGCCCTCGTCGGCCGTGAAGCTGATCACCATCCGGTTCTGCTCGACGTCGACCGACCGGATGTCGACCTCGTGGCCCTCGTTGTTCGCGGCCTTCGCCTCGTAGCGTCCCGCTCCCACGGCCGAGAGAGTCAGAGTGCCCTTCGACTCGCCCTGCTCGCCCGCGGTGATGCTCCACTCGCCCGCCGCGTCGACATCCCACTTCGCGAGCCGACCGGTGACGGTCTCGACCTTGCCGTTCTTCAGCTGTCGCGAGCCCTGAATCGCGTCGCCGAGCCGGGTCAGGCGCAGCGGGCTCGGCCAGCCGCGCTTGTTGATCTCGAGCCGGCCCTTGTCGTCGACGGACAGCTGCGCGGGAGCGATACTCTGCACGCTGCCCCACTTCCAGACCAGCTTGCCGCCGGACTTGCCGAGGTCGAGCATGCACGACTGGAAGGTGTCGCCGGAGTTGGCGAGGAGAAGCTCCCACTTGCCGTGGTAGTCGCTGACCCGCGCCGCCGGGCCGGCCCAGGTGGCGGTGCAGAGGAGGAGAGTCGTCAGTAACGGGGTGATCCGTGTCATCGACGGGTCCTTTCGGAATCAGAGCGCGCTCGCACGGCAGATCTTCACCGTGCAGGACGGGCAGAGGTGCGGAGCGGACCTTCGCGATCTCCGGGTTCTCCCCGTATCGGGGAAGGCGCTCGCACGTCGCAGGGCATCCGGTAGACGGGGAGACGCGGTCGATCCGGTGCAGAAGATAACCGATCGACATGCGCGAGGAGAGGTGGAATTTCGACCGCGCCGTCGGCGAGGCGCCTCTTTTTCCTTGCCGGGATCACGATTGCCGGAGACTCTGGATGTGCCGCGAAGACACGGTGCAACCTGATGTTGGGGAGCCTGCGTAGATGTCCTCGTCGTGGACCCGTCGACGTCTGATCCGGTCCGGGGTGCGAGCCGGAGCGCTCGGCCTTCTGGGGCTGGGGCTCGGTGATCTCGCCCGGCTGCGTGCCGACGCAGAGGAGCACCGGAAGTCCGAGGGAGCCGCGAAGAAGGCGAAGTCGGTCGTCTACGTCTTCCTGTCCGGTGGGCTGTCGCAGATCGACAGCTTCGACATGAAGCCCGACGGCCCCGAGGCGATCCGCGGCGAGTTCCAGCCGATCCCCACCAGGACTCCGGGAGTGCAGATCTGCGAGCACCTTCCGATGCTCGCGCGCCAGAGCGAGAAGTGGGCGCTGGTCCGCTCGTTGACGCACCCGTACAACGAGCACTCGCAGGGGCACATGGTGATGCTCAGCGGGCGCACCCCGATGCCCCCGGGCTTCAGCGCGAACAAGCCGCGGCCCGGCGACTGGCCGGCGATCGGGTCGGTCGTCCACAACGTGGTGCGTCCGTGGGGCGATCTGCCGTCTTCGGTCGTGCTGCCGCACATCCTCGTTCACCGTACCGGCCGTGTGATCCCGGGTCAGTTCGGCGGCAAGATGGGCAGCCAGTGGGATCCCTTCCTCGTCGGCGCGGCCTCGAACTGCAATACCGCCTACGGCGCGTGTCCTGACTGCTTCCACCACGCCAACGGCAAGTTCGAGCACACCCTGAAGCCCGTCTTCCGTGCCCCGAACCTGACGCTTCCGGTGGGGCTCGACCCGCAGCGGGTCGCGGGGCGACTGGGTCTGCTCGAGCTGATAAATCGGCAGCAGCGGCATCTTGCGGAGTCCGCGGCGGTGAACGCCATGAGCCGTCACCGCGAGCGGGCGGTCTCGTTGCTCGCGAGCCCGAGGGTGCAACAGGCCTTCGATGTGCTCGGGGCTCCCGATCGTACCCAGGATCGCTACGGCAGGAACCAGTTCGGGTGGTCCTTGCTGATGGCGCGCCGTCTGGTCGCCGAGGGGGTCAGCCTCGTGCAGGTGAATCTCGGCAACAACGAGACCTGGGACACGCACCAGGCCGCCTTCCCGAACCTCGAGAAGCACCTCCTTCCACCGTTTGACCGGGCGCTGTCCGCGCTCATCGAGGACCTCGACGAGCGTGGCATGCTCGAGTCGACTCTCATCGTCGTGGCGGGAGAGTTCGGGCGTACACCGAAGATCTTCAAGATCTCCGGGGCGAAGCTGGCGGGTCGTGATCACTGGGGCGCGGTGCAGACCGTCCTCTTCGCGGGTGCCGGCGTGCGCGGTGGCCACGTCGTCGGTTCGAGCGATCGTATCGGCGGACACCCGGCGACCGACCCACAGACACCGGAGAGCATGGCGGCGACGCTGTACGAGGTGCTCGGCATCGCGCGCGACGCGCACTGGAGCGACTCCTTCGGTCGCCCCAGCGCCATCTACCACGGCGATCCGATTCCGGGGCTGCTCGCATAGCCTGTCGTCGCCATCACTGACGATCGGCTGGTGTGCGCCCGAGCCAGAGTTTCTTGATGTCTCGCGTGAAGAGACCGAGGATCTCCTGATCTCCTGATCTCCTGATCTCCTGATCTCCTGATCTCCTGATCTCCTGAGCGAGGAGTCGACATGCTGCAGTGGCGCAAGAGCCTGGTTCTTCTCTCGTGCGCGGTGATCCCCTGGGCGGTGATCCCCTGGGCGGTGATCCCCTGCGCGGTGATCCCCTGCGCGGTGATCCCCTGCGCGGTGGCCCGTGCGGAGGACTGGCCGCAGTTCCGGGGGCCGGGTGGACAGGGGCACTCGTCCGAGAAGGGCTTGCCCACCGAGTGGGGACCGAGAAGGAACATCGCCTGGAAACGGAGAGTTCCGGGTGAGGGGTGGTCTTCGCCGATCGTCCACGACGGTACGGTCTACCTGACGGCTGCGTTGACCCCGAAGCGCGCCTCCGGCAACGCCAGGTCGCTCCACGCTCTCGCGATCGACGGGAAGGGCGGCAAGATGCTCTGGGACGTCGAGGTCTTCGCGCCGGACCAGGGTCGCCAGTGGGGCAAGCACGGGAAGAACTCGCACGCGAGCCCGACGCCCGTCACCGACGGCAAGCGCCTCTGGGTGCACTTCGGGACGACGGGAACCGCGTGTCTCGATCTCGACGGCAAGGTGCTCTGGCGCAATCTCGATCTGCGATACCCTCCCGTTCACGGTGGGGGAGGATCGCCGGCACTCGTCGATGACGTCCTGGTCGTCAGCTGCGACGGCTCGACGGCTCCCTTTGTCGTGGCGCTCGACCGGGACAGCGGCAAGATCCGCTGGAGGGCGCCGCGCAGCGACAGCACCGGCAAGCTCTTCGCGTTCTCGACTCCGCTGGCGTTTGTCGCGAAAGGGCGCCAGCAGGTCTTCGTCCCGGGCGCCAACTGGGCGTCGAGCTACGACCCGCGCACGGGAAAGGAGCTGTGGCGAGTCTGGCACGGCGGCTACTCGGTCGTGCCCCGCCCGGTCTTCGGACACGGTAACCTCTACTTCTCCTCGAGCTTCGACGCGCCGATGATGATCGCCGTCCGCCCCGATGGCGAGGGGGACGTCAGCAAGACGCATGTGACGTGGAAGGTCAAGAGGGGCGCGCCGCACAGTCCATCGCCACTTCTGGTTGGCGACGAGATCTACTTCGTCAGCGATCGCGGCATCGCCTCCTGCATCGACGCGAAGACCGGCAAGCGACACTGGCAGAAGCGCATCGGCGGCGGTCAGTCCGCCTCCCCGTTCCACGCGGACGGCAGGATCTACTTCCAGAGCGAGGGTGGCAAGGGCGTCGTCATCCGCGCCTCCCGGAAGTTCGAGGCGATTGCGAGCAACGATATCGGCGAGCGTACGTTGGCGTCGTGCGCACCGAGCGGCGGCGCGATCTACATCCGCTCGCAGGCGCACCTCTGGTGCGTGCGGGAGCGTCGCGAGGAGGAATAGGCGGGGCTCGCGCTCACCTCGGCGGCCACGGGGGGCCTCTTCGCTGGTTGTCGAGTGTGCCGTGTGCGGTCTGGCGCGAGGAAACGAACAGAGGAGCGCCGTGCGGGGACTTGAACGTCTCGTTTGCCGGACCGCTCCTCGGGAATTCCGGCGGGTGATGCCGGCGATCAGGGAAAGTACTCCGGGATCTCCGCGACGCGTCGTCCCTCGATCATCTCGGTGACGAACTCGGTGACGCGGTCGACCGTCCGGTCGATTAGCTCGCGCCCCTTCTGGGCGGTCGCCAGCGACGGTGTCGGATCCGGCTGGTCGGTCCACATGTCGGTGCGGACGTTCTCGGGGAAGGCGGCGAGGCCGAACGACGTCTCGAACTCCTGCGCGTGGCCGGGGAGGTCGTCGGGCAGGCGCTGGCCGCCCTCGAGCAGCTTCGCGTCCTCCGCGGTCAGCACGTCCCAGTACGGCAGAAAGTGCAGGTTGACCCGGAAGAGACGGAGGTACTGCTCCCACATTCCCTCGATCGGCGCGACGTTGCCGCCGTGTCCGTTGAGGACGAGCACGTTCGTGAAGCCGGCGCGCACGACGCTGTCGATCAGGTCGTGCACCGTGGCCAGGAAGGTTGCCGGACGCAGGGAGAGGGTCCCCGGATGTGACATGTGGTGTTCGCTGATGCCGGTCATCAGCCCCTCGGCCACGAGCACGTTGGGCCGCAGTCGCTCGGCGACCCCGACCGCGATGTGACAGACGCTGCGCCAGTCGTGCTCCATCGACAGGTGCTCGAGGTGCTGCTCGATCGCCGCGACCGGCACGATGCACGCCTTCAGATCGCCGCTCGCCATGCGTTCGCGGAACTCTCGCCGGGTGTGCTTTCGAAGCAGGATCTCCGATCCGGGCATGGGTCCTTCCGTCGCTCCTGTGCTCTCTTGCCTTCGAGCCGTTCCAGTGAAAGTCGCGCGAGGGAGCCCCCGCCGCCGTCGTCGATCCGGGAGACGAACACCCTGTGCGGGCAGTCGCTCGTGCCGGTCATCAGCCGGCTCTCGTGATCCGGGCCGAGGCTCCAGGTGAGCCACGTCCGGACGCGGCCGGCGTCGCGATCCCGGACTGCCGCGGGTGTCGCACCGGTCGACGAGAGCCACGCCGCGAGGGCGGTGAGCGGCACGGGACGCGCGCCGAGAGTCCTGTCTTCTCCGTGGGCGACGACGCAGACGGTTCTCGCCTCCGGGGAATCGCGGTACATTCTGCATGCAACCCGCAGAGAAGACGAGCATCTTGTCACGGTCGAGATCGCGATGAAGCTGGTGGTCCATCCGCCTGTCGTCGACAACTGTGCCGGGACTCGCGACGCGTTGCGCGAGATCGTCGATGCCGAGGCCTTCTTCGGCAAGATGACTCCGGAGCTGCTCACGGCGGCGAAGCGGCTCGAGTGGGTGCAGTCGCCGACAGCGAGCCTGGAGCATTATCTGTTTCCGGAGCTGGTGGCGCACGCGGCGAGGTTGTCGAACATGCGGGGGATTTTCTCGGACGTGATCGCCGACCATGTCTTTGGCTACATCCTCTGCTTCGCGCGCAACCTCCACCTCTATCTGCGGCGGCAGACAGAGCGGACCTGGGCGCCGATCGGGGGGGAGGGCACGCGTTCGTCGTACTCCGTCGGGCCCGGCGAGACCACCCCGATGGATCGTTCTCACATCCACGTCGGTGATCAGACGCTCGGTGTTGTCGGGTGCGGCGCGATCGGCTCGGAGGTGGCGCGGCGTGGCGTGTCCTTCGGCATGCGCGTGCTGGCCGTCGATCCGGCGCAGACGGAGGCTCCGGACGGCGTCGAAGCGCTGTGGCCGATCGAGGGGCTCGACGAATTGCTCGCCCGGAGCGACTTCGTCGTCATCGCCGCGCCGCACACGCCGTCGACCGAGGGGCTCTTCGATCGTGCGCGCATCGCGGGGATGAAGCGGAGCGCTTGCCTGATCAACATCGGCCGTGGCGTCATCGTCCGGCTGGACGATCTCTGCGACGCGCTGGAGGCCGGGGACATCGCCGGCGCGGCGCTCGACGTCTACGAGGTCGAGCCGCTGCCCCGGCAGCACCGTCTGTGGAAGCTGGAAAACGTCATCCTCACGCCACACGTCGCCGCGTGCTCCGTGAGGGTTCCCGAGCGACATCTCGAGACGCTCCTGGAGAACGTGCGGCGATTCGCGCATGGTGAGGAGCCGCTCAACATCGTCAGCAAGACCGAGTGGTTCTGACCCGACGCTCGGGAAAGGAGATATCTCATGACCGGTTCGCTCGGGGTTCCCTCGACCTGGACGCTTCCGAAGGCATTGCGTGATCGTCTCGGTCGGCGCGTCGGATGTCAGCGACTGATGGCGGCTGACGGTCACCTGCTGCTCGTCCTCCACGCGCCGCCGGGGGCTGACGACGACGAGCGTCACGGCCGCTTCTTCTGGCTGCAGCCCGATGGCCCGTGGCTCTCGAGTGGGCCGGGCGATGGCATCAGCTCCTTGTCGCGGCATCTGGATGAGTACGCGAGCCTCGTGGAGGAGCTCACCGAGGAGGAGCAGGCGGCGACAGGACCCGAGGGCTACTTCGCGGTCGTCAAGCGCCTCAATCCGGTACGTCGGGCCGCGGGAAACCTGCACCAGGTCCTGCAGGAGGCCCGCGAGGCTTCGCCCGATACGCGCGGTCTGATCGACACGCGCGACCGCGCCTACCAGATCCGGCGCAACGCCGAGCTGCTCTGGAGTCTGACGAAGGAGGCTCTCGAGTTCGAGATCGCGCTGCAGTCGGAGCGTCTCGCGCAGAACAGCCACGCGATGTCGCTGTCCGCGCATCGCCTCAATGTTCTCGCGGCGTTCTTCTTCCCGATCGCGACGCTGAGCTCCATCTTCGGGATGAACTTCCAGCTCGGCGTCGAGGAAGGGTACGGTCTGTGGCCGTTCTTCAGCGTGCTCGCGGCCGGGCTCTGTCTCGGCGTGATTCTGCGGTCGTTTGTCTCGGTGCCGCTCCGATCGGGAAAGCTGCCGTCGACGCAGAGGAGGCGATCGAGGGAGCGATACTGAGGTCCGTCGGCTCGGCGTCGTCGAGCCTCGCCGTCGAGCCTCGCCGTCGAGCCCCGCCGTTCGCCGGCCACATCGAGGGGAGACCGCCGTGGCGTATCGAAGACGCTCGTGGCACTCCCGTTCATGGCACGGGCTTCGCGGTCTCTGTCCCGGCGCCGTCCTTCGGTCTCGGGCCTCCCGGCTCGATGCCCTCCGGCTCGGGCATGTCCTCGGTGATGATCTTCCATGACGCTCCCATCTCGCGGACCGCACGGAAGTCCGTGGGCTGATAGGCGACGTCGAGCTGAGGGGTCTCGATGACCGCTCCGCCGCGGTGGCGCGACTCCATCGCCGCGTCGAGCATGCCTGTCACCAGGAGCGTCCGGGCGGCAGGGTAGGGAGGTCGTCCCGTGGTGATGTGCGTCTGAATCGCGTGTGAAAGAGCCTTGAAGAGGTTGCGGTTGCGCCACGGACCGACGTAGAAGGCCGTTCCTCGGGGCGCGCTCTCGCCGGCGATCGAGCACGCGAAGTTCCAGCGAAAGTCGCTGCTGCCGATGCGCAGGATGGTGGCGCGCAGTCCGTCCCTGTAGGTGACGAGGATGGCGTGCGACGGCACCTTGCGGCCGTTGAGAGGCTCGACGAAGCTCTTCAGGGACTCGAGCGTCGGGGTCGTCCCGAGCTCGGCGCCCATCGCGGCCCTGGCGAGCTCGACCGACCAGTCACCGCGCGCGGCGGCCTCCCAGACCGCATCGCCCTCGAGAAACCGTATCTTCGCGACGCCGCTTTCGCCGCCACTGCGTAGCTCGATCAGCGACTGGAGGACCTCCATGCTGTGGAAGTCGTAGGTCTCGAGCGGACCGCCGTGAATGGACAGGGCCTCCTCGATCTCGACTCCCGGTGTCAGCTCGAGGGGTGGTCGTCGCTGCGCGAGGGGCACGGAGCTTCCGGCCAGAAGGGGGACGTCCAGGCTCCCGGCCCTGTCGTACATCTCCTTGGCCCAGTCCCAGCGGTAGGAGAGATGCTTGTCGTTGAAGGTCGGAACGGACGCTCCGCTCTTTTCGAAAACCGCGGTGATCTCGTCGAAGAAGCGCTTGCGCGGGTACATGCGCTGGCCCTTCTCGTTGACCGGGTAGTCGCCGTGCTCGGCGATGGAGAGGACTCCGTCGACTGCGAGGGTGTCGCCGCCGAGACAGAGCGCCTGCGCGATGGTCGGGTAGATCGTGACGTCGTACTCGGCGGCGACCGATCGTGCCATGTCTCTCTCGCCCGGAAACTGGTCGACGTAGAGGCTTACGACGTCGACCTCGGGGTCGGTGAGCTCACCGTTGAAGTAGTACGGCTCGAGGAAGTTCTCGAGGAGCACGTGGGCGTGGCTCCGGAAGGTGAACTCGGTGATGATGGCGGCGACCCTTGGTCGCTTCCGCGGTGGTGTCCCGCATGACGCGAGCAGGAACGCCAGCGCGACGAGAGCCAGGATCCCGGCTTTCGGTCGCGTTCCGTCGCTTCGTCTCTCGAGGTTCATGGTCCTGGCCGCGATCCCGTGAGTTTGGCGAAGGGCTGCCGCTCTCCGCGAAGGCCGGCGCAGAAGGGGACAGCCCCTTCTCGTCAGGAGAGGAGCTCTCTCACGACGTTCCCGTGCACGTCCGTCAGTCGCCGTTGGATGCCGTTGTGGTAGAAGGCCAGCTTCTTGTGGTCGATGCCGAGGAGCCTGAGGATCGTCGCGTGCCAGTCGTGGATGGTGACAGGGCTCTGCGCGACGCCGAAGCCGATCTCGTCGGACTGGCCGTGATGGAAGCCCTTCTTGACGCCGGCGCCGGCGAGAAAGCAGGTGAAGGCGTCGGGGTGGTGGTCGCGGCCGGGTTTGTTGATGCCCTCGGTCGCGGGGCCGCGGCCGAACTCCGTGGCCCATATGACGAGGGTGTCGTCGAGCATGCCCCGCTGACGGAGATCCTTGATGAGGCCGGCGACCGGCTGGTCGGTATGGATTGCCATCTTCGTGTGGTTGCGGATGACGCTCTCGTGAGCGTCCCAGTTGATGCGTGGTGATCCGAAGGCGCCGCCGCTGAAGAGCTGGACGAAACGTACTCCTCGCTCGAGCAGTCGTCGGGCCATCAGGCAGTTGCGTCCGAGCCCTTCCATCTCGTTCCTGTCGAGCCCGTAGAGTCGCTTCGTGTCCTCGCTCTCCTTCTCGAGGTCGACGGCCTCGGGGATACTCGTCTGCATCGCCGCGCCGAGCTCGTAGGAGCGCAGCCGTGCCGTGAGCGTCGAGTCCCCCGGATTCTGCTCGGCGAACTTGCTGTTCAGCTTCCGGAGCAGGTCCATGCCCGCACGCCGCGTGCCCGGACGAACGCTCCCGGGCGTGTTGAGGTCGACGACGGGCTCGGGGGAGCGAGTGCGGAACGCGGTGCCCTGGTGCTCGGCGGGCAGGAACCCCGCCGTCCAGTTGATCGAGCCGCCCGCGGGAAGTCCGCGTGTGTCGGGCAGGACGACGAAGGTCGGCAGGTTGTCGTTCATAGATCCGAGCCCGTAGCTCATCCAGGCTCCCATGCTCGGGAAGCCGTTGAGCGTGAAGCCCGTGTTCATCTGGAAGGTCGCCGGCGTATGGTTGTTGCTCTTCGCGACCATCGAGTGGACGAATGCCATCTCGTCGACGCAGGTGGCAAGGTGGGGAAAGAGGCTGCTGACCCAGCTCTGCGATTCGCCGTGGCGCCGGAATTCGAACGGTGTCTTCATCAGCAGGCCCGGTCGCCCGAAAAACCCGCGCAGCTCGCCGCGACCCTCGAGTTTCTTGCCGTGCAGCCTCGTGAGCGCTGGCTTGTGATCGAAGCTGTCGACCTGGCTGACGCCACCGCAGCAGAAGATCTGCACGACACGTTTGGCGCGGGCCGGGAAGTGGAGCCCGCCACTGCGGAGGTCACCGGGAGCTGCGTCGCCGTGAGCCCCGTCGGCGGCGGCATCCCGCGCCAGCATCCACGCCAGGGCAAGCCCACCGATACCTGCGGCATCCCTCCACAGGAAGTGTCGGCGGGGCAGCAGCTCCGGGGAGCTTGCGAGCGGGAGGTCGACCCGGGGGCTGTCTTTCTCAGCGGACATAGAGGAACTCCGTTGCGTTGAGGAGGGCCCAGCAGAGCGTCTCGAGACCGTGCTTCTCGCTCAGTGCGACGGAGTCCTTCGTCTCTTGCGGGGTCGGGGTGCGGCCGAACGTGTAGCGGTAGGCGAGCTCGATCGCCTCCGCGGTGTCCTCCGTCTCCTCCTGGACGCGGCGTGCGAGATGCTTCGCCTGGCGGTTGACAAAGGAGCTGTTCATCAAGCTCAAGGCCTGCAGTGGCGTCGTGGTGGTCCGTCGTCGTGGTGTCTTGACGCTCGGATCAGGGCAGTCGAAGCCGTCGAGCAGCGGGTCCTTTCCCGAGTTGACGTTCATGCGGTAAACCGTGCGACGGTTGAAGTCGTCGGTGTCTCGATCGATGATCTCGTAGAACGTCGAGCCGTAGCTCGACGTCTTGAAGGGTCGGAAGCTCGGTCCTCCCAGGCGCTTGTTGAGACGACCGCAGATCGCGAGCATGGCGTCACGGATCGCTTCGGCTCCCAGACGCCGAGGGGGAAAGCGCCACAGTAGACGGTTCCCGGCGTCCGTGCGCGCGGCGCGCTGCTGGAACGAGGATGCCTGGCGATACGTCGCCGAGTGGACGATGAGCCGGTGGAGGTCCTTGACACGCCAGCCTCTCTCCACGAAGCGCGTGGCGAGCCAGTCGAGAAGCAGCGGGTGTGTCGGCACTTCGCCGAGGGCCCCGAAGTCGCTCGGGCTCGCGACGATTCCACGACCGAAGTGGTAGTGCCAGACGCGATTCACCATGACCCGGGCTGTCAGCGGGTTGCGCGGGTCGGCGATCCACCGGGCGAAGGCGACGCGGCGTGCGGCCTCGGGCGCGTCCATTGTCAGGTCGAGGTCGCCACTGGGCTCGGCGATGACCGACAGCGCTCCGGGTGCCACGGGCTCGGCGCGATCACGCACGCTTCCCTTGATCAGCCGGTGCGTCGGACCGGGCTGCACGCGCTGTCCGGCGTACGACTTGCCGAATGCAGGGAGTGACGCGGTCTCTTGTCGCAGCGCGTCGATCCGGGCTCTGGACTCGTCGCGTCGCGAGCGCTCGTCGGACGACATCGCAGCGAGCACGTCCTCGAGCGGCACGTGACTGCCACGTGAGGCGAAGGACGTGAGCACCTCCGCCGGGCTCAGCGCGCGATCGTAGAGCGCCGCCTGGTCGATCTCGCCGGCGAGGAAGGCCCTGCCGCCGTCCGTGTGCCGCTGGCCGAGAAGGATGCGGCCGTCTCCCTTCCCGTAGGTGACGAGGCCGCCGGACCTGTACGGCTTGCCGTAGGGCTTTCCGTTGCGGTAGACCTCGATCGTGCCGTCGCTCCGGTAGACGTTCGCGACGTGCACTATAGTATCACGTGAGCCCGTCTCCTCGGGGCCGTCGAGGGAGCGCGTACGCCGGAAACCGTCGCTTCCCGCCATCCACTTGCGGCGCTCCTGTTCGGCGTAGACGACGGCGTCGAAGACGGCGCCGCCCGCTTTCTGAAGCGAG
Organism: uncultured Planctomycetia bacterium; assembly: GCA_964390645.1. Taxonomy (GTDB): domain Bacteria; phylum Planctomycetota; class UBA8108; order UBA8108; family UBA8108; genus CAYMLL01. The sequence goes on along the minus strand of CAYMLL010000139.1, from coordinate 1,759 downwards.
ATCACTCCACCGCCACCCTGGTCCAGGGATGTCAGCGCTACCCAGGCCTCGAGTGTCTTTTCCCGGATCTCCCGGGCGAGCGGCGTGGTGTCGAGGTATGCGTTCTTGCCGTCCACGATGAGCCGGCCACGCTCGATCCTGGCGCCGCCGTGGAGTGTGCCGTGCATCGAGCCGACGACGTCCTCGGCGCCGCCGGCGTCGAAGGTCCAGCGAGAGATCGGCGCCGGGCCCTCGGGCGCCGGACGCTCGTCCCTGGAGCGGGTCTTCGACGCGAGCTCCCGCGCATTCGACTCGATGTCGCGGATTACCTTCTCGAGCTCGCCGATCCGGCGATTCGTCGTGGCGATCTTCTCGTCGCGGGCCTTCTTCTCGGCCGCGGTTCCGATGTCCCGTTCGCCGTGCTTGACGCCGTCAAAGATCGCCTTGATGCGGTAGTAGTCGTTCTGCGGGATCGGGTCGTACTTGTGCGCGTGGCAGCGTGCGCAGTTGACCGTCATGCCGAGGAAGGTCTGGGTGACGACACTGACGAGGTCCTCCAGCTCCTCCTCGCGCGTGATCATCCGCTGCGTCCGGTTCTGCTGGCTGTTGCCGGCCTGGTCGTAGGGACCGCAGACGAGGAGGCTCGTCGCGATGATCCCCGCGGTGGTCACCGGCTCGATCGCGTCGCCGGCGATCTGCTCCTTGACGAAGACATCGTAGGGCTTGTCCTCGTTGAAGCTGGCGATCACGTAGTCCCGGTAGTGCCAGGCGTTCGGGCGGATGCGGTCATACTCGAAGCCCTGGCTCTCGGTGTAGCGTGCGACGTCGAGCCAGTGGCGTCCCCAGCGCTCACCGTGGTGTGGCGATGCGAGCAAGCGATCGACGAGATCTCCATAGGCGCGCGGGCTCTCGTCGCCGACGAAGGCGTCGATCTCGTCCGGCGTCGGCGGCAGACCGATCAGGTCGAAGGTCAGACGACGGATCAATGTGGTGCGCTCGGCCGGCGGGTTCGGCCGCAGGCCCTTCTCCTCGAGCCGTGCGAGGACGAACCTGTCGATGGGTGAGCGCGCCCAGCCCTCCGTGTTCACCTCGGGAGGCTCCGGCCTGGTGACCGGCTGCAGCGCCCAGTGGTCGGTCGAGAGGCCGACGATCTTGTCGTCGTCGGGCCACTTGGCGCCCTGGTCGATCCACGCTCGCAGCACGCTGACCTCGTCGCTCGAGAGTCGCTCGCCCTTCGGCGGCATGACCTCGTCGGGGTCGGTGCCCGCAACGAGGTGGATCAGGCGGCTCTCGGCGCTCTTTCCCGCGACGAGAACGACACCGTTGTCACTGCCCCTCAGAGCGGCGGCCTTGACGTCCAGTCGCAATCCTCCGCGCTGGCGTTTCGAGCCGTGGCATTTTCCGCAGCGTGCTTCGAGGAGCGGCTTCACGTCCTTCGTGAAGTCAACCTCCGTCGCTGCAGGGGGCGGTAGCTTCGAGCTGTCGGCGCTCGCTGTCGTTGTCAGCGTAAGGAAGACGATGACGGCGGACGAGCATCGATTCGAGTCTCTTGAGCGCTGCATCGGGGACCTCCCAGGCCGCAGGCCATCTTACTCGAATCCGGCGGGTCTGCCATCCTCGCAGCTCCGTCGACCGGTGACCCCTGGCGTTCGATTTCGCGGCGTCAGCGTGATGGCGGTCGGTCGTCGACGTGCAGATCCGTCGTTCCCAGCGCCACCAGCGTCTTCAGCGCATCGCTGACCGGCATGTCGATCGGGCGGACGTCCTGCGCCGCGATGAG
>CAYMLL010000138.1:0-18983 GCA_964390645.1 uncultured Planctomycetia bacterium | reverse complement strand
GGGGTGTACAGCCGGGAACCCCGACGGTGCTGGGACGGTGAGCCGACGGTCGTGGATCGGGCGCCAGGAGAGGTGACCACGGCTCGGATCTTCGGGGGGACGTCGGGAAGCGGCTCCACGCCGTCTTGACATGGGTATCTCGGCCTCCGAACATCGGGAGGCTTGGAGTATCCCACCGGCTTCGGAGCACCGGGTCTTTTCCCCACCGTCACTGCAGAGACACGACGCGTCATGGCTGACATTCTGTCCGGGCGACCTCGTCGTCGCTTGCTTCTCGTAGCTCTTCTCGCTCTTCTCTCGCCATCGAGGGCCCGCGCTCAGGATGCCGCGCGGGATGTCGAACCGTCACTCGAGCAGATCTTTCGCCCGCCTCGTCTTCTCGGTGTCCGTCCGGACCGCGCGCGAGTTTCCGCGGACGGTCGCTACGTCGTATATCGCTGCGCCCTGGAGGACGCCCTGTCTCCGAAGCGCGCTCTCTGGCTGGCAGGCGCTGACGGTCGGAGTGCCCGGAAGCTCTTCGACGACGCGGCAAAGGTGCACTTCTGGTGGACGCCGCGTGGCTCGCGGTTGCTGGTTCACCGGCGCGGCTGGCTGGAGCTGCGCGACCTCGGAGGCGAGGAGCCGGCGAGACCGCTCTTCCGGGGCGTCGGGGAGATCTCGGATCTCGAGTTCGGCGAGGGCGGTGCTGCGGTCGTCTTTCTCGCGGGGAAGCCGAGGCGACTGTGGAAGCTGGAACTCGCTAACGGCAGGCGCCGGGATCTCTCTGCGGGGCTGGAGAACGTGTCCCGGCAGCTCGAGACGTTCCGTGACGGAAAGGCCCACGGGATCTTCGCTGCACCGTCGACGAGCGACCGCGACCAGGAGGACGGCGGCGAGGAGGACGGCGGCGACGAGACGGAGGGGCCGGTGCCCCGGGTGCTCCACATCGTATCGGAGGAAGCGCATCGTGAGACCGGTCTTCGCGAGGGCGGAGAAATCCGCATCTCTGCCGGCGGCGTGTGGGCGGCTCGATCTCGAGTGACACGGGACTCGCTCCGTGAGCTCGTTCTCGCCGACTACCTGACCGACGACGTGAGCACGGTGCGTGTACGGGATTCGCTCGCGGGAGATCCGACGGCTCGTGTCACGATCACGCTTCACGACCTCGAGCGGGACACGGAGTGGGCTCCCGCGATCGACTCCGGTGATCGCTACCACCTTCGTGGCCTCCACTGGTCACCCGACGGCGAGCTGCTCATGGTCGACCGCCTGAGCGACTTCCGCAACGTGCGGGAGATCATCCTGCTCGATCCGCGCGCACGTTCGGTGCGAGCCGTCTACACCGAGTCCGACGAGGCGTGGATCGGCGGGCCGTTTCTTGCTGCGCGCTGGAGTCACGACGGCAACCGTATCCTCTTCACGTCGGAACGCAGTGGCTTCAACCACATCTGGAGCATCTCTCGCGCGGGGGGGGAGCCGGTCGCCGTGACCAGCGGAGAGCACGAGATCCGCTGGTTTCGACTGCTCGAGCGGTCCTCGCGGGCGTTGCTGATCACGAGCGAGCGAGATCCGGCGGAGTCCACGCTGGGGCTGGTAGACCTCCGCAGTGGCGCCAGACGGGCTCTTTCCAGATCGCGCTCCTGTGTCTACTCGCCGCGGGTGTCGGCGAGCGAGGGCACGGTCGTCTACTCGCGCGAGGAGCTCGGGGTGCCGCGTCAAATCGTTGCTCGGTCGCTGTCGGAGGGAGGGAGTCCGGTGCGCGTCAGTCGTATGGTGAGCGCGCGTCTGACGGCGCTGGACCTGTCGCCGCCGAGCATCGTCGAGTATCGCAACCCCGACGACGATCGGACGGTTCGCGCCTTCCTGTACCGTCCCCGGCCCTTCGATCCGGATGTGCGCTATCCGGCGGTCGTCTTCGTCCATGGGGCCGGCTATCTGCAGAACGTGACACGTTCGATGAGCTCCTACGACGTGAACATGCTCTTTCACCACCGACTGGCGCGAAAGGGCTACGTGGTTCTCGACGCCGACTACCGCCACAGCAAGGGATACGGTCGCGACTTCCGCACCGCGATCTGGGGGCACATGGGGGGCAAGGACCTCGACGACGTGGTCGCGGGCGTCGGGTATCTCGAATCCCTCGGCTACGTGGATGTCGATCGCGTCGGGGTCTACGGTGGCTCCTACGGCGGCTTCTTGACGCTGATGGCACTCTTCACGAAGCCGGAGGTTTTCGCCTGCGGCGCCGCGTTGCGCTCGGTGACCGACTGGCGCAAGTATCACCCGTCGTACACCAACCCGCGGCTCGGTGATCCGAAAATACACCCGGAGAACTACCGCAAGTCGAGTCCGATCGACCATGCGGAGGGCCTGCTCCGGCCCCTTCTCCTGCTCCACGGGATGAAGGACTCGAATGTCTTCGCGCAGGACACGATCCGTCTGATCGAGAAGCTCATCCGTCTCGGCAAGGACTTCGACGCCATGCTCTACCCCAGTCAGAACCACGCCTTCACCGATCCCGCGTCGTGGATCGACGAGTACCGGCGAATCGAGCGATTCTTCGATCGTCACCTCAGGCTCGCCGCGCCGCGGAGGCCCCGCACCTTCTGAGTGACGGGGTCCACGCCTGTTCTCTGGGCAAGGGGCCACCGGCGCGGTAGGATCTCCGCACGCCACGAGGAGCCGGTATCCTCTTCCGCCGATTCCGAACGACCCTTCAGAATTCACCAGCCATGACCAGGCACTGGAACTTCAAGCAGGAGATCGTCGCCGTTTTCGGCAAGCCGATCGCCGAGAACCCGACGCAGTACATGATCGAGCAGGCGTTTCGCCACCACGGGCTCGAGTGGCGTTACCTGTCGCTCGAGGTCGAGCCGGAGGATCTCGGGGACGCGGTGCTCGGCATGCGAGCGATGAACTTCCGCGGTGGCAACTGCACGATCCCGCACAAGGTGGCGGTCATCGAGCATCTCGATCGACTCGCCAGGTCGGCGGAGCTGATGGGTGCGGTCAACTGCATCGTTCGCGAGGGGGATGAGCTGGTCGGGGAGAACACGGACGGAAAGGGCTTCGTGCAGTCCTTGCGTGAGCTCACGGACCCCGAAGGCAAGTCGGTCGTGATCTTCGGAGCCGGCGGGGCCGCGCGTGCGATCGGTGTCGAGGTCGGGCTCGCGGGAGCGAGGAGCTTCAAGATCGTCAACCGGGACGAAGGTCGCGGACTGGGCCTGGCGACGTTGATCCGGGAGGGCCTGTCGATTCCGGCCGAACATGTGCCGTGGGATGGTGACTACGCGGTCCCGGAGGGGACGGACATCGTCGTCAACGCGACCTCGATCGGGCTCTATCCCGACGTCGACGCGCGCGTGCCGGTCGATCTCGACACGCTGACACCGGACATGTTGGTTGCCGATGTCATCCCGAACCCGCCGAGGACCCACCTCGTACGGGCTGCGAACGCGAAGGGCTGCAGGGTCATCGACGGGCTCGGCATGCTCGTCAACCAGGGGGTCATCGGCTTCGAGCTCTGGACGGGGGTCGCCCCGGATCCGGGGGTCATGCGCGCCGCGCTCGAGGAGGTCTTCGGGAACGACTGACCTTGTCGCGACGGCGTCTGCGCTGTCGGGATGAACGGCGCAGGACGTCCTCGCGGCCGCTTCCTTCTTGCCAAGGGACTCGTGATCGGCTTCATTGGGCGCGGCCGACTTGCTCTCCGATCGTTCAACCGACCCGTCCGGATACCGGCGTCATCGCTCATGGTCCAGCGCGGTGCTCTCATCGCTCTCCTCTCGGGGCGAACGTTCGCGCTCGCGCTCGTCCTCTGTCTCGCCGCCTGCGGCGGCTCCGAGGACGCGTCCTCCGACGACCGTGTCGCCTGGACCCGGCTCCGGTCGCTCCCCGACGAGCACGGCTTCGCCGGTCCCGTTGTCGGGGTCCACGACGACGTTCTGATCGTCGCCGGCGGCGCCAACTTCCCGGCAGGCGTTCCGTGGCACCCGGCGACGGACGGAGGGCAGTCTCCGAAGGTTTATCACGATCGCGTCTTCGCTCTGACCGCGTCGCAGGACGAAGGAGGCGAGTCGATCTGGCTCCAGGCGAAGGCGCGGCTGGCGAGTCCCGTCGGCTACTGTGTCTGCGTGTCGACACCCGGAGGCGTCGTCGCGATCGGTGGCGAGCGGCAGGAGCACGTGCGTGACGAGGCTACGAGGACCTACGAGTCGACGAAGACGATCCTGGCGGCCCCCGTCGTCCTGCGCTGGGACGCGGCGAGGGGAGAAGTCGTGGTCTCGAACCGTGTCGTCTACCCGGGAGAGAGCGAGAGCGACGTGCGGCCTCTTCCGGCACTTCCCGAGGCGCGCACGAACGCCACGGGAGCGTTTGTCGACGGTCACATTTACGTTCTCGGCGGGGAGGACGCCGGCGGCGCGAGCGACAGCGTCTGGCGTCTCGATCTCTCGAGCCGCTCGGTGACGGAGACGGCTCCGTGGCGGTGGGAGCGGCTGCCGTCCTGGCCGGGACCGGGGCGCACCCATGCGCTCGCGGTGGCGCAGAGCGATGGCCGTGAGACTTGCGTCTTCCTCTTCAGCGGGCGCAGTCGTGACGCGGCCGGGTTTCACCTCTACACCGACGCCTACAAGCTCCGGCCCGGCTCGAAGCGCTGGAGGCGACTGGATGACATCCGTGTCGACGGCGACGTGTTGCCACGGTGTGTCATGGCCGGCGCCGCGATCGCCACGGGTAGCGGGCACATCCTCGTGATCGGCGGCGCCGCGGGCGATGTGCTGATGCGTCGCGAGGGAGAGATTCCGACGGAGATGGCCGCGGCCCTGAAGGCGGGAGATTCCGCGCGCGTCGCTCGTCTGCGTGCGGAGAGTGATCGCCTCTACGATCACCACGTCGGCTTCGGCCGCGACGTGCTGTCGTACAATGCCGTGACGGACGCGTGGGCGAAGATCGGCGTCTTTCCCGAGGACGAGCGTCAGCCGTCGGGTCCGGGCGTCGATCCGGAGGATCGCGTGCCAACGGGAAGCCACGTGACGACGACCGCGGTCCGCTGGCAGGGCGGGGTGGTGGTCGCGTCCGGCGAGATCGCGCCCGGGGTTCGCACCCCCGGGGTCTGGACAGGCCGGATCGACCGCGGCGAGGTCTCGTTCGGCGCAGTGAACTGGCTGGTGCTGGCTCTCTACCTCATGGCTCTGGTCTGGATGGGCTTCCACTTTGCGCACCGGGAGTCGACGACCGAGGACTTCTTCACCGCGCGCGGTCGCGTCCCGTGGTGGGCGGCCGGGCTGAGCATCTTCGGCACCATGCTCTCGGCGATCACCTACCTGTCGATTCCGGCACGTGCCTACGGAACGGACTGGAGCTGGTTCCTCGTCAACATGGGTATCGTCGCGCCCGCGCCGATCGTCGTCTACGCGTTCTTGCCGTTCTTTCGCCGCCTGAAGGTGACGAGCGCGTACGAGTACCTCGAGGCGCGCTTCCACGTGTCGGTGCGGCTCTTCGGCAGCGCGTCGTTCATCTGCTTCCAGATCGGCCGTATGGGCATCGTCGTCCTGCTACCGGCGCTGGCGCTGTCGGCGGTGACCGGCATCGACGTCATGTTCTGCATCGTCGTCATGGGTGTCCTGAGTACGCTCTACACGGTGCTCGGCGGCATCGAGGCCGTCATCTGGACCGACGTGCTCCAGGTCGTCGTTCTCGTCGGTGGAGCGCTGGCGGCCGTGCTGATCATGGCCTGGCACGTCGAGGGTGGCCTGACGGGAATCGTCGACAGCGCCTGGAACGCCCACAAGCTCGACATGATCTCGAACTTCCACCGTCATGATCTGAGCTGGGCCAAGGACGGCATCCTCGTGATCCTGCTCGGCGCGGTGTTCAACTCGGTCCTGCCCTACATCAGCGACCAGTCGGTGATCCAGCGTTACATGTCCGTTGCCGACGAGCGCCAGGCGCGGCGCGCCATCTGGACCAACGCGCTCCTGGTGATCCCCGCGTCGATCCTGTTCTTCTTCGTCGGCTCGGCGCTCTGGGTCTTCTACCGCACACGACCGGAGTTACTGGTGCCGATCGAGAAGCCGGACCAGCTCTTTCCGTGGTTCATCGCGCAGGAGATGCCGGTGGGGCTCGCGGGTCTGGTCATCGCGGGCGTCTTTGCCGCGACGATGTCGAGCCTCGACTCGAGCATGCACTCGATCTCGACCGCGTTGACCACCGATTTCTACGGTCGCCTCGCCCCGAAAGTCAGCGAAATCAGGAGGATGCGCTTCGCCCGTATCGCGATCGTGGTTGTGGGTGCCGTCGGTACGGTCTCCGCCCTGATGATGGCGACGCTCGATATCAAGTATCTCTGGGACGAGTTCATGAACATAATGGGGCTTCTCCTGGGCACGCTCGGCGGCCTCTTCACGCTCGGTATTTTCACGCGACGTCCTGCGGCTCTCCACGCATGGATAGGCGTGCTTGCGAGCGCGACCGTCCTCTACGTGGCGAAGGAGTACACGGATCTCCACTTCCTGCTCAACGGCGTACTGTCGCTCGGGTCCTGTCTTGTCGTGGGCGGGCTCGTCAGCCGGCTGATTCCGGTGAGCGCACACGATGTGAACGGGTTGACAATTCACGACTCGAGGAGAGTCAACAGATGAGGCGAACAATGCGAGGGACGTTGACGGTACTGATGGTGTCGGTGGCGGTGCTCACCCTGGTGTCTTGCGCGAAGGTGCCGACGGTCCGGGAGGGAGGCGCGGCGAAGCCCGCGGCGACCGGCCCCAGGGGGCTCTCCAAGGAGACCTCCCTGCGCGACTACGTGCGGCACAAGGACGGGGCCTTTCGCTGGAAGCTCCTGTCGAAAGCCCGCGCCGAGGGCGCGACGATGTACGTTCTCGACATGACGTCGCAGCGCTGGCGCTCCGCGAAGGAGGTGGATCGCACCCTGTGGCAGCACTGGGTGACGATCGTCGTGCCGGACTCTGCCCGGGCCCGGCCTCCGAAGGGTCGCAAGCGCACGGCGCTGCTGGTCATCGGAGGCGGCAGCAACGGCCGGGGCACGCCGAAGGCTCCCGACGGCAAGACGCTGGGCCTCGCGAAGACCACCGGGTCGATCGTCGTGGGGCTCTCCATGGTGCCGAACCAGCCACTGGCGTTTTCCGACGACGGACGCAAGCGCTGGGAGGACGACCTCATCGCGCACACGTGGAACAAGTACATGGATACCGGCGATCAGACGTGGCTGGCACGCTGGCCGATGGTGAAGAGCGCCGTGAAGGCGATGGACGCCTGCCAGCAGCTCCTCGCCTCCGACGACGGCGGCAAGCTGCGGGTGGACCGCTTCGTGGTCGCTGGAGGCTCGAAGCGCGGCTGGACGACGTGGCTGACCGGGGCGGTCGACAAGCGGGTTGTCGCGATCGTGCCGATCGTCATCGATGTCGTCAATACGATCCCGTCCATGGAGCATCACCTCGCGGCTTACGGTTTCTGGGCTCCGGCCGTCGGCGACTATGTTCGCAACGGAATCATGAAGCGCCGCAAGGATCCCCAGTACCTGAAGCTGATCAAGCTCGTCGATCCGTACTTCTACCGCGACCGGCTGAAGATGCCGAAGCTGATCCTCAATTCGGCAGGAGACCAGTTCTTCTTGCCGGACTCATCGCGGTTCTACTTCGACGATCTCGAGGGCGAGAAGTATCTCCGCTACGTCCCCAACACGGATCACGGGCTCGGTGATTCTGACGCGATCGAGACGGTCGCGGCGTACTTCCTCGCTGTGACGACCGGCACGCCCCGACCTCGCTTCGACTGGAAGTTCGAGGACGACGGCGGTATTCGGGTCACGGCTGCAGATCGACCGAGCGCGGTGAAGCTCTGGCAGGCGACGAATCCGCAGGCGCGTGATTTTCGCAAGGAGAGCATCGGCAGCGCCTACACCTCGACGCCGATCGAAGCGGACACCGACGGCGCATTCGTCGGTCGAGTGGCTGCACCCGAGAAAGGCTGGACCGCCTACTTCGTCGAGCTCACGTGGGTGGGCAAGGGACCCGTGCCGTTGAAGCTGACGACGGCCGTGCGCGTCGTGCCGGACGTGCTGCCGCATCGCGACAAGCTCGAGGAGCTGAGGGAGAATCCGTCCGAAGGCGAATGAAAGCCGGAGGAACGTCCGGGCCGGAAGACGCTCGCTACCTCACTGTCCGTCAGGTGAAGCAGCGGGTAGGGCGCATGCTTCGAGGCTGCTGGGCAACCTCTCGCAGGACCTACGCCGGGTTCTCGGACAATCGGTTCTACCTGCCGTCCCGCACCGAGATCGAGGACCTGCTCCGCGCTCGGTCCTTGCGCAGCGCGGCGGCGAAGGACGAGTCCTTCGACTGCGACGACTACGCTTTCGTGTTCAAGGGACTGGCGGCGCTCAAGGGGCGGCGGATGAGTCACGTCACGTCGTCGATGTGTGTCGGCATCGCATGGGGCTACTTCAACTGGGTGCCCGACGTCTTTCACGCGGTCAACTGGGCGCTGCTCGAAGGCTCGGTTTTCGTCTGGGTGGAGCCTCAGGACGGGTCGATTCACCCGGTGGAGCACAACCAGGGTGGCCTGTCGCTGTTGATCGCGTAGACCCGCGTCCAGTTTCCCGGATACCAAGGCCGTTCACCGGGTTCGCGATTCCGACACCGTTGTGGGGCGACGCGGTGCAGCGTCGCGCTCCGGGAAGGAGGATCTCGAGCGTTGTGGCGACGTGACGAGGTGCAGGCCAGATGGGCGCTCCGAGCCGGTTGAGAGGGAGCCGCGTTCCTCGGGACGGTCCGTGCCCGCGTCGCGACGACGCAGCGGATCGGGCACCCGACCGGGCAGGAAGCGTGGTGCTTCGACGCCTCTGCGCGCGGGAGGTTTCCCCGCCCGGCCCGGGCGGCACGAGCAGCGAGAGCTCCGGGCACGGACGGACTCCGGCGTCTCCGTCGTCGGGTCCTCGGGCAGCGGTCCGGATCGTTCCTCGACGTCGCGAGGGGAGTTTGTTCGGGGAGCGAAGTCGATACCGCGTGTCCAGGTCCTTCGGGATGTGCTTGAGCCTGCCTGGTTTATGCTCTATCTTGAGTTCCAGGCCGGTGTTCCGGAAAACTGTCCAGCGGCGCGATCGCCGTCCGAGACGAGAGCGGCCTGGAAGCCTGGAAGACTGACGTGGTGAAAAAGCACGAAGTGATGAGAGGATCCGCGGGAGCCGTGTTCTCGACGGTCCTTCCGACGGTGGTGGGCCTGGCGCTATGGGCTGTGCTCGGAGCGGTGAACTCGCCGGATCCCGTCGGGCCCGAAGATCGTGAGCCCTCGCAGCAGGAGGCTGAGTTCTTCGCCGCGAAGGTGCTGCCGCTTCTGGAGACGAAGTGCTTCAAGTGCCACGGCGGGCGCAAGCGCATCAAGGGCGGTCTGCGGCTGACGACCCGCGGCGGCGCGGTGCTCGGCGGCGACGTCGGCCCGGCCATCGATACCGGGAACCTCGAGAAGAGCCGCCTTCTCGAGATGATCAGCTACAAGGACGACGATCACCAGATGCCCCCCGAGGGCAAGCTTCCGGACGCGGCCATCGCGACGCTGACGCAGTGGGTCCGGATGGGCGCTCCGTACCCGGGCGTCGCCGAGGAGCCTGTGGTCGTGGACGGGGGGTCCGGAGCGCCGGAGAACGGCGACTGGTGGGCCTACCGGCCACTGGAGCGGCCGGCTGCGCCCGACGTCGAGCGCAAGGACTGGGTGAAGAGCCCCATCGACGCCTTCATCCTGGCGAAGCTCGAGCAGAAGGGCCTCGGTCCATCGCCCCCCGCACAGAAGGTCGCGCTGATCCGTCGCGTGTACTACGACCTGACCGGCTTGCCGCCGACGCCCGAGGAAATCGACGCCTTCCTCGCCGACCCCTCGCCCGACGCCTACGAGGAGCTCGTCGATCGTCTGCTCGAGTCGCCGCGCTACGGCGAGAAGTGGGGGCGTCACTGGCTGGATCTGGTGCGTTTCGCGGAGACCCACGGCTACGAGCGCGACAGTCCGAAGCCTCACGCGTGGCGCTACCGTGATTACGTCATCTCCTCCTTCAACGACGACAAGCCCTACGATCGTTTCCTTCAGGAGCAGATTGCCGGCGACGAGCTCGATGACGTCAGCGCGGAGACCGTCACGGCTACTGGCTTCTACCGGCTCGGGATCTGGAACGACGAGCCTGCGGACCGCAAGCTCGCGAAGTACGATGTTCTCGACGGCATCCTCGCGACGACGTCACAGGTGGCGATGGCGATGACCATCGGGTGCGCGCGCTGCCACGACCACAAGAAGGATCCCATCCCGCAGGAGGACTATTACCGCATGCTCGCGTTCTTCCAGGACGTCAGTGACATGCGGGACGGCGCCGAGCGAGAGCTGCTCGATGACGAGCAGGTCAAGGAGGTCGCCGAGCGTCGGTGGAAGAAGGAGTCCGAGGAGGCTCGCCTCTACTCCGAGATCTTCGCGCTCCAGGAGGGATTCAAGGCCGCCGCGAAGAAGCACGACGACGTGGTGGTCGAGACGACGAGCAGCAGCGATATCGTCGATCTTCACTATCGCTTCTACCGTGATACCTGGGAGGCGCTGCCCGAGTTCGATATCCTCAAGCATGAGGCGGCGGGGAGGCTGACGCACAACTACTTCACACTCGAGCCGGCCTCACGAAAGCACGCGATCGGCCTCGTGTTCGATGGCAAGCTGCGGGTGCCGAGAGAAGGCGAGTACGAGTTCTTTCTCGAGTCGAGCGAAGGCGCGCGGCTTCTCATCGACGGCAAGAAGGTCCTGGAGAAGGACGGCAAGGGGCGTCAACAGGGCTCCGCGACCGCCAGTCTGCGGGCAGGCCTGCTGCCGGTTCGCCTCGAGTACTTCAACTCCTACTCGCAGCCGGAGCTGTCGCTCGAGTGGTCCGGCGTCGACCTCCGCCGCCGCTCTCTGAGCGCGGCGAGTGTCGAGAGCGGCCGGGTCGAGATCGTGGGCGACGCTCGCTCCAGGGAGCCTCAGAAATGGCTCTGGACACGTCGCAATCCGGGCGGCGGCTGGATGAAGCAGGACTTCAAGCCGCAGAAGCACTGGAAGGAGGCTCGCGGCGGCTTCGGGACCCGTGGCACGCCAGGGTCGATCGTTCACACGACCTGGAAAAACCGGGAGATCTGGCTGCTCCGCGAGTTCGAGCTGACGCGTCGGCCTTCGCAGGTCTTCCTCGATATTCACCACGACGAGGACGCCGAGGTCTTTCTCAACGGTCAGAGCGTGCAGAAGCTTTCCGGGCACCGTTCGGACTATCTTCACATCGAGCTCGACGCGAAGGCCCGCGCCGCTCTGCGAGTCGGTCGCAACGTGATCGCCGTCTACTGTCGTCAGACGGGCGGAGGACAGTACATCGACGTCGGACTTTCCGGCGGCTTCGAAGTCGGGATCGTGGACCTTATCCGCGAGCACGGCGAACGGGTCATCGGTCAGGAGAAGGCGGCTCGCTACGCTGATCTGGTGCGGCGCCTCTCCGAGAGCCGAAAACGCACGATCGACGACGCGGAAGCGAAGTACAAGGCTCTCGTGGTCGCCGAGCGCGGACGCTCCAAGACACACGTGTTCGTCCGGGGGAGCCCCCACTCCGTCGGCAAGGAGGTCGAGCCGGGGTTCCCGGCCGTGTTCGGCGGCAAGGCGCCGGTGATTCCCGAGGCACCGAAGGATGCCCGGACTTCGGGCAAGCGCCGGATCTTCGCCCAGTGGCTCGTCAGCGACGAGAACTTCTTGACCCCTCGTGCCATCGCCAACCGTCTCTGGCAGTTCCACTTCGGCCGTGGAATCACGCCATCCTCGAACGATTTCGGACGGCAGGGCGAGTTGCCGACCCATCCCGACCTGCTCGACTGGCTGGCCTGCGAGGTGCGTGCTCGAGGCTGGCGGCTCAAGGCCATGCACAAGCTGCTCCTCCTGTCGAACACCTATCGCATGGCTTCGCTCGACAACGACAAGGGGCTGGCGTTGGACCCGGAGAACAACCTCTACTGGCGCTTCGACATGCGTCGCCTCACGGCAGAGGAGATCCGCGACTCGATCCTGTCCGTCCGCGGCACGCTCAACCTCAAGATGGGCGGCCCGAGCTTCTACCCGGAGGTGTCGCCCCACGTCCTGCAGACCGCTTCGAGACCCCGTTCGGTATGGGGGCGTTCCTCTGTCGAGGAGCAGAACCGTCGCAGCGTCTACATCTTCATCAAGCGCTCTCTCGTGCCGCCGATGCTGGCGGCGCACGACCTCGCCGATACCGACTCGAGCTGCGCTGTTCGTTTCACGACGACCGTGCCCACCCAGGCGCTGACGATGTTGAACAGCAAGTTTCTCAACGACTCGGCTGCCGTCTTCGCCGAGCGTTTGCGCACGGAGGCCGGTGATCAGGTCGCCCGGCAGGTCGGCAGGGCCTTGCGACTCGTCTGTGGTCGTCCGGTCCGCGACGCGGAAGTCGCCCGTGGCGTCGCGTTGATCGAGGACTTCCGCAAGGAGGGGGTCCCGGACAGCGAGGCGCTGAAGTACTTCTGTCTGATGGCGCTGAATCTCAACGAGTTCGCATACCTGGATTGACAGGAAGGGGAGTCACCCTGATGAGCGGATACACAACGAACAATCACCCGTCCAGGCAGCAGTTCTGCGGCCGGACACGGCGTGAGTTTCTCTGGGAAGCCGGATCTGGATTCGGCTCACTGGCGCTCTCGGGTATGCTCGGCAGCTCGTTCTTCGGGAAGCAGAGCGTTGCCGCGGATGGAGTGACGCCCTTCGTCAGTCCGCTGGCTCCGAAGGCGCCACACTTCGTCGGCAAGGCGAAGTCGGTCATCTTTCTCTTCATGTACGGCGGTCCCAGCCAGGTCGACACGTTCGACCACAAGCCGAAGCTCTACCCGCTCGACGGCAAGACCATCCAGGTGAAGACCTTCGGGCGCGGTGGTCGCAAGAGCCAGGGTCGCGTCGTCGGTCCCAAGTGGAAGTTCAAGCGCTACGGCGAGTGCGGCAAGGGTGTCTCCGACCTCTTTCCTCACCTCGCGACCTGCGTCGACGACATCTCGTTCATCCACTCGATGTACGCGGACTCGCCGCTTCACGGCTCGGCGATGTTGATGATGAACTCCGGTCGCGTGCTCAGCGGCCACCCGTGCATCGGCTCGTGGGTGAACTACGGTCTCGGTTCGGTGAACCAGAACCTCCCGGGTTTCGTCGTCATGCTCGACGACAAGGGCGGTCCGATCTCCGGCGCCAAGAACTGGACGAGCGGCTACATGCCGGCGTCGTACCAGGGCACGGTCGTAAAGGCGACCGGGACGCCGATCCTCGACCTCGAGCGACCGGCGAGCATGTCCGCGAGTGTCCAGCGCCGTCTGCTCGATCGGCTCGGGGAGTTCAATGCCGAGCACCAGGCCCAGCGTAGCAGCAACTCCAACCTCGCGGCGAGAATCGCGAGCTACGAGCTGGCCTATGACATGCAAAGGCACGCCCCGGAGGCGGTCGATCTCAGCCAGGAGTCGGAGAAGACGCTCGCGCTGTACGGCGCGAACGAGAAGCGGACCGAGGAGTTTGGCCGCAAGTGTCTGCTGGCGCGACGGCTCGTGGAGCGTGGCGTGCGTTTCGTGCAGGTCTATTCCGGAGGCGCGCACAACGACGACAACTGGGATGCGCACAGCGACATGGTGCGCAACCACACCTACCACGCGGGCCGCACCGACAAGCCCGTGGCCGGCCTGCTCAAGGACCTGCGTCAGCGCGGACTGCTCGAGGAGACGATCGTCGTCTGGGGTGGTGAGTTCGGTCGTCAGCCGACGGCGGAATACGCCAAGGGGACGGGGCGCGACCACAACTCCTACGGCTTCACGATGTGGATGGCCGGAGGAGGGCTCAAGGGAGGCTATTCACTCGGTCAAACCGACGAGCTCGGCGCTCATGCGATCGAGGATCGTCTGCACGTGAAGCACCTCCACGCGACGATCCTCCATCAGCTCGGGATCGACCCCAACCGTCTGAGCTTCTTCTTCAACGGCCTTGACCAGAAGCTCGTCGGCGTCGAGGAGGTCGATCCGGTCTGGAAGCTCATCGCCTGAGCCCCTCGCGGCGGATGCGAGTCGAGCCTCGTCCGGGCCGATCGGGAAGCGACGGGGGGGCCGTGCCGGCGTGTCTCCGTGTCGGCGGCTCCACGAGCGGAGGGTGGCGCGCGCCCGCGGCGGCGGCGCGCGGGGCCCCCCGGCCCCGGGCACGCGGGGTGGCCCCCCTCGGCTTCTTGGGTGCCACGACTCGGGAGACGATCTCCGATCCGTTCGGTGGAGTCGTGCGGTACGGTGGCGTGGAGGCTCGAGGCGACGTGGCGGAAACTCGCTTGCCAGCAGCAGCTGCCGTCTCGTATAAGTGCCGATCTGCCTGTGCAGCCGCCATGACCGCGTTACCAGAAACCGTCCTGCAGTTCGGCACCGGGAACTTCCTGCGCGCGTTCTTCGATCTTTTCGTGGCGCAGGCGAACCGGGCTGGACAGGGTGTCGGCCGCGTCGTCATGGTGCAGTCGACTCCCGGACCGCGGGCCGAGCGGATCAACGCCCAGAAGGGGACGTATCACGTCCTCGTTCGTGGGATCTCGGACGGCCGGCGAGTGGAGGAGGTGGAACGTGTCGAGAGTGTCGGTCGGGGGATCATCGCCGACACTCGGTGGGACGAGGTTCTCGCCGTCGCGCGCTCGCCCGACCTGCGCGCCATCATCTCCAACACCACGGAGAAGGGCTACGACCTCGACGACTCGGACTCTCCCTCGAGCGCCCCGCCGAGGTCCTTTCCGGGGAAGCTGCTCCTCTGTCTCCGGACGAGATTCGAGGCCGGACTCGGCGGTGTCGCGATCGTCCCGTGCGAGCTCTTCGACGACAACGCCGACCGTCTGCTGTGTATTGTCGAGTCCCTGGCGGAACGCTGGGGTCTGCCGGCCGATTTGCGCCGATGGGTTCGGGGCTCGTGTCACTGGCACAACAGCCTCGTCGATCGCGTCGTCACCGGGCGCCCCGACGAGCATCCGCTCCGGAGGCGTGACGAGCTGCTGACCGCCTGCGAACCCTACGCGCTCTTCGCGATCGAGGCGGCGAGGGAAGGGCGGGAGGGGACGTTCGACCTCTTCGATCATCCGGCGATCGTGCGGACGGACGACGTGACACCCTACAGCTTGCGCAAGGTTCGTCTCCTCAACGGCGCCCACACGGCCCTCGTCTGTCGCGCGCTGCCGGCGGGATTTCGCACGGTTCGCGAGGCGCTGGAGGACGTGGCCACCCGGGGCTGGCTCGAACGGTTGATGTTCGAGGAGATCGTGCCGACGATAGAGGCTCGAGTGGAGGATGCCGAGGGATTCGCTCACGACGTTCTCGAGCGTCTCCTCAATCCGTTCATCGATCACGATCTCGAGAAGATCGCTCTGTATCACGAAGAGAAAGTGAAGGTGCGGCTCGTCCCGACGCTGGGCGAGTACCGTGAGAAGCTGGGCCGGGAGCCGCGAGTGCTCGCCGACCTGCTCCGCGAAAGGGGGTAAGCCTTGCGTCAGTACCTGGACCTCTTGCGACGCGTCCTCGAGAACGGCGCGCGGAAGAGCGACCGCACCGGAACCGGCACGCTGAGCGTCTTCGGACACCAGATGCGTTTCGATCTGTCGGAGGGTTTCCCTCTCCTGACGACAAAGAAGCTCCACCTGCGCTCCATCGTCCACGAGCTCCTGTGGTTCATTCGCGGCGACACGAACACCCGCTACCTGAAAGAGAACGGTGTGTCGATCTGGGACGAGTGGGCGGACGCCGACGGCAACCTCGGTCCTGTCTACGGTAAGCAGTGGCGATCCTGGGAAGGGCCGGACGGGCGTACGATCGATCAGCTCCGCGAGGTGGTCGACACGATTCGCACGAACCCGGACTCGCGGCGCATGATCGTCAGCGCGTGGAACGTCGGCGACCTCGACGACATGGCGTTGCCGCCGTGTCACCTGCTTTACCAGTTCTACGTCGCCGGGGGCCGGCTTTCCTGCCAGCTCTATCAGCGAAGCGGCGACGTCTTTCTCGGTGTGCCGTTCAACATCGCGTCGTACGCGCTGCTGGTTCTCATGGTGGCGCGAGTCTCCGGGCTCGAGCCCGGAGATCTGGTCCATACGCTTGGCGATGCACACCTCTACTCGAACCACCTCGAGCAGGCGCGCGAGCAGCTTTCGCGAGAGCCTCGCCCGCTGCCCACGATGCGCCTTTCTTCCGGGGTCGAGGAGCTCGGCGGATTCCGCGTCGAGCACTTCGAGCTGTCGGGCTACGAGCCCCATCCGCACATCAAGGCGCCCGTGGCGGTATGAGTGGATCGCCTCGACTCACGTGCATCTGGGCGATGTCCGAGAACGGAGTCATCGGTCGTGATGGCGCTCTTCCATGGCGGCTGTCCGCCGACTTGCGGCGTTTCCGCCGGCTGACGACGGGGCATGCGGTGGTCATGGGCCGCAGGACCTGGGAGTCACTCGGTCGGCCCTTGCCACAACGGCGCAACATCGTGATCTCCCGGAACGCCGACCTCGTCGCACCGGGTGTCGAGGTTGCCGGATCGCTCGAGCGAGCGCTCGCCCTCGCGGCCGACCAGGAGGAGGTCTTTGTCATCGGCGGCGCCGCGATGTACCGGCTCGCTCTTCCGATCTGCGACCGCCTCCTGGTGACGATCGTGCACGCCGAGGTCGCCGGCGACGTCAGCATTCCTGATGGAGCCCTCGACGGCTGGACTCTCGTCGACGAGACCCGGCATGACGCCGACGAGAAGAACGATCACGCGTACAGCTTTCGCGTCTACGAGAAGGCACTACGACCCGTCGTGGAGAAGTGACCGATGGCTGTCGTGAAGACGATTTCAGCACGCATCGCAGAGGAGCTTGACGCACGCGTCTGGCAAGTGGAAGCGGCCGTGAAGCTCCTCGACGAGGACGCGACCGTTCCCTTCATCGCTCGCTACCGCAAGGAGGCCACCGGCGGGCTGGACGACGGTCACCTGCGTCGGCTGCAGGATCGCTTGCGGTATATCCGAGGCCTGGAGGGGAGGCGCGAGACGATCCTGCGATCGATCGCCGAGCAGGGCAGGTTGACGCCGGAGCTCGAGAGGGAGATCGGCGCGGCAGAAACCAGGACGCGGCTCGAGGATCTCTATCTTCCCTTTCGCAAGAAACGACGCACACGCGCCCAGCTGGCTCGCGAGGCCGGGTTGGAGCAGCTGGCGGACACCCTCCTCGGTGATCCCACGAAGGAACCGCTGTCTTGCGCCGGCGGGTACTTCGACGTCGACCGTGGCGTCCCGGACGCCGCCGCGGCCCTCGAGGGGGCGCGGCACATCCTGG
Organism: uncultured Planctomycetia bacterium; assembly: GCA_964390645.1. Classification (GTDB taxonomy): domain Bacteria; phylum Planctomycetota; class UBA8108; order UBA8108; family UBA8108; genus CAYMLL01. Next base: position 1,642 of record CAYMLL010000138.1, on the reverse strand, counting down.
TGGAGCGTTTCGCGGAGGACGCACAGCTCCTCGGCGAGCTGCGCGAGCATGTGTGGCAGCATGGCGTGATCCGATCCCGGGCAGCCGGCCGGGGACGTTCCGAGCAGAAGGGTGGCGACACCGGCAAGTTCGCGGACTACTTCGACTACTGTGAGCCGGTCCGCAGAGTCCCGTCGCACCGCGCGCTCGCGCTGCTCCGTGGCAGCAAGGAGAAGGCGCTGCGAGTCGGGATCGTTGCGGAGCCTGACGACGATGGACGGGAGCGCACGGAGGGCAGCCATGGTGAACGCAGCATCTGTCGGAGGTTCGGTGTCGCTGACCGCGGTCGTCCGTGCGACGGATGGCTGATCGAGACCGCCCGGTGCTCGTGGAAGGAGAAGGTGCTTCCGCACCTCGAGGGCGAGCTGACCGGACGGCTACGCGACGCGGCGGAAGAGGAGGCGAGACGGGTCTTCGCCGCCAATCTGCGAGATCTCCTGCTCGCGGCGCCGGCGGGACCGCGTGTGACGATCGGGCTGGATCCGGGGCTACGGACGGGAGTCAAGGTGGCGGTCGTGCACGAAACGGGCAAGCTCGTCGAGCACGGGACGATCTTTCCTCACGCGCCGCGCAAGCAGTGGGAGGAGTCCGTGACGTTTCTCGCCGCGCTGGCGAGGCGGCACGGTGCCGACCTCGTCGCGATCGGCAACGGGACCGCGTCCCGGGAGACGGACCGTCTCGCCGGTGAGCTGATCGAGAAACACCCCGATCTCGGCCTGCAGAAGCTGCTCGTGTCGGAGTCCGGCGCATCGGTCTACTCGGCGTCAGAGCTCGCTGCTCGGGAGTTTCCGGAGCTCGATGTCTCGTTTCGCGGTGCGGTATCGATCGCTCGCCGACTTCAGGATCCCCTGGCGGAGCTCGTCAAGATCGAGCCCCGGTCGATCGGTGTCGGCCAGTATCAGCACGACGTGAACCAGAAGGCCCTCGCGCTCACGCTGGATGGAGTCGTGGAGGACTGCGTCAACGCGGTCGGTGTGGACGTCAACACGGCGTCTTCCTCCCTTCTCTCTCGTGTCTCCGGATTGAACCGGAGCCATGCCGAGCGCATTGTCGCGTACCGTGACCGGCACGGGGCGTTCGACAGTCGCAAGTCGCTGCTCGATGTGCAGCGCTTCGGGGCGAAGACCTTCGAGCTCTCCGCCGGCTTTCTCCGAATCAGGGGCGGATCCGACCCACTCGATGCCTCGGCGGTGCATCCGGAGGCCTATCCGGTCGTGGAGCGTCTGCTCGCCGTGTCACAACGCACGATCGATCAGGTCATCGGTGACAGGGACTTTCTCTCCACGGTCGACCTGCGGACGCTCACGGACGACGTCGTCGGCCTTCCCACGGTGAAGGACATCATCGCGGAGCTCGAGAAGCCGGGCCGCGACCCGCGACCCGAGTTCAAGACGGCGGTTTTTCGCGACGGCGTCGAGAAGCCGGAGGATCTGCAGGCGGGGATGGTTCTCGAGGGCGTGGTGACAAACGTGACCAACTTCGGCGCCTTCGTCGACATCGGCGTGCACCGGGACGGGCTCGTTCACGTCTCCGCCCTGTCGGATCGGTTCGTGAAGGATCCCCACGACGTCGTGAAGGCCGGTGACGTCGTCAAGGTGAAGGT
>CAYMLL010000137.1:10829-19114 GCA_964390645.1 uncultured Planctomycetia bacterium | reverse complement strand
TCTGGCCGTCGGTGATCGAGATCACGTTCGTCGGGATGTACGCGGAGACCTCGCCCTCCTGCGTCTCGATCACCGGGAGCGCCGTCAAAGAGCCGGCGCCGAGGTCGTCGGAGAGCTTCGCGGAGCGCTCCAGGAGACGGGAGTGCAGGTAGAACACGTCACCGGGGTAAGCCTCGCGTCCCGGCGGGCGACGCAGGAGCAGCGACAGCTGGCGATAGGCCGCCGCCTGCTTGCTCAGGTCGTCGTAGACGCACAGGGTGTGGCCGTTCTTGTCGTACATGAAGTACTCGGCCATGGCGCAGCCGGCGTAAGGCGCGATGTACTGCAGAGGCGCAGGCATCGCTGCCGAGGCGTTGACGACGATCGAGTAGTCCATCGCACCGGTGTCCGTCAGCTTCTGGACGACACTGGCCACGGTCGACGCCTTCTGACCGATGGCGACGTAGACGCAGATCACGTCGCCGCCCTTCTGGTTGATGATCGTGTCGATCGCGATGGCCGTCTTGCCCGTGCCGCGGTCGCCGATGATCAGCTCTCGCTGACCACGGCCGATCGGGATCATCGAGTCGATCGCCTTGATACCGGTCTGCAGCGGCTCGCAGACGGACTGGCGATCGGCGATGCCGGGCGCGGGCGTCTCCAGAGCGCGATACGCGGTCGCGTTGATCGGCCCCTTGTCGTCGAGCGGGTTGCCGAGCGGATCGACGACGCGCCCCACCAGAGCCTCACCGACCGGCACCTGGAGCACCGTACCCGTACGCTTGACGGTATCGCCCTCGCGAAGGTCATCGTACTCACCGAGGATGACCGCGCCGATGCTCGACTCCTCGAGGTTGAACGCCATCCCGTTCGACCCGTTGGAGAAGGCGAGCATCTCGCCCGCCATGCAGTTCGTCAGGCCGTAGATACGGGCGATTCCGTCGCCGACCTCGAGGATGGTGCCCTCCTCGTCGACCTGGAACTCGGCGCTGTAATTCTCGATCTCCTTCTTGAGAATCGAGGTGATCTCTTCCGGGTTAATTCTCATGGACCAGTTCACTCCCGAACTTCCTGGACAGCATGTTCGCGCGAATGTCGTCGAGTGCCGTCTTGATACTACCGTCGGCGACCATGCCGTCGAAGCGGACGATGAGTCCTCCGAGGATTCCGGGGTCGACCTCGTTCTCGAAGACGACCTTGCGATCGAGCTGGGCCTCCATGGCGTCACGCAGTCGCGAGACCAACTCGCCGGCCAGCGGCACCGCGGAGACCACACGGGCTCGTACGAGCCCGATGTGCTGATCGTGTAGATTCGAGAAGGCGGCGAGAACGTCCCGAAGGAGCGACTCACGACCCTTGTCGATGAGGAGCAGCACGAAGTTGACGAGGATGTCGGACGCTCTGCCGCGCAGCGACCTCTCGACGACGGCCCGCTTCTTCGACGTCTCGAGACGAGGGCTCTCGATGAAGACGCGAAGATCGGGGTTGTCGTCGAGCACCTTACGGAGGGACTCGACCTCCTCGGCGACCTCGGCGAGGCTTCCCTTATCGTCGGCCGCCTCCAGCAGCGCCCGACCGTAGACGGCGGGAATCTTCTCGACCAGCATGATGAATGGGTGATTACCGTGGGGGTTCAGCGACCGCGGTCAACTGTCCGCCTGAAAACCGCGAATACGCTCGTCGACGAGGTCCTGGTGGTCCTTCGGATCGAGATTCTTGCGGATCAGGTCATTCGCCAGATCGAAGGACAGCTGCACGCTCTGGAGATGTAGATCCTGGAGCGCTGCCTGTTTCGCCAGCTCGATCGACCGCGTGGCTCGATCCGAGATTTCCAGAGACTCTCGCTTGGCGTCAGCGACGATCTGAGCGCGCACCTTCTCGGCGTCCGCCTTGCCTTCCTCGATGATCTTCCGCGCGTCCACACGCGCGGTCTCGAGGTCAGCCTGGTGACGCTGCATCCTCTCCTCGGCCTCGGCCTTCGCCTTCTCCGCCGCGGACAGGGCATCACGAATGTCGCTGGCCCTCCTGTCCATGCCGCCGAGGATCAGCGGCAGGACCTTCTTCCAGAGGATAGCGAGGACGACGCAGAACGAGATGATCGCCCACACGGTCTGCGGGACGATCGGATCCGGGAGGTCGTGGCTCGCCTCGTCGGCCGCGAAGACCAGCACCGGTAGAAGAACCGCGGCCGTCAGCAGACAGAGCTGAGCGATTCGATGTGTCATTCGTCTCACCTCGGAGCTCTGCTAACCGGGGGGAGCCGGGTTGTTCTGGCCCGCGAGCAGCGCGACCACGACCGCGAAGAGACAGACGCCCTCGATGAACGCGGACGTGAGGATCATCGCTCCACGGATGTCACCGGAAGCCTCGGGCTGGCGAGCGATGCTCTCCACCGAGGCCGCGCCGACCTTGCCGATACCGAGACCGACGCCAACGGCGGCGAGGCCGACACCGATGCCGACTCCGAGCGCGGTGTTGGGAGCGCCAGCGGCCTGGCCGAGGAACGCAGTCAACGAAGTGAGGATCTCAAGCGGCATGCCCATCTCGGGACAACTCCTTTCGGTACAGTGGTTTCAAAGACTCGTTGTCGATCAGATCAGAAAAAACGAGCAGCTCGCCGGACTAGTGGTCCGGGTGCACCGCCAGCGACAGGAAGACGGTCGTCAGGAACGCGAAGACGAGCGCCTGGATCAGCGCAACCAGAAGCTCGAGAAACGTCAGCAGCGTGACGGCGATGACCGACACCAGCGAAATGGCGGCGCCACCGACGAGGAAGTCCGCCGTGAAGACGGTCGTGAATCCGAGGAGAACGGCCGTCATCACGTGCCCGGCGACCATGGTCGCGCAGAGTCGAATCGCCAGGGCACACGGACGGATGATGTGCGCCGCGAGCTCGATCACGATCATCAAGGGAAGCACGAAGATCGGCACGCTCGGGACCTGGTTCTTCAGGTAGGCCCAGACCGCGCCGGGCCAGCTGCCGTCTTGCCGGTGATGATGCTCGTACTCCTCCTTCACCCCGAGGAAGTGGTAGATGCAGAAGGCGACGAGGGCGAGGGCCGGGGTGATCAGATAGTTCGCGGTCGACGTGTTGCCCCCGTGACCGAGGTAATCGAGGAACGGGAGCAGCCCGAGGAGGTTGCAGATCAGGATGTAGACGAAGAAGGTGGCGACGAGCGGCAGAAAGCGGTCGCCGTCCGTACCCATGAACGGCCGCGTGATCTGGTCGCGCAGGAAGACGAGGAGCCCCTCGACGAAGTTGCCCCAGCGCCCGGGAACTCTGGACTCGTCTTCGCTGATCTTCGACGCGTACGACCAGAAGAAGAGCACGGTCAAGACGCCGGCGAGAACAAAGAGAAAGACATGCTTCGTCAGCCCGTAACGCCACAGCCAGTGAGTGATCCTGTACAGCCGCCCGTCCTCGTCCTGGCCGAGGTCGAAGAGCGGCCGATCGACGATGTGACTCATCGGGTCGCCGGCGGCGAGCAGATCGAGGCACAGGAAGTCGGGAATAAAGTTCATGCGAGGTTCTATGCCTTCTCGACGGGCGCATCCGGCGCGGAAACTGCCGATCCCGTGCCCACGGCCGACCAGGACCGCACCGCTCCCTGGAGGCGCACGACGACGTGGAGCAGGATCGCGGTCAATATGGCCGTCTCGAGAATCTCCGGCCAGAGGGCCCGCATCACCACCAGGGCGCCGATCGCGATCGCGAAGGTCGCCCCGACGCTCAGATAAACGAATCGCAGCGTGGTCTTCGCATCGCTCGCCTGGCGCGCCCGACGCGTCAAGGCGTGACTCGTGCCCGCCATCACCGCGGCGACCAGCACGCCGATGCCGCAGCCCGCGAGCCCGCGCGTCTCGTCGAAGCGATACGACAGCAGCGCCGCGATCGCCAGGACGACGACGGGGATCAGGATGCGCACAGCGGTCGCACGGCCGTCCCGACTCATGATCTCGTTCGTTTTCTTCTCGACAGACGTTCGACGCGGCGCGTCAATCTCAGGGCTTCCCGAAACGCGAGACTCGAAGTGTCAACCGGAACCCGGCCCGGACTCTTCGGGATCCTCTCTCGCCGTCTCTTCTCGGCCCGACGCACCCTCGCCCGTCTCGCCCTCGCCGTGAGTCTTGCGGGCGCTCGCGCGGCCGCCGTAGATCTCGCCGTAGATCGAACGCAAGGACCCGGCGAAGCCCAGGAACAGGCCCAGAAGCGTGAACAGCACCCTTGTACCGAGCTTCCCGTCGAGCCAGATTCCACCGAAGGTGAACAGTCCGACACCGAGGATGAACTGCACACCTATATGGTAGTAGCGGAAGTACTTGTACCCACCGGAAGGGGGCCGTTCGTGCTCGTTACTCTGCAATGAAGCGCGGAATGTAAATCACGCGTCCGGTAATGTCAACCTGGGAACACTACTTCTTCTTGAGCCCCGCGAAGAGCCCCAGCCCCGCCATCGCGGCGGACGGGAGGCTGCCCTGGAGGAAGCTCTTGAAGCCGCCGAACTGAGCAGCGATGAGGTCGGGAAGAGCACCGAGATGAGCCTGCGCGACGGACCACTCGACGGTCAACCAGCCCAGCTGCTGGAGCCCCAGCAAGCCGAGGCCGAAGAGCCCGACGAAGAGACCGCAGACCGTCGCGAAGACGCGGATCAAGAAGCCGATCCAGAACGCGACGAAGAAGCTCACCCCCCCCTTGACGAGCGTCGGCGACCACTCGTCGAGAAAGGGCGGCGCCTCCCCGGAATCGCCCACGGGTGTCGATCCCGCACCGCCTTCACCGCCCCGGGAAGGCGGGTCGCTTCTGCCGTCCGGTGTCCTCGGCGGAAAGCGGGGCTCGGCTCCCGGCAACAGGCCGGTGCGCGGAAGGGCGCCGGTCCCGACCACCTCGGCCGACGTCTTCTCGAGGGCGTCGAGACCGACCCCGGAGTCGGCGACCGAGCCCTGCGCGCCGCCTGGGGTGACCATCGCGACGCCCCGCATGGCGAGCCCGAGCATGAGGACGACGCCTGCGATAACGTGGAGCCGACGTTTCCACGACGGCTGCTCGCCGAAGGCAGCTCGGAGCCTGGCGGGGATGCTTTTCTCGCTCACGAGGGTATCCTACTCGGTCCGACGCCACCCTGCAGCCCGGCGCCTCGCTGCGGCAATTTGCCGCGCCTCCCGGAGAGCTCGAAATCTCTGTCCGCACCACCGAGTCCGACGAGAACATCGCCGGAAGCACGCTGACCCGCCGGACCTTTCGCACCGAGGTGCTGGCGGGGTTGCTGTGGTCCGGGTCCTTCGCGGTCCTCGACATGGGTCCGGCTCTGGCCAAGAAGGCCTACGACGCGAGCGACCTGCAAATCGCGCTGCTGACGAGCGGACAGAGCCTCGGCCTGCTGCTGTCGTTCTTCACCAGCCACCTCGCCGCGCGTCAGTCGCGCGTGCGACTCGCGTTCTGGCTGCATCTCGGCTCGAATCTCGCCCTGGTGCCGATCTTCTTCCTGAGGCCGTCCTTCGCCCTCGCCTTCGTCCTCCTGCACGCCGCGTCGCGCGTCGGACACGCGATGGCGATTCCCGCGCGCATCCTCGTCTACGGGACGAACTTCCCGACCGCCCGACGCGGCAACCTCGTCGGCAGGCTGAATCGGATCAAGCTCTGCCTGACGACGACCTTCGCGTTCGTCATCGCGGTCCTCCTGGACTGGAACGTCGACACCGAGGAGCTCGTCGCGTTGCTCGGTCCGTGCCCCGTACCCGCCGACGAGATGGTGGGCTGGGTGATCCCGGGACTCGGCGTGCTCGGGCTCCTGGGATGTGCGGTGTACCGGAGAATGCCGGAGGTGACGACGCCGAGCGACACCCCGGACCGAAAGTCGATCTACGGGACCTTCAGGGAGTTCGTCGAGGTCTGGCGTACGGATCGCTCCTTCCGTCGCTACGAGATCTTCTTCTTCGTCTTCGGCTTCGCGAACATCATGTCGGTCCCCTTGACGCAGATCCACGCGGTCGAACAGCTGGACGCGAACTACTTCGACCTGGCGATGATCAACGTCATCCTCGTCCACCTCCTGATGGCGCTGTCGATGGCGACGTGGGGCAAGCGACTCGACCGCACCGACCCCTACCGCATGCGGGGCATCCTCAACCTGGTCCTGTCGATCGACTTCATCGTGCTCGCGGTGGCGCCGACGATCGGCTGGGTCTACGTCGGACGCATCTGCCGCGGCGTCGCGATGGGCGGCGGCACGCTTCTCTGGATGCTCGGCCCTCTGTGGTTCGCGAGGGACTCGCGCAAGGAGCCGGTGTACACCGGAATCCACACGGTGCTGACGGGTCTGCGGTGGAGCGTGGCGCCCTTCGTCGCCGTCTGGCTCAAGACGGCCTTCGGCAGCGACTCCCGACCCATATTCTGGATCGGCGCGGCGGTCCTGATTCTCACGGCGATCGGCATGCTCAGGGAGAGCCGTGGCGAGCCGCCGGTGCGATCGTGAGCTCCTGCCGCCCCTCGCCGATGGTCTCGAGGCCGCCCGACCTCTCGTCGAAGGACCGCAAGGCTCGTCGACAAGGTGGCAGAAGAGCGGTGAGAAACCGCGACTCGAGACGTTAGAATGGCACGGTGCCAACCCCAGTGCGAAGGACAAGCATCATGACGACTGGCGACAGTACACGATCCCGGAGCTGGCTGCTCCTCCTCGCCAGCGCTGCGATCCTCTTCGGATGGTCACCCGCCCTCGCCCAGGAGGTGATCGGCCGCGGCGGCAAGGCGAAGATCAAGCTCGAGTGGGAGAAGCTGGAGACGAAGAACTACGTCATCAGCTACGAGAAGGGCATCCCGCGCGAGACGATCGCGCGGGTCGGCAAGGAGCTGGAGGACATCCTCGTCGAGTACCGGAAGCTCTTCCCCTTCAAGATCAAGGGCCGCTTCCAGGCGCAGATTCTCGACAACCAGAACACGTTCAACCAGGTCGGCGGCGACCTGCGCCACCCCGGCTTCTACAGCCCGCGGAACCGCACGCTCGTGCTGCTGCAGAAGGAGTTCTACAGCCTCGTTCCGACGGCCTACCACGAGGCCTTCCACCAGTACATCGACGCGTTCATGTCTCACGAGGCTTCCATCCCGACGTGGTTCAACGAAGGCATGGCGACCTACTACGAGGGCATGCAACGTGACGAGCACACGCGCCAGAAGAAGCTCAACTCGAAGAAGATCCGGGTCTCGAAGATCCGCATGGTGCAGGCGAAGATACGCACGCGCCAGGCGCTCCCCATCGACAAGCTTATCGACGCGACCTACGAGGAGTTCCACGACCGCGAGAAGGAGGACCTCTACTACCACCAGTCCTTCGCGCTCGTCTACTACTTCATGCAGACGACCAAGGGCAAAGGCCCCAAGGCGTTCATGAAGGAGCTGCAGAAGACGAAGGACGCCGAGAAGGCTCTCGAGAAGCTCGTCGGCAAGAAGCGCAAGGGTCTGAAGAAGATCGCCGCGCACTTCAAGAGCTTCACGCAGAAGGTGGTGATTCCGAAGGGGCGGAAGTAGAGAGCTCACTCGAACGCCGGCTCCTCGACGAATCGCGTCCCCGACGTCTGTCCTTGCCCGATGACGCTGCTCGATTTCACACCCCGCTTCTCGGCCGAGGAAGCCGTCGAGCTCGCACGGGCTCTTTGGGGGCTCGAGCTCGAGAGTCAAGAGCTGCTGCCCGGAGAGCGGGACCAGAACTTTCTCCTTGCCAACCCGGGCGGCGAGCGCTTCGTGCTGAAGATCTCGAGCGCGGCGGAAGATCGCCGCTTCCTCGAGGCGCAGGACGCGATGATGCGGCACGTCCACCGACGCTTCGACCTCTGCCCCGAGGCCATCGCCGCGGTCGACGGCCGGCGTATCACCGAAGCGGAGGACGCCGACGGCCGCTCGCACCTGCTCCGGCTCGTGACGTTTCTCGAGGGCGACACGCTGGCCAGCGTGCGTTGCCGACGCCCGGAGCTCCTCCAGGACCTGGGGCGACGCGTCGGCCAGGTGGATGCCGCCCTCGCGGACTTCGACCACACGGCGCTGCACCGCGACTTCCACTGGGATCTCGCGAAGGCCTCACGGGTCGTCGCGGCGGACCTCGATCGGCTCCCCGACGGCCGGCAACGCCGGCTCATCGAGGACCTCGTGGAGCGGTTCGAGGCGCACACGGCGCCGCTCCTCGATCGTCTGCCGCGAAGCGTGATCCACAACGACGCGAACGACGGCAACGTCGTCGTTCGACCCGGCGAGCCCGGAGAGGCCCCCCCCGGGGTGGGGGGGCGGGGGGGCGTAGGCGCCCCCCGCCCCACCGGGG
>CAYMLL010000137.1:0-10819 GCA_964390645.1 uncultured Planctomycetia bacterium | reverse complement strand
GGTTGATCCACAACGAGGGTAACGAGGGCAAGGTGGTGGTTCGACCGGGCGAGCCGGGAGAGCGGACGACGGGTGTCGTCGGCCTGATCGACTTCGGCGACGCCGTCCACTCGTGGACGGTCGGCGATCTCGCCATCGCGGTCGCCTACGGGATGCTCGGTCAGTCGGACCTGCTCGCGGCGGCCGCGGACATCGTACGGGGCTACCACTCGCAACGACCGCTCGCGGACGACGAGATCGCGGCGATCCACGGCCTGGCCTGCATGCGGCTGTGCGTCAGCGCCGTCATGGCGGAGGTGCAGCGTACCTCCCGGCCCGGCGATCCGTACCTCACCGTGAGCCAGGACGCGATCCGGGAGCTACTGCCCCGGCTGACGCGCGTTCCGGACGGATTCGCGACGGCGACGTTCCGTGCGGCCTGCGGCGCCGCCGCGGTACCGCGACACGACGCGGTGTGCGGGTGGCTCGACGAGCGCTGCGACAACTTCGTCTTTCCGATCGACGTCGACCGCGTGGAGGACCGCCTGCGCGTGCTCGACCTCGGCGTCGACAGCGGCCTGCTCGGCGGCGAAGTGAGCCACCTCGACGAGCCGTCGCTGACCCGGCTCGTCTTCCACGAGCTCTCGGCGACCGGAGCGACGATCGGCGTCGGACGCTACCTCGAGCCGCGCCTTTTCGACACGTCGAGAACCTCCGCGGGAGGCGACGGCTGGCAACTCGATCGTCGCACATTGCACCTGGGGATGGACCTCTTCGCGCGCCCCGGAACCACGGTCCGCGCCCCGCTCGACGGCGTCGTCCACTCCATCGGCGATCCCACGAGGAAACAGGACGACGGCACGGTCGTGATCCTGCGTCACGGCACCGACGACGGCGATGAGTTCTTCACGCTCCACGGACACCTCGCGAGGAAGACCGACGAGCTGCTGGCCGTCGGCCGGCCGGTGGCCGCAGGAGACACCATCGGCTGGATCGGCGACGTCGGGGAAAACGGTGGCTGGACGCCGCATCTACACTTCCAGGTCATCCTCGACCTGCTCGGTCTCGACGACGACTTCCCCGGCGTCGTGCACGCATCGAACCGTGAGCTCTGGTCGGCGCTCTCACCGGACCCGAATCGCATCCTCGGGATTCCCGCGGAGCTGTTCCCGGCAAACGCGCCGTCCAGCGACGAGACACTCGCCGCACGCCGGAAGATGGTCGGGCGCAGCCTGAGCGTCGGCTATCGCCACCCGGTAAAGATCGTCCGGGGCTGGAAGCAGTACCTCCACGACGACGCGGGACGCTGCTACATCGACGCGTACAACAACGTCCCTCACGTCGGCCACTGCCATCCCGTCGTCGCCGAGGCGGCTCGCCGCCAGCAGGAGCTGCTGAACACGAACACGCGGTACCTCAGCGATCGGCTGACCGACTACGCCGAGCGGCTGAGCGCGACGATGCCCGACCGGCTGAGTGTCTGCTTCTTTCTCAGCTCGGCGAGCGAGGCAAACGAGCTCGCGCTGCGGCTCGCTCGGGCCTCGACGGGACGGAAGGACCTCATCGTCCTGGAGGGAGCGTATCACGGGAACACGACGACGCTGATCGACATCAGCCCCTACAAGCACGACGGCCCCGGCGGGCTCGGAGCTCCGGAGTGGGTGCACACGGCGCCGGTCGCCGACGTCTACCGCGGCAAGCACCGCGATCCCGCCACGGCGGGACGTGCCTACGCCGACGAGCTCGACGCCATCATCGAACGACTGAGCGCCGGCGGCCGCGGCCTCTGCGGCTACATGGCCGAGTCCTGCCCGAGCGTCGGCGGGCAGATCTTCTTCCCCGACGGCTACCTCGCCGCGGTCTACGAGAAGGTACGCGCAGCCGGTGGCGTGTGCATCGCCGACGACGTGCAGACCGCCTACGGACGCGTCGGCGATGCGTTCTACGGTTTCGAGCTCCAGGACGTGGTGCCAGACATGGTCGTCCTCGGCAAGCCGATCGGCAACGGTCACCCGATCGCCGCGCTCGTGACCACACCGGACATCGCCGATGCCTTCGACACCGGCATGGAGTTCTTCAGCACCTTCGGCGGCAACACGGTCTCGTGCGCCGTCGGAACGGCAGTGCTCGACGTCATCGAGCAGGAAGGGCTGCAGGCTCACGCGAAGGACGTCGGTACACATCTCCTGGACGGGCTCGAGAAGCTGAAGGAGCGATTCGAGATCATCGGCGACGTTCGCGGCCGTGGGCTCTTCGTCGGCGTCGAGCTCGTCCGCGACCGCGAGACGCTCGAGCCCGCGGCGCGGGAGGCATCCTTCATCGCCGACCGCATGCGCGACCGTGGCGTGCTCCTGGGCACCGATGGCCCCGCCCACAACGTCGTGAAGATCCGGCCGCCGATGCCCTTCTCGACCCGGGACGCCGACACCCTTCTGGAGAGCCTGGCGGCGTCACTCGCAGAGCTCTGAGAGGCTGTTTCGAGACGCGATCCGCGACGACGGGGCGCGCACCCCGCGGTCGGCTCCTGCCGCAGAACTCCTACCGGCTCCTCGACCTCTTCTTCGAGGGCATCTTGACACCCTTCTTCTTGAACCAGCTCTCGAGCTCCCGGGTGAAACGGTAGGGCTCGAAGATGAACATGTGCTTGCAGTGGGTCTTGAACTTCGAGACGTAGGCGCCCTTGAAGAAGCTCGCGACACGCCCCATGTCACCGACCGGCGTCCACGGGTCCCGCTCTCCCTGCACGATCATCACCGGCAATCGTCTCGGCGCCTTGTTCTTGAAGAGCTTCGACACGGACCACGTCCTGTCGTTCATGGTCTTCTGGCCGCCCATGAGGCGATAGAAGAACTCCAGGGCGCCGATCTCCGCACTCGACGGATCCGCGAACGAGACGTTGCCGAGCGCACGACCGAGTCCGCCGGACTCGGCCGCGTCCGCGGGCTCGTAAGTAGGCTTGCCGCTCTGATCGATCAGGAGGTTGTCGACGGCGTTGACGAGCTCGGGCGACTTTCTGCGACGGCCCTCGCGCTTGACGCTGTCGAGGCGATCGCGGTAGCGGTCTCCCGAAGAGGCCGGGTTGATCAGCACGAGATGGGAGACGCTCTTCGGGAACTTCGCCGCGATACTCATCGCCTGCGTCGCCGACGCCGGACCGTGCCCGAGGACCGCGTACTTCTCGAGCTCGCTGTCCTCCATGATCTTGGCGATCGCGTTCGCGAGAACCTCGGTCGGGTACATCACGAGGTTGGTGTTCTTGTCGCGGCTGAGACCCTTGAAGTCGCCGAGCTGTGGCATCTGCACGTAGTAGACACGTGCAAAGTTCTCGACACCGTGAAAATAGGGGCGGAAGTAGTCCGGCTCGTAGCCGACGCGCGGCAGGACCAGGAGCGGATAGCCGCCCTCGATGCCCGCGATCTTCATGTTGACGGTGACCTCGACGCCCCCGGTGTTGACGACCTCGGTCTTGCCGCGACTCTTCTTGCTCTTGCCGTCCTCATCGACCTCCTTGTCGACACGGTCCTCGATGGAGAAGTCTCCCTTGGCAATCTCCCACCAGCGGAACCAGTTCTGGACGTCGTCTCGGTAGTTCTGCCCCGTCAGCACCTCGAGACCGTAGCGCGTGAAGATCCACTCCTTGTACATCTTCTTCTTGCTCTTCTCGATCTTCTTCAGGTTGTCCAGGAGCATCTCGACGCTGCTCTTGTCCGGATAGGCGAGCATGCCGGTGATCGCGGCGAGCCGCACCTTCGAGCTCCTGTCCGCGAAGGCGGCGTGGATCCAGCCGAGCATCTTCTTCTCGGGATCGAGCTCCTTCACCGTCGGCAGGACGAGCGCGAAAAACTCGACGCCGCGCTTCTTGCGCAGGAAGTACTTCGCCTCGCGGATCTTGTCGTCGTCGTTCTCACCGTGTGACTTCTCGAAGGCCTTGCGGATCTTCCAGATCACCGAGTGGACGACCGCCTCCTTCGAGTTCTCGTAGCTCTTGCCTCTGAGGAGGCGCAGGAACTCGGCGTCACACTCCTCGCCCTCCGCGCTCATCAGCGCCTCGAAGGCTCCTTCGCGCACGTACCAGTCGTACCGGAGCGGATCCTTCGGGGCCATCTTGTCGAGGAAGCCCCAGATCGTCTTCAGCCCCTTCGAGCTCGTGGTATCGATCTGCTTCAGCGCGTCCTGCCGCGTCTGCGAGTACTCCGAGGTAATATTCTCGCTGAAGATGACCTCCCACTCCTCCTTGGCGGAGACCGTGGAGGCCGGGACGACGAGAGCGACAAGTCCGACAAGACCGTGAAACACCGAGAACGTGAGAATCGCTGAGCGCATGGAGTCCCTCGCTGCGTGGCTCGCCTGGTGGAGGATCGTGTCCTTCCAGTCTCACCCGCACGAGTAGCTTCGCCAACCCGAATTCGCTCGAAAGTCACCGGTGGCGATCCGGACCACCGGGGCGAGAGCTGCCCGATCCCCTCACCTCCTCGTCTCGCCCCCCGCAACCAGAGCCACGCGCCACTCCCCTGGGCCCGGACATGGCGGCGTTTGGAACACCGTACGTTTCGTGCTACCTTCACGGAACCGTGCCGTCCGCTCCGGTCATCACCAGAACCGCCATGCGAGTGAGCACCATGAAGTTCGGCCTCTTCTTCACGACCTGCGTCCTGCTGTTCAACTCGGGCTGCAACGACACCGCGGATGACCGCAGCGGTGGCGACTCCGCCGGGTCGACGGCGAAGTCCGGCACCAGCTCCGCCGCGGCGGCAGACGACGGCGCACGCGCAGCAAGCGGCTCGGCGAAGACCGAGGAAACGGTCTCGACGGTGCTCGCCGGCCTCGGAGGGGCGACCGGCGTCAGCTCGGCGGCGACGGCCGCTCCCTCGCTCTCCGGCAAGGAGACGAAGACCGAGAGCGGCCTCGCGTACCTCGACCTCGAGGTCGGCAGCGGCGCCGCGCTCGAGCGAGGGCAGACCGCCCTCGTCCATGCGACCGGCTGGCTACAGGACGGAACGGAGTTCGAGAACACCCGCGAGAAGAACAAGCCGTTCGAGTTCCTCGTCGGCGCCGGCTGGATGATCCCGGGGTGGGAGGAAGGCGTCGGCACGATGAAGGTCGGTGGGCGACGACGGCTCTTCTTGACGCCGGAGCTCGCCTTCGACCGCCGGGGAAGCGAAGTTCAGGGCGTGCCGCCGAACGCATCGCTGATCTTCGAAGTCGAGGTCATCGGCCTGAAGTGAGCTTGGAGCCATCGATCCGACTCGCGATCCTGCTCGTCGACCACGGCAGCGTGCGAGCGAATGCGAACGCGACGCTGGGAAAGATCGCGGAGCTCGTCGCCGCCAGGGCTCCGGACGTCCATGTCGAGATCGCGCACATGGAGCTGGCGCCGCCGACGATCGCCGCCGGGCTCGACGCGTGCGTGGCGGCCGGAGCCACCGATGTGACCGTCTGCCCGTACATGCTGGCGCCCGGAAGGCACTCGAGCGCCGACATCCCCCGCCTGGCGCGGGACGCCGCGAGCCGCCATCCCGGGCTCCGGGTACGCGTCAGCGAGCCGCTCGGCGTCGACCCGCTGCTCGCCGAGGTCGTGCTGCGCCGCGTGCGGGAGTCGGACGCGCCGGCGGAGGCCGAGAGCATCCGGGATCGGTGAGATGGCGCTGAAGCTCGAGATCGTCCCGGACAAGGTGATCGCGATCCGCCGCGGCCGCACCGTCGTGTCGGGGTCCTGGTTCGGCCCCTTCACGCGCCGGCCCTATATCTACCCCTTCGTCGGGCCCCACGACCTGGAGCTGACCCGCCTCGACCACCCGCTCGACCCGATCGGCCACTCACACCACAAGAGCATCTGGATCGCCCACGCGGATGTCGGCGGCGTGGACTTCTGGTCCGAACGCGGCGGCACCGGAACGATCGTGCAGGAGAGCATCTCCGAGGTCGTCGAGAAGGGCGACCGGGTCGGTGCGCTGCTCCTGCTGAGCTGGCGGGATCCTTCCGGGAAGAAGCTTCTCGTCGAGAAGCGACGGCTGACCTACACCGACCTTTCCCTCGGGCAGCTGGCTCTGGACATCGACACGACGCTCGAGGCCGCAGGCGCTCCCGTCACGCTCGGCAAGACCCGGTTCGGCATCCTCGGGCTGCGCGTCGCCCGTACGATGCGCGTCCAGGAGGGCCTCGGCGGGATCATCTACAACTCGGACGAGGCGGAGAACGAATCGGGCTGCTTCGGACAGCACGCTCTGTGGTGCGACTACAGCGGCCCGGTGCCGCTGGCGGTCGACCCGCGAACCGACCGGCGCACGCGCGCCGAGAAGGAGCGCTCGGTGCCGTCCCGGATCGTCGGGGTGGCGTGCTTCGCGCACCCGCAGAACACGCCGGACGGCACCCAGTGGCACGTGCGGGACGACGGGTGGATGGGGCCCGGCCTCACCCGCGAAGGTTCGCGAACCGTTCGGCCGGGCGAGCCACTGCGCGTGCGCTATCGAATCGAGTCTCACGGAGGCCGCCCGTGGCGATCGCGCGTCGCCGAGCGTTACCGGCACTGGGTGTCAACGGTTACCGGAACGTCCGACAAGACAGGCGCTTCCAGAAAGCGAAAGAAACCCTGAAATTCGACCTTTGCAGACCGCGACCGTTTGAGTACATATAGGGGGCCGGTAAGGTCCCGTGGTGGTTTCCGGTACTTCCGTCGATATCCAGCAAGAACACATTCTCGCCAGATTCTCGGCGAGTTTCCCGGGGTAGGGGCAATCCGCCTGACCCTCTTTTTCTTCTCAATACCTTCAAGGAGTATGATCCATGAAGAAGCTCGTCGTCCTCGCGCTTTGCGCGCTGTTCACGCTCGGCGCCGTCACCAGCTGCGGCAAGACCGGCAGCAAGACCGACTCCGCCAAGACCGACAGCGCAGAGAAGTCCGCGAGCAAGAGCCCCTGAGCCCGCGTTCGAAACACGGCTGATCGGAACACGGCTTTTCGCGACAGTCGCCCGGGCACGGCAGATCGCGGTCGCCACCCGGGGTAGGAAGGACGCACAGCGAACCTTCCACTGCAATCGCCTGGTCGCCGACGCGCGGCCACCCGCGTCGAATACCCGTGGCGCGGGGTTTTTTTAGGGGGCCGGTGCCGTCTTCGATGACCGTTGCCGCTCGTTTTTTTCGGGGGCCCTTTCCGGAGCCCTGGAAACTCAGATCTCCACGAAGACCTTCCCCATCGACTCCCCGGCGACGTGCAGCCGGAACTCGTTGAACCAGCCGAACGGCGTCACCCGGACCTCGTAGCCGGCCCCACGCAGCCGCTGCGCCATCGCCTCGACGAGCTCCCGGGCCAGCTCCGGCGTGGCCGACTCCCTGGCGAGGTGGGCGAAGAAGTGCAACACGACGCGCTTCGAATCGAACTTCCCGGCGACCCACTTGATGTTCTTGATCGCCCGGGTGACGACCTTGCCACGGCGCTCGCCGTCCGCCGGCTCGCTGTGAACAAGCGCGAGCACGGCACCGTCGACAGCGGTCTCCTCGTCGCAGTCGGGAATGTCGGGGAGATTCCTGGCGAAGGGCCGCAGCCAGAACTCGTGAGTGTAGAAGAGAAGGAGCTTCATCAGGATCCCGGGAGTGCCTCGCTCAGTAGCCGATCGCACATCCGTCCTTGCGGTTGTCCGACGCGCCGTGATAGACGCCTCTCTCCGGATCGACGAGGATTCCCTGGTAGCCGCCGAAGGAGCCGACGCTGCGCTCGACCCGGTGCCCCTTCTCTTTCAGCCCGGCGATCGTCTCGGCGCTGATGCCGCTCTCGACGAGAACCGTGCCGTCGACCTCGCGGACCCGCGCAGCCTCGCCGGCTTCCTGCGGGTTCATGCCGAACTCGACCATGTTGAGAAAGACCTGCACGTGTCCCTGCGGCTGCATGTCGCCGCCCATGACCCCGTAGCAGAGCCAGGGCTTGCCGTCCCGGGTGACGAAGGCGGGGATGATCGTGTGCATGGGACGCTTCGACGGCTCTACGCGGTTCAGATGCTCCTTCTCGAGCGTGAACAGCGCGCCTCGATTCTGCAGGCAGATTCCGGTCCCGGGGACTACGAGACCCGAGCCGAAGCCGTAGTAGAGGCTGTTGATGAACGACACCATGTTACCGTGGCGGTCGGCGGTCGTCAGGTAGACCGTGTCGTCGCCGACCTTCAGCGTCGACTTCGGGAAGCTCCGCGCCCTGGCGCGGTCGATGCGTGCGCGCATGCGGGCCGCGTACGGCTTCGAGATCAGCGTCTCGACGGGCAGCCCACGGTAGTCGAGGTCCGTGACCCAGGTCCGACGATCGGCGAAGGCGAGCTTCTTCGCCTCGGCGAAGAGGTGAACGTACTCGGCGGAGTTGTGGCCGATCGCCCCGAGATCGTAGCCCTCGAGGATGTTGAGGATCTCCAGGGCGATGATTCCCTGACCGTTCGGAGGCAGCTCGTGGAGCACATGCCCCTTGTACTCCGTGCTCACGGGCACGACCCACGTCGAGTCGTGCCTCTCGAGATCGGCGAGGCGGATCAGGCTTCCCTTCGACTCCAGGAAGGCCGCGATCCGGCGCCCGATCTCGCCGTGGTAAAACTCCTTCTCGCCGCCCTTCGCCAGGGCGCGGAAGGTCCGTGCGAGGTCGGGCTGCCGGTGAACCTCGCCGAGGCGCGGAGAACGCCAGCCGTCCCCCTCACGAACCAGATAGGTGTGCGCGAACTGCGGATTCCCCGCGTGGCTCAGACCGGCTCGCCAGTTCCGCGCGATGACCTCGCTGACCGCAAAGCCGTCCTCCGCGTGGCGGATCGCGTCGGCCAGAACCTCCTCGAGAGACAGAGAGCCGTACTTCTCGAGCAGCGTCACCCAGCCGTGAAAGGCGCCGGGGACCGTGACCGCGTGCGCTCCGAAGGTCGGGATCTTCTGGTGCCCGAGCGACCGGAAGTGCTCGACGCTCGCCGTCGATGCCGACCGGCCGCTGCCGTTGAGCCCGACGAGGCGCTTCTCCTTGGCCGACCACGCCAGGACGAACATGTCGCCACCGATGCCGGTGGACATCGGCTCGACGACGTTGAGCACCGCCGCGGTGGCGACCGCGGCGTCAAAGGCGTTGCCACCGCGGCGCAGAACGGACAGGCCGGCCTCGGCCGCAAGAGGCTGGCTGGCGCAGACGATGCCGCGTCGGGCCAGCACCAGCGAACGCGCCGACGTGGTATCCGCCGGACGATCATAACCTTGCCCGTTCGCAAGGCTCGCCAGCCCCATCAGGACCGAGAGACGCCCTCTGAACACCACATTCGAAGCTCCCACGGATTCATCCTCCCCGGATTTCAAGGCCGCCTGGCAAACAACTCGAGAATCTTCGGTTTTCCCACTTGATGGGCGAACAGACGTTCGCTATGCTCCTCCTCCCGCCGAGGCGAACAGTCGTTCGCCCTGGCGGGCGCTCCGGCGAGGCCCTCCCACCGGTCACGTCGGCGAAATTCAGCGAACCGTCCGGACGGGTACACACCGGATAGCCGAGCTGGAGGAAACACGATCCCATGGCGCTGACACCGAAGCAACTTCAGATTCTCGACGCGATCCTCTTCCTCATGCGGCGCGGGGAAATTCCCACCGTCCGTGAGGTTGGCGACCTCGTCGGCCTGCGCTCGCCCGCGACGACCTCGAAGCACCTCAAGGCTTTGAAGGAGGCGAAGTTGATCACGATGAGTGGCAAGAGTCGCGGTATCCGCATCGCCGACTCGGAGCTGCTCGAGAGCATCCTGAGCGACGCTGGAACGCAGCCGACGCGACACCACGAAGCCGGAGCGCAGCCGATACGACAACGCGACGATCGAGAGGAGGACACGATCGTCGCCGCCCACTTTCCACGGCTCGCCGCCCGTGGCGTCGTCCCGGGAGCGGGCGTGGGCGTCCGGGTGGTCGGCGCCATCGCCGCCGGCTGTCCGATCGAGGCGCGCCACCAGTCCTTTCTCACCGCTGACCCCTACGACAACTCTTATCCCTCTCTCGCCGTGGACGCTCGTATGTTCGCGGGCAGTGGCGAGCTCGTCGCCATGCAGATCGAGGGCGACAGCATGATCGATGCCGGCATCCTCGACGGCGACTACGTCGTCATCCGACGTCAACAAACCGTCGAGAACGGCGAGATCGCCGCCGTGTTCATCGAAGGCGAGGGCACCTTGAAGCGGCTCTACTACGAGAACCGCCCCGAGTACGCCGGATCGGAATCCGGCCCCGTTGCCCCGGCCGCCGCCGGCAGCCCGGTTCCCCCGGAGAACGAAGATACCGCGTTCGTTCGTCTCGAAGCAGCCAACGACCGTTTTGACCCGCTGGTCATCACGGCGGAGAAACGAAAGGAGGTCATCGTCTTTGGCAAGTACGTGGGGCTCGTGAGAGGGGATCTGCGGATTCTTTGACAGGCTGGTCTCCGGAAAGTTCCCGGCGAACCTCCTCCTCAGGTGGTGCTCCGTTCGAGCACCGAGCTTGTCAACAAATCAGCAAACCGGCACCTTGCAGCAGATTCCACTCTCACGACCGCCTCCCGTCCAGACGCTGGCCGCTCCCGCGCCGGGATCATCTCGTCGGAACCGGCCCCGTGCTCGAATACGGCCCCGTGCTCGAATCCCGCCCCGTGCTCGAATCCCGCCGAGAGCGGCGTGGACGGCGACAGCGGGACACCGAAGACCCCCACACCGAGATCGAGCCACCCGAAGGAGCGCGTTGCAGAAACCGACCCTGAAGAGCCCGCGCGCGCGGCAAGACACGGAAGCTTGACCGTCCCGTCCGCCTCCATCGGCTCACGACGGACGCGGCCGGAGTTCCGGACAGCTTTCTTTCTCTCCGAGTCTTCTCATTTCTTCCAGA
>CAYMLL010000136.1:0-19142 GCA_964390645.1 uncultured Planctomycetia bacterium | reverse complement strand
CACCCTGGCGCCGGCGGTCGACTCGATCGCTGCCGAGATGACGGTGCCGCGCACGATCGAGGAGCTTGCGCACTCTGTCGAGCCGTGGGTGGTCGGACTGCGGGTCGAGCGGAAGAAGGACGTGGCCGTACCGCGTGACCAGCTTCCGTTCGAGGGTGCGTTTCGAGGTCGAGGAGAGTGGAAAGATTACTTCAAGCGACCGCGGGGGTGGGTGAGCGGTATCCTCGTGGATCGTGCAGGGCACGTCTTGACGAGCCTCTACAACGTCCTGGGTGAGGTCCGCAAGATCGACGTGCGACTGCCCTCGGGAAAGACCCGCTCGGCGACCATCATCGCTCGAAGTCCGACGGATGACGTCGCCCTGCTGCGCGTCGATGGATCGGAGCTGGCAGTTGCCGAGAAGGACTGGCGAGATCCGCCGTGGTCGGACACGGCGCCGCGCACCGGACAGATGCTCTTCGCGGTCGGCCGCTCCCCGGTTCCGGATCGTCTGACGATGACGGAAGGCATCGTCAGCGCCATCGGTCGCAATGGTGACCGAGCGATTCAGACGGACGCGAAGCTCAACTACGGCAACGTCGGCGGCCCGCTGATCGATCTGCGCGGCAGGATCGTCGCGGTCTCCGGATTCGTGGGGCACACGTATCCCCAGTGGGGCTTCAACTCGGGCATCGGGTTCGGAACGACTGCCAGGACTGTTCGCGAGATTCTACCGCGGCTCTCGAAGTCGGAGAGCATCGACCGGCCACTCGTGCCCTTTCTCGGCATTCAGTCCGAGGTCGTCAATCCCGACGTCCACGGTGCGCCCGTGCTGCTCGTCGTAGAGGGGAGCTCGGCCGAGCGGGCCGGGGTTCGCAAGGGTGACGTGATCATCGAGTTCAACGGTCGTTCGCTCGACAATTTCAACCAGCTGCGCTTCCTGATTTTCGCACAGAAGGCTGGAGAGAAGGTCGAGTTCAAGGTACGACGAGGTGAAAACACCGTCGTACTGAAGGGTGTGCTTGGCACGCGGCCTCCGAGGACCCGGGAGTGAGATGGTGAAGAAGATCTTTGGTTGCCTCTTCTTGTTCGTCTTCGTCGGCACCCCGGGCTTCGTCGACCTGCTCGGGAAGGACAGCACGGAGCTCGATCTTCTCCTCGAGGCGCAGGTCACGCAGGTGGCTGCCATCGAGGCCGCGAAGCCCGCTTTCGTCTTCCTGAGGGGGATTCAGGGTGGACGGCGAATCAACGGCATCGCGAGTGGCTCCGGGTTCTGCATCAGCGCTGACGGATTCGTGCTGACGAACAACCATGTCGTGGAGGGCGCGGATGACGTCGAGGCGTTCATCGCCGGGGGCAAGTTCTTCAAGGCGGATATTGTCGGACGCGATCCCATGGGAGATATCGCACTCCTCAAGCTCCGCAACGCGAAGGGCCTTCCCTTTCTGGAGCTGGGTGACAGCAGCACGGTGCGACCGGGGCAGCGGGTCTTCGCGCTCGGCGATCCGTTTCTCATCGGGTCGGACAGCGTCTTCGCGAGCGGGGCGCCGCCGAATTTCGAGCCGTCGGTGTCGGCCGGTATCGTCAGCGCGGTGCATCGCTATAGCGACATGTATAACGACGCCGTCCAGGTCGACCTTGCGGTCAACCGCGGCAACTCGGGCGGGCCGTTGTTGACGTTTGATGGCAAGGTCGTCGGCGTCAACGGCAAGATCGAGGTGCGCTTTTACATCGGCATCAACACCGGCGTCGGTTACGCGGTACCGTCGAACCAGATCAGCCGCTTCCTCGATCCGCTCAAGTCGGCAAGAGGCGGTGTCGTGCTCCACGGGACGATCCGGGGCCTGGGTGTCGGTGAGCGCGTCGACGGCAAGGCCGGCTTGCTCGTCACACGGGTGCAGTCGAGCACACCGGCGTCACGGGCAGGCTTTCGCACGGGCGACTATCTCGTACGGCTGGGAGGCCTGAGCGTCCCGACGCGCAGCCGCTTCCTCGGCATCCTTGGCACCTATCCTGCCGGGGAACACATCGTCGCCGAGGTGAAGCGAGGCGACACTCGGCAGACGCTGACGGCGATACTCGTCGCGCCGGGCAAGCCTTACCTGGGGGTGGTGCCGCAGTCCGTGGAACGGGATGACGGCACCGTGGGAGTGCGAGTGAAGGAGGTCAGAGAGGGTGGACCGGCGAGCAGGGCCGGGCTCCAGGAGGGCGATGTGATCGTCGCCATGGGAGGGGAGAAGATCGAGTCGACGACGGATCTCAAGACGCTGCTCGCGAGGCGGCTTCCGGGTGATCAGGTCGACGTCAGGGTCGTGCGTGACGGCAAGCCGATCGAGATCGAGATCCGGATCGGCGGCAACATCGACTGAGAGAGGCGTCGGGAGGTCAGGGGTTCAGGAAATGACGACGCGAACGAGAGGCCCTCGCGTGCGGCTGGTCTTGCCGCTGCTGGCGGGGATCGTGGTGTCCGGCGGGAATCTCGAGTCTGCGGGCGATGCGGGTCTCGATCTTGCGGGCTATGCATCGCCGGGTCCCTATCCCGTCGGAGTGCGGACGCTCGTGTTGGTCGACGAGTCGCGTCAGGACGCCTACAGCGGCGGGCCGCGGACCCTCGTTACCGAGATCTGGTATCCCGCGATCGATGCCGCACGCGGCAGGAAGCCGACGATCTTCAGCGAGTTCTTCGGCAAGCACCGGGACCCGGCACGCCGGCTCGTCGAGCACTTCGGAGGCGAGCTCGAGCAGGTGGACCGTCGCTTCCGCTCGATCGGAGTGCGCGGCGCGAAGCGGCGGCCGGGCCGATTTCCACTGATCGTGTTCTCCCATGGCAACGGCGGAATCCGCCATCAGAACGTCTTTCAGATGGATCATCTCGCGAGCCATGGCTACGTCGTGGTGTCGCCCGACCACACCGGCAACGCGGGCGTCACTCCGCTGCCCGACAAGGCGCTTCCGTACGACGGCAGCGGCCGCGGCAACTCGGCGAAGGACCGTCCGGTCGATGTGTCGTTTCTGATCACACGCTTCCTCGCGCAGAGCGGTCGCGATGGGAGCTGGCTCGAAGGCGCGCTCGATGCCGAGAATATCGGCGTTCTGGGCCACTCCTTTGGTGGCTTCACCGCGTGCAAGGTCGCGGAGAGCGACAAGCGCGTCAAGGCGATCATTCCGATGACGGTCGCATACGGCAAGCGCACCTCCGTACCCTGCTTCGTCATGCTCGGGGACCGCGACCGAACGATGAAGCAGCCTGGCAATGCTGTCGCGCGCATGTACTACCAGGCGAGCAAGGGCCCGAAGCACCTGCTGACGGTGAAGCGCGGCGGTCACTTCAGCTTCACAGACATGGATCGGATCTCGCCGTCTTTCGGTGACGGTGTCGGCAAGGACAAGCGCACGGGTGAGGAGTTCCTGCCGATCGACCGCGCCAAGTCGATCATCAAGGCCTACACCCTGGCTTTCTTCGACGCGTACCTGAGGGGAGATCAGCGCGCGGGCGCCTTCCTGACACAGAACGTCGATCCGGTCGAGCTCGAGCTCCAGAGTGGGAATCTCGTCTCCATCGGGAAGACCGTTCGAGACAAGTCGCCAGCCCGGTCCGGAAAGGAAACGAGGGCTCCGCTGTCTAAGAAGACGCGAGTCCTGATCGTCGCCGGCGACGACGTTCCTGCGCACGACTGGCGTGCGACGACTCCGTTTACGCGTCGGATCATCGAGGGGGACGGTAGACTGCAGGTGTTCATCTGCGAGGATCCGCGCATCCTCGAGTCCAGCCGGTTGGGGAGCTATGACGCGATCGTCCTCAACTTTCGCAATCCTCCGCCGCGAGATCCCGGTGACGAGGCGCGAGCGAACCTGGCGCGCTACGTCGAGCGGGGCGGAGGTCTCGTCGCGCTCCACTTCGCTGTCTACGCGTTTCCGGGCTGGGACACGTACCGCGACATTATTGGGCGCGTCTGGGTCGGCAAGCAGGATGGCAAGAAGATATCGGGTCATACGCCGCGCGCGCCGTTTCTCGTCCGGACTGTCGACGCTGATCACCCGATCAGCGCTGGCCTCGGCTCCTTCGATACGGACGACGAGCTCTATTCGAAGCTCCAGGGAGACGCCAGGATCCACGTCCTGCTCGACGCGCATTCGGAGTACTCGAAGAAGCGTGAGCCGATCGCGTGGACTCGCGAGTACGGCAAGGGCCGCGTCTTCGTCAGCGTGCTCGGCCACGACGTGAAGGCCCGAGCCGTTCCGGAGGTGGAGCGCCTCGTGCGCCGCGCGACCGCGTGGACGGCAGGTCTCGAGCTCTCCGTGGAGCGATAACACTCGTTTCGCCGCTCGACCGCGGGCTCTTCCCGGCAGCTGCGCGGCATTTTCCCCACCGTATCCACCGCGCGATACTCTCGCTCTTCCTCGCCGTGGTAACTCGTTCGCGGTCGGTCGACCGGGAGCCCTCGATCCTGTAGTCTTCCATGAAGATCTGTTCTGACAGGGCAGCCAGCTTCAGGTCAGGGGGCAACGAGATATGTGTGGAATCTACGGACTGTTGTCCGCGCGCGAGGTCGGTGTCGCGCCGGGTGATGACCTTTTCGGGAACCTCGATGATCTGCTGCACGACGGGTGCGTCGACTCGCTTCCGACCGTTCTCAGCGATGAGAGCGCGGTGGCGAGACTGACCGCCTCGCTGGCGGCGTTGCGTGCGGCCGCAGGCCGGTGGACCGCTCGCGCGTCGTACCTCACAGCGCTGGCTGACGACGAGCTCCGTGAGCGTCTGGAGAAGGTGGTTGAACGGTTGGCATCGTGGACCGTCGGGCTCGAGGAGATCGTCACGTCGAGCCGTCCCCAGGTGCAGCGCCAGCGGGAGTTCGTCAACGAGCTGATCGTCGGAGCGAAGGACGTCGCCTGGCAAATCGAGCATGACGTTCTCGCGAACCTGCGATCGATCGGCGAACTCGGCGCTGTCGCCGATGCGGCACAGTCGGTGATTCTGGGGCGAGTGTGGGAGCTCAACATGGTCCTGCGGAGCCTCGACCGGCTCGAGGTGCGAGGGCGCGACTCCGGGGGCATCGCCGTGTACGTTCGTTTTCCGGCAGCTGCAGAGCTGGACAGCTTTCTGGAGGGCCCGGCCGGGGACGGCCGGTGGCGCCGCGAGCTCGAATCGCGTCTGGATTCGCGCCTGGTCGACGGCAGTGTCGTGAGGGTCGGTGGTGCCGGGAGCGTCCTTCTCTTCGCCTTCAAGGTCGCGAACGAGGTCGGGAAGATGGGCGACAACATCGCGGCGCTGCGTGATCGCATCGCCGCGGATGCTCTCTTCCAGGCGGTCCTTCATGAGCCTGCGGCGGAGCCCCAGTTCCTCGCGCATACCCGCTGGGCCTCGAATGGTGTGATCTCGCCGGCGAACTGTCATCCGGTCGACGACGCGGTGATTCTCGATGGTGTTGTCGACGCAGAGAAGATCGGGCGCTTCGTGGCGGTGCTCAACGGCGACATCGACAACTACCGTGAACTCGTGGAGACTTACGTCAACGAGAACGGAGCCGAGATCGATCCGACGATCACGACCGATGCGAAGATCATCCCGGTCGTTGTCGCCCACTTCTTGGAGCAATGTGGCAATCTCGAGCAAGCGTTCTCCGAGGCCTTTGCCCGGTTCGAGGGCTCGATGGCCATCGGTCTGATGGCCGCCGACCGGCCCGGAGAGCTCCTCTTCGGCCAGAAGGGAAGCGGGCAGGGGCTTTTCTTCGGTTTCGCCGGCGAGTCTGTGGCGGTCGCATCGGAGATGTATGGCGTGGTCGAGCTCGCGTCGAGCTACATCAAGGCGGAGGGTGAACGTCTCGAGCAGGGTGAGGTGTTCCGCGTGCGCGCGAACGACCGTGACGTCACCGTTGATCTTCTGGACGGATCGAGATCCGTAGCGGTCGACATGAGTCGAACTCGAGAGGCCGAGATCACGACCCGCGACATCAATCGTTCCGGCTTCCCTCACTTCTTTCTGAAAGAGATCTCGGAGTCGGTCGAGAGTGTCGCGATAACTGTCCGTGGCAAGTTCGAGGTGACCGAGTCGGGCGAGGTGCGCTCGCTCCTGGGTGCAGAGGCGATTCCGCTAGCGCTCGTCAACGGCCTTCGAGAGGGACGGGTGAGGCAGATTGCCGTCGTCGGCCAGGGAACGGCGGCTGTCGCGGCGCAGGGCGTTGCGTATCTGCTCGCCCGTGCGTTGCATGAGCTTCCAACGACGGTGTCGGTGGTCGCGGAGAAGGCGACGGAGTTCTCCGCTCAGAGCTTGTGCGACGACATGTCCGACACGCTTGTCGTGGCGGTCTCCCAGTCGGGGACGACAACCGACACGAATCGGACGGTCGACCTCGCTCGCCAACGCGGGGCGTGGGTGCTCAGCATCGTCAATCGCCGGAACTCTGATCTTGTCGACAGGTCTCACGCCGTTCTCTACACTTCGGACGGCCGCGACATCGAGATGTCGGTGGCGTCCACCAAGGCTTTCTACGCGCAGAACGTTGCCGGACAGGTGCTCGCTCTGAGTCTCGCGAGCGCGCTCGGTACCCTCGACGACCAGGAGCTGCAGTCGGCGGTGGAGGAGCTGCAGGAGCTTCCGGAGATCATCCGCCAGACGCTCCAACTTCAGGGGTCTATCGCCGATATGGCGAGGAAGTACGCGTTGCGTCGGCGTCACTGGGCTGTCGTCGGAAGCGGCGCGTCGAAAATTGCGGCCGACGAGGTCCGGATCAAGCTCAGCGAACTCTGCTACAAGTCGATCGCGGTCGACTTCCTCGAAGACAAGAAACACATCGACCTCTCGAGCGAGCCCCTGGTCATCGTCTGCGCGGTTGGGCTCGCAGCGGAGGTTGTCTCGGATGCGGTGAAGGAGGTCGCGATCTTCAAGGCTCACAACGCGATTCCCATCGTCATCACGGACGAGGTGGAGGGAGCCTTCGAGCCCTACGCGGCGGGAGTGATCCGTGTCCCGGTCTGTGACGGTGCGCTCGGCTATCTTCCGGCAACCGTGGTCGGTCACCTCTTCGGCTACCACGCCGCCGAGGCGATGGATTCGGTTGCGGACAAGGTGCGGAATCTTCGTAGCTGCGCCGTCGCGCTTCAGGAAGCGAGAGGCGACAGCGACGCTGCCGTCGGGGATATCCTCACCGAGCTGTCGGCAGCGACGTCGCAGACCCTTGTCGATCTCGAGGAGTCGCTCGAGAGCGGCGCGCTCGACGGCGGTCTCGACGTCCATCACGCCGTGCGGCTATCAGGTGTCGTTCAGCTCTGTCTCGGCAGGGTGTCGATCGACGGATTCCGCCGCTGGCGGCCATCGAACGGGAGTGTCATCGACACGGTGATCGCCGTGCTGTCGGAGACGGTCGCCGAGCTGTCGCGTCCGATCGACGCGATCAAGCACCAGGCGAAGACCGTCACGGTCGGCGTCTCGCGGGGGGAGTCGACGGCATCCAAAGGGATTCTGGCCACAGCGTTCAGCGACCTCGGGGTGCAGAGCGACGAGCTCCTGGAGAGCCATCGTGCGTTTCTCTCGGCGTTCGAGCCGCTCGTTGCGCGCGTCGACGGAGCCGCGGCCTACCGTGTTAGCGGGCTCGACCCGCTCGGGCGGCCGCTGGAGAGCAGTCGTATTGTAGTCGACAGGAAAGTGGGCTGTGCTCGCTTGATGCAGTCGCGTAACGAGACGGAGCAGACGCTGTCCGGGACCAAGTGGACGGTCGTGAAGATCCGCGACGTTTTCCTTG
Source organism: uncultured Planctomycetia bacterium (assembly GCA_964390645.1). GTDB lineage: Bacteria > Planctomycetota > UBA8108 > UBA8108 > UBA8108 > CAYMLL01. The sequence goes on along the minus strand of CAYMLL010000136.1, from coordinate 11,424 downwards.
GCCACGGTGGCCTCGACGGCCGGCGTATTCTGATCGTTCCTTTCATCGGTGAACAGGAGGAAGGCCACCTGGTCGTTCTCCACGTCGAGCTGGTCGAGACCGGCGACCGCGAGCAGCGGCTCAAGGTGCTCGGGGCGCGCGGCGAGTTCTTCGACCGTCTCAAGGGCGCCGCTACCGAGCTCAACCGAGAATGGGATCCGTCGATGATCGATACGATCGACAACGAGACGCTCTTCTTCGGCTCGCCCGAGGCGATTTTCGCGCAGCTTGCCGACGCGAGGGTCTGACCCGGTCAGACACGGTGTCCAGGGGGAGAAGCCCGAACGGCGACGAGTTCGGACCTATCGCGATCCGGCAGAGAGCAGCACGAAGTCGCCTCGCATGCCCATGCGTCCTCGATCGACCTCGCTCATGTGCGAGAACATGCCGGGGAACTGCGTCTTCAGGCCTTCGACCTCGCCGGCGGACGCCAGCACGTAGACCTTCTTCTTCGACGACACGTACGCCTCGAGCTTCGCTCGCGGGCCTGCCGCCGCGGTAGCGTCGTCGTCGACGATCGTAAGCTGGGCGAAGTGCGTGATCTTGCGGTCCGGCAGGTAGTAGAGCACGGCGGCCGGAAGATCCTCACCGTAGGTCGCGAGGGTCGACTTCCCGACCGTCTTGTCCACGTCGCGGAGGAAGGTCCGCGCGGACTGCACCGGATTCAGCGCCGGCAACAGGAAGCTGCCGATGAAGAACAGGAATACGGTGGCGCGTGCGAGCTCGAGGGTCTTGCGCGAGCGGTCTGCGCCGACGAGCTGCCGCTTCATCCGTTCCGCCGTGAGCCACGCCCCGACGCCGCCGACCGTGAGCAGAACGAGGATCGCCGTGCGACTTTCGTTGTTCGCGAACAGTGTCTTCAGCCAGTCACTCGGGAAGCTTTCGTGAAGCCCGATGAGTGATGTGATCGCGAGCAGGAGCGCGACGATTGCCGGTACCTTCAGCAGCCACGGAACGATGTGGAAGAACTGATCGCGCAGGTAGTCTTCCCATAGCGAAAACCGCTCGGAGGTCTCGAGGAAGGCCGACGCGGTCATCAGCGAAATCGCCGGGACCAGCGGCAGCAGGTACGAAGGACGCTTTGAGGAGACGATCGATAGCGCGATCAGAATGACTATGAACCAGACGAGGCAGTCGCGCTGCCCGTCACGGTCCGTCCGGTCCTTCGCGTGCAGGACACCGAGAACGAGGAAGAGGCTCCACGGCAGGAATCCCGAGAGCAGCACCGCGATGTAATAGAGCGGGGTGTGCGCGTCGCCGAGCCCTCCGGTGAAACGCTCGATGTGTTGTCGCTGCCAGTGCTCTTCCAGCAGCACGGAGCCGTGCGCGGTGCCGGCGACGATGTAGATGTACCATGCGCTCGCGAGGACCAGGTACATCACAACGGGAGCGCGGCGACTGAATCGACCGAGGCCGCTGCCGACACTGGAGATCCCCTCCTTGAAGAAGAGCGCGGCGATGAGCACGCCGAAGGTCAGTCCGCACGCGAGGAGCGGACTCCTCGTCATCGAAGCGCCTGCCAGACCGATCCAGCCGAACCATATGAGCTTGCCGCCGCCACCGCCGTGAGCGCGCACCAGGAAGCAGGAAATCGCCAGCTGCAGGAGGCACGCGAAGACGAGATCTCCGCCGGCCCAGGAGGCGTCGAGCAAGAAGAGAAACGTCGTCCCCTGGATCGTCAGGGCCAGGACACCGACGGACGCGTCGAAGAGCTTGCGGCCCAACCAGAACGTCAGCCACAGGCTCAGCACCGCACCGAGGAGGCTCGGAAGCCGGTACGTCAGATGGGGGTAGGGGGGAAGACCGGGGATCGAATCGCAGAGGTGAGACAGCCAGATCGCCAGCGGCGGCTTGGCGAGGTAGGGCGAGCCTCCGAGAGTCGGGACAAGCCAGCCATCGATGCTGCCGGCGGCCTTGCTCATCTCGCGCGTCACCTCGGCGTGGACGGCTTCCTCGCCCCAGAAGTCACGGCGGGGCGCGTTGAAAATCGCCACGAAGGCGAAGATCGCCAGCAGTGCAGGGACCAGCAGCCTCGACGGCCTACGTCCGGGGCCGGGTTCCTGGACATCGGGGTTCGCCGCCCCGGAGGCTTTCCGGGAGGTGTCGGCGTCGGGTCGTGTACGCGGTTTCATCAATCGTCGCTGGGACTCGGCGGACGGAGAGCGGGCTACTTTACCCGCCGAGTGAGGCGCGAGGAAGGCCCGACACCCGACCCCGAGACGAGGAGATTACGAGGATACGGTCGCTCGCGGTACGTCTGAGCGGTGGGCAGAGGGTCGAGACCGTTCATTCGATGTGAGAGCGGTCATCGCGTCCGAGCCCGTCGTCGCCAGAACCGGAGTTGCCGGTACTGGAGAACGACCGCATCGCGTGCGATGCGGCGTCTCGATCCCGGACCTGATGATTCGATTTCGCCGGCCGACGCACGTTCTCGACGGGCTGCCCGCTCGAGCCGCTCCATTCTGCAGTTTCGCCATTCCGCAGTGGTGCTGCCGGGGGGCAAGGCGCCGTCCGTCGAGCGCCGGTCTTGTCACGAACCAGTCGTCCCCGTAAGATGGTCGGCTCACGCCTGCGATGGCTACCTTGTCTACCTGGGAGTTGCCGATGAAGTCCCTTCCCCGAGTCCTGGCCCTGGTCGTAATCCCATGTTTTTCTTGGGGTTGCAGCGGCTGTGTGAACTCTCCCGGCTCGATCGACGTGCAGCCTTCAGACTCTGCGACGGGCTCCGGTGATGGGGGCTCCGGTGATGGGGGCTCCGGTGATGGGGGCTCCGGTGATGGGGGGTCCGGGGATGGGGCCACGTCCGCGAAGCCTCCGACGGTCACCGCAGGCGACGGGGCCGCGGCCACGGCGGCAAGGACTAAGCCGGAGGATTTCTCCGACTCATGTCGTGAATCGCACCGCAGGCTCCGGGCCCTGCGCCTCGGCATCCCGATCGTCTTCCAGGACCTCAAGCGCCCGACCGATGCGATCGACAGGGACGTGCTCGAAGCGATCGATGTCGCGGAGAATTTCCTCTCGGACTGCTCGCCGACCGAGATCGACGCCTGGGTGAAGTCCTTCCTGGCCCGTGATCTGTCGACCCGTTTCAAGCGCTATCAGAGCGAGCTCAAGAAGAGCCTTGAAAAGGAGCTGACGCCGTTCGGAAGTCGGTTGACGGCCGGCCAGAGCGAGGAGGTCAAGACGAAGGTGAGGGAGCTGGCGCGTCAGTACCTCGAGCGCATCGAGGATCTCGGTGAAGAGGTGCTGGCGGAAGCCGAGCCCGGGTCGGTCGCGCACTGTAACGGTCTCGGTGTGCTCGCTGACAAGGACTTCACCTTCACGAGAAACTTCACCGAGTTCCGCAGGAACGCGACGAAGTACGTCGCGAACGGCTGCGACTCGCTGATCAAGGACGGCCAGGATTACGGCTACTCCATCGGCATGAGCCTCGTCATGGACGGGCTCTACCAGGAGGCGCAGACGCACTTCGAGAAGGTCATCGCCGACAAGGGCGACTCACCGGACGTGGTCCTCAGCAACATCGGGCTCTGGGAGGCGCTCTACGCCCTCGGCGACCTCGAGGGCGGCCGGGAGCTGATGGAGAAGATCCGTGATGACTACCGCGAGAAGCTCGGTGACGAGAGCTTCACACGGGGGCTTTCGAAGACGCTCCTCGGGCAGTATCGGCAGTGGTACTTCATCAGCGACTTCTGGATACCTTTCGTCGACTACGCGCTCGGCAACGATTCCGACGCCCTCGCCGGGTTCCGGACCTACGTCGACCGGGCCGATCAGCTCGACCAGGAGCTCAGGGCCCAGAATCAGCAGCTGCCGCCGGTCATCCGGATCTACCGTGACTTTCGTGCCAGGGAGTTCGTTACGGTTCTGGAGGAGCATCAGAGCCAGCCTGCGAAGGTCGACTTCGATGATGGGATCGAATGGGCCTACGGGGAGCCCCTGACGATTCGTGAAAGCAAGGGCAAGGTGCTCGCAGTGCTCTTCCGACAGCCGCAGAACGCGCGAGCGACTCCATTCCTGCGTGAGCTCAACAACTTTGTGACCGACCACCCGGACTCGTTCGCCGCCGCAACCTTCGGCTTCGTGCCGCGAGGGCTCAACGAGGCGGCAAAGGCGGCGCGCTTCGAGAACATGCGCAAGGAGCTCACGAGCCTCGGAATTGACTTTCCCGGCGGCTTCGATGTCACCGAGAACTCCACGGTCTTCCGCACGCTGAATGCGACGGTGGGCACCGCTTCGCTGATCATCTTCGATGCCGGGGGTCGCGTCGCATGGTGCCACGTCGATCCGACCCGGAACGACATCAACCTTCTCGATCGCGTCATCGGACGTCTGATCGGCGACCGATAGTCACCCGGATCAGGTCGACTCCCTGATCGCGGATCAGGTCAGGTCTGCTGGCCCGTCGAGACCGGGGCGCTCGGACGTGGTGCGGTCACGGCAGCTGTCAGGCGGGTCTTCCGGGCGCCCTTCATGCTTGCTGGCGGTTGTTCGACGGCTGCGGAGTATTGTCCCGGCGGGGTGACCTCCGTCGCTTCCGGATCCGGCTGCTCCTCGGCCATCCGGTTCGTGTCGGGCATCACGATCACCTCGATCGGCGGCTTGACGAAGCGATAGCCCTCCGAGACGACGACGATGCCGTCCTGTGAGACGACGAAGTCGTGCGAGTCGCTCGACGCGTCGATGTGGGTGCCCTCGGGTACGACCACGCCTTCCTCGACGATGACACGGTTGAGCCGGCAGCCTGCGCCGATCTCGACATCGGGGAAGAGGATGCTCTCGAAGAGCTCGCTGCCTTCTCCCACGCGTACGTTCGGCGAGAGGACGCAGCGGACGATGCTCGAGGCCTCGGTGACGACGCCGCCGGATACCAGATTCTTGCCACAAACGGATCGGCCGTCGATTTCGGTCACCACCGTCTGTAGCGACGGGATCCACTCCTTGAAGTAGAAGCCGTCGCCGTAGCGGGAATCGCGCAGATCGAACCGAGGTGGCGAGTCGAGCAAATCCATGTGCGCCTGGAAGTACGAGTCGATCGTGCCGACGTCACGCCAGTACGGTTTGTGGTCCGGCGAAACGGCGGCAAGGGGACACGAGAGAATGTCTCCCAGCGCCAGCGAGGTCGGCAGGATGTTCTTGCCGAAGTCGTGTGAGGAGCCCGTCTTGCTGTCCTGGGCGAGTCGCTCGACGAGGAAGTCGGTCTGGAAGCAGTAGACGCCGAGGTTGATCGGGCACTGACCAGCGATCTCGAACGGTGTCGGATCTTCCGGCTTCTCCACGAACTCGAGGATCTGACCGCGATCGTTGACGCTGACGACGCCGAAGGAGCTGGCTTGCTCTGTCGGGACGGAGCCGGTGAGAACGGTGACATCAGCGTCGTTGTCAACGTGCGCACGGATCAGGAGGTCGTAGTCGGCACGGTAGACGTGGTCGCCCGAGAGCACCAGAACGACGTCGGGTCGGTGCGCGTCGAGAAGGTCGAGGTTCTGGTAGATCGCGTCCGCGGTGCCCCGGTAGTGGCCGTCGGACGTGCGCATTTTCGGAGGCACGAGATCGATGCCCTCGCCGAGGCTCGGGCTGAGCATGTGCCAGCGGCGGCTGCAGTGCTGTCCGAGCGAAAGCGAGTGGTACTGGGTCAGCAGGTGAATCCGGCGCAAGCCCCCGAGGACGCAGTTCATCAACGTGAAGTCGATGATGCGAAAGTTGCCGGCGAAGTGCACCGCGGGTTTCGACCGGCGGGCGGTCAAGGGGTAGAGCCGCTCTCCGACACCCCCGGCCAGGATCATGGTGAGGACCTTGACGGATCTCACTGTGCTGCGCTCCTCTCCTTCCCCGAGTCCGCCGCTCGGCCTCTCAGTCCTCCAAGGACGTCTCGACGGGTTGCTTCTCTTCGAGGATTCTGTGGATGGTCTCTTTCAGCTCGGTCAAGTCCGACGACTTGGTGACGTAGGCATCCGCGGGGCGAGTCAGGTAGCTCTTGCGGTACGCCGAGTACGCGGAGTTGAGGACGATCGGTAGCTCGTGGTTGCTCTCGAGGATACGTTGCATCGCGTCGATGCCGTCCATGCCGGGCATACGGATGTCCATGACCACGAGATCGGGACAGGCTTCTTTCGTCTTCATGATCGCTTCTCTTGCGTTCGAGGCGAACACAACATGGTAACCTTCCTTCTTCAGCTCGCGCTTGTAGAGCGAGCGGATACCGGCTTCGTCGTCTGCGACCAGAACGGTCTTCATGGGCGGTCGTGCGTCTCGTGTCGGGTTCGCGTTAGCGGGCTCTTCCCGGCGCCGGGCTCAGCCAGGGGTAGCTCGATAATGAATATCGACTTGAGACGCTCGTCGGCTTGAACCGAAATGCTGCCTCCGATGGATTGAATGCTTTCCATGGCGATCGAGGTTCCCAGGCCCGTGCCCTCGGGCTTCGTCGTAAAGAACGGGTCGAAAACACGTTCATGAAGTTCGGCGGGGATTCCCCCACCGGAGTCGCCGAGTCGCAACTGCGCGGTGTGCGCTGTTCGCACCGCGCTCAGGTGGATCGACCCGCACTCTTCGACCGCGTCCACGGAGTTCTTCAGCAAGTTGCCCAGGGCGCGATGGAATGCGTCACGCTCGATCCGGCAGGGGAGCGGCTTCACACCGAGCTCGAGTGACAGGGTTATCGAACGTTCCTCGAGGTCGCGACGCAGCGGCGCGACGCAGGCTTCGATCACCGCGCGCAGATCGACATCCGCCGAGTGCTTCGAGACCGGTCGTGCGAAGTCGAGCGTGCCGCGAAGGTACTCCTCGAGCCGGTGGACCTCCTCGACGATGACCTCGAGGCTCTCCCGATCCTCGTCGTCGCGGCCCTCGTCCGACAGCAGGGAGCGTGCATGCCCTCCGATAATGGCGAGCGGGTTGCGAATCTCGTGGGTCACCTCGGCGGCCATCTTGCCGAGCGCGGAGAGCTTCTCCGCATGGATGAGACGCTGTTGATGGCGCTTGAGGCTGGCGTTCGTCTGCTGCAGCTTCGCGATGCTCTCACCGAGCTCATCGAGGAGGCTCGACCGTTCGAGCGCGACGCCGGCGTAACGAGAGAAGGTCTTCAGGACACTCAGATTGCGATCCGTGATGGGCTTCGCGGTGATGAAGTTATCGGCGATGAGAACCCCGGCGAGCTCGTCGCCGACGTGGAGAGGCACCACCGCGATCGCGTCGGACGAGAGCAGCTCGAAGAATGTTCGATCAGTCCCATCCGGGAAACCCTCTCCGGCGGTCTCGGTATGGCTGCGTTGGATCAGCGTCGGCTCACGTCCGCGTACCGCGTTGGCCAGGCGTCCGTCGTCCCCGTGGTCGAGACGCAGCTCCATGCGCGCCGCGATCTCCTTGGTCGCGGGGTCGGGCGTCTCGCCACCCTTCGTCATGTTCTGGTAAATGCCGCGCAGCGTCGAGAGGTTCTCCTCGTCGATGTGCCGCCAGATACGTTGCGCGTCCTCGTGGCTCGACGGGCCGATGCCCATCTTGCCACGCAGGCGATCGCCGTTCCTTTGAAGAAAGAAAGCTCGGTTGAATCCGAACCCGCGGCCGGCGGTGAGGGCGATGAGAATGAGGTAGAGGACCTCGCGGGTGCCGAGCGATCCGTACAGCGTGTCGATCATCTCGCGCATGCTCGCGAGCTGGTCGAGATTCTCGTGAAGGCTGTCTTCGAGCTCACGCTCCGAGGTCACCTCGACGAGGGCGTGCACGGTGAGGCGTCGGTCGTCATCGAGCGCGAAGCTGCGCACGCGGAAGTAGAGGGAGTCCGTTCGCGATGAACCGCCGTGGCGGCAGATCACGGGCATCGGACCGCCCTTGCTCGGCGTCGTGCTCGTTGGGATTACCAGACGATCGAGGGTCGAAGAGAAGACCGTTCCGTTCGAGAAGTCGTCGGGAAAGTCGTGGCGAACCCGTGAGTTGGTCCAGACGACGCGGTCGTTGACGTCGCAGACGACCAGACCGAGCGCCAACCGAACACAAACGCGTTCCAGAATACCGTTGCGATCGACGTCCACCACGTCGCGCATGTCGGAACCTCCGACGAGAGACACCACGAAATCTCATCAAGGTGCCGCAGCGGGGCGGGGCCGCAGGCTCGTCGGCCCCCTGCAAGGAAGCCCGATCAAGGAAACCAGCCGCGTCACGAGCAAACTCTAACAGCGGACTGAAAGTCGTGCAAGCGCGGATCATCGTGACGCGCTGGACGGAGGACAGGCTGGTGCGTCCGGCCTGCGGCGTTCCTGGTCTCACGCAGCCCGGCCGGACCCGAGTCTCCAGTCTCGCCGTGCTCCGAGGGTCCGGCCGGACGTCGCCGGGCCGGGTTGCGGGTCCACCGCTTCTGGCCTCCGGGGTGTCGTCAGAGTCCTGCCCTGGTTCCCGGAAAATGGCACGACCGGAGCTAAAGTCCGGCGCTGTTCCGGGTCGATGTACCGAGAACGGGCCGACCGTGGCCCTGCTCGACAAACGATCGGAGGTCCCTTGTCGATACTCGGCTACTATCCGGTGACACGTTCTCGCGTCGTCGGTTTCAGCGTCCTCGCTATCCTCGGCTCGCTGCTGCTCGTGACTTTTGGGCCCGGGAGCAGGAGCCTGGCGGTGCCGCGGCAGGCGCAGCTCCAGCTGGCGGAGCAGCTCGAGGACCTGTTTGCCTCGGTGGCCGACGACGTGCGGCCTTCGGTGGTGGAGATCGACACGACCGACGACAGCCCGGGCGGTGCGACCGGTGCCGGCGCGAGTCTGCACACCTCGTTCGGCTCGGGTTTCGTCGTGGATGACCGTGGCTTCATCCTGACGAACCACCACCTCGTGGCCCACGCCAGGACGATTCGCGTACGTCTCGACGACGGGCGCGTGTTTCCCGGAGTCCTCCAGCGCAGCGACGCGGCGTCGGACATCGCGTTCGTCAGGATCGAGGCGGAGGGGCTCCAGGCCGCGCGCCTCGGCGACTCCGACGAGCTGCGAGTCGGGCAGTGGGCTCTTGCGGTCGGGCACCCCTTCGGCCTGATGCAGACCGTATCGGCGGGCATCGTCAGCGCTCTGAAGCGCTCCGACTTGCGGCTGCTACCGTTCGAGGACTTCATCCAGACCGACGCCTCGATCAACCCCGGCAACAGCGGGGGGCCCCTCGTGAATCTTCGTGGTGAGGTGATCGGGATCAACACGGCAATCTACTCGTCCTCGGGCTCGGTGAGCCACGGCATCAGCTTCGCGGTGCCGATCAACCTCGCGAAGGCGCTGACGTCGCGCTGGGTCGAAGGCAAGAGCGTGGCGTTTCTCGGGCTCTCGCTCGGGACCGTCGACGCCGACATGTCGCGCTACTTCGGGCTCGAGAAGCGCCGCGGCGCCTTCGTCAAGGCCGTCGACAGGGACGGCCCGGGGGAGGCCGCAGGGTTCGAACCCATGGATCTCGTCGTCAGGTTCGACCACGAGGTCATCCGGGACGAGAACCACCTGCGAGTCCTCGTCGCGCAGCGAGCACCTGGCGATGAGATCGAGGTAGAGGTGCTGCGCGGTCGCGAGATGCGACAGCTCGTCATCGTTCCGGGTGCTCGCGAGGACCGCACCCCGTCGGCAACCGACCGAGCCGTCTCGGACGCTGCCGGCAAGCGCTGGCTCGGCATCACGGTGACGACGTTGACCAAGAGGCTTGTCGACGAGATCGGCGCGGGGCTCGTGACTCGAGGTGTCGCCGTTGTCCAGGTCGCCCGCGATACTCCGTCGTGGAGCAAGGGGATCCGCCCCGGAGACATCCTGACAGCGGTCAACGGCACGGCGGTCAGCGACCTCGTCGAGCTCGAGCGCAAGCTCATGAGCTCCGGTGAGGTCGTGGTCTTGCGGGTCTCTCGTCGCGGTCGCGACATCGGGTTCTTCTTCGTCCCTCACGGCTGAGCCGGATCGTCCACGCGACGCCGTCGCGAGAGCCCGCTCACGCAGCGGGGTCCGGCTGAGGCGGAATCTCGTCTCGGGTCGGTCGATCGCGCGCATCGCCGGGGGTGAGAGCCCGTCGAGGACGGCGCGTCACGAGCTCTCCCCCGACGCTTCTTTCCCGTCTTTCCCGCGCGCCGTTTTCCGGTGGCCGCGTCCTCTGGTAGAATCGAGGGCCGATAATCTCGTTCGCCAGTCTTCGAGATCCGTCACGAGTTTCCTGGAGCGTGCAAGTCGATGGTCCCCATCACCGGTGTCGCCGTTCTCGTGCTGGCTCAGGCCGGCTCACCCGCATCTACCGAATCGACTCCCGTCGAGCCGGTGAGAGTCTTCAAGGGACACGAAGCCGCCGTCTACGACGTCGCGCTGAGCCCGGACGGCAAGGTGCTGGCTACCGCGAGCTTCGACAAGAGCGCCAAGCTGTGGAGCGTCGAGAAGGGAAGCGAGATCGCGACGCTTGCAGGGCACAGCGGAAAAGTCCTCAGTGTCGCGTTCAGCCCCGACGGCCACAGGCTGCTGACGGGAAGCGAGGACAAGACCGTCAAGCTCTGGGACGTTCCGACGGACAGTGCGTCGACGCTCGCGATTCATGGGGCGCCTGTGGAGTCGCTACTTGTCAGCTCGGACGGCAAGATCATCGTCACTGCGGCGGGCGACAAGACCGCGCGCGTCTGGAATCGAGTCACCGGCGTCGAGGAAAAGAAGTTCGATGCCGGTGTTGCCCTGCGCTCGGTCGCGACCGATCCCGGCGGGAAGTTCCTCGCTGCGGCGGGAGATGACCGGGTCGTACGCGTCTGGCGTCTCGCGGAGCCGCCGAAGCCGCCGAAGCCGGAGCCACCGAAGTCCGGCGACGATCGGAGTGTCGCCTTGATCAAGGCCGGAGATGCCTGGAGGCTCCTGGAGGGCAAGGCAGCGCCGCCGGGCGACTGGAACAAGCCGGACTTCGACGACTCGAAGTGGAAGAGTGCGCCGTCCGGTTTCGGCTACAGCTCGTCTCCCAGCGAGCTGTCGACGGTGAAGACGAATCTCGACCGGATGAAGAACGAGAAGTTCCTGTCAATCTTCGTGCGCTCTTCGTTCGACATCGCCGATCCGGAGACCGTCGAGAAGCTCGTCTTCAAGGCTCTCTACGACGACAGCTTTGTCGTCTATCTCAACGGCGAGGAGGTCGCACGTGCGAACATCCAGGGCTCGCCGCCGGCGTTCAATGCCAGTGCCGCGTCCGCCAACGAGCCGACCGCGGTCGACGTCGACCTGGCGCCGCATCTCGGCAAGCTGAAGAAGGGCAAGAACGTCCTGGCGATTCAGGCGCACAACACGAGCGTGTCGAGCTCGGACTTCGTGTTGACGCCGTCCGTCGTCGCGATCTTCAGGGAGGTGAAGAAGCCGGCAGAGCCGAAGGAGCCTTCACCGAAGCCGGCGGCGCAGGGGCTCGAGCTCACCGGTAGT
>CAYMLL010000135.1:0-19175 GCA_964390645.1 uncultured Planctomycetia bacterium | reverse complement strand
CCGGGGCGGGGTCCTCTACCACGTGGGGGGGGGTGTGGCTTGCCACGACCCGGACGCGACGTACGAGCCGGACCCGCAAGGCGCGGACGTCGAGCGACCGAAGGTCTCGCTACCCTCGGTTTCTCTGGGAGGTCCGTGGTCGAAGTACCTCGACGGCGAGCTGGCGCGGTTTCTGCGCGATCCGCTCGACGCCCGACCCTCGGGGCGCATGCCGCGCATGGAGCTCGACACGCGAGAGGCAGCGGACATCGCCGGCTACCTGCGATCGCGCCATCCACCTCGACCCGAGGAGGCCTTCACGGTCGATACCGCGAAGGCGTCGCGTGGCCTCGCCGCATACCAGCGACTCGGTTGCGTACGATGTCACGGAGATGGGGACCAGCGTACGACAGCGCGCCGAGCGAGCGGTCTTCCGTCCTTCGAAGCTCTCGTCACGCACGTCGACAAGGGGTGGCTCGCCGAGACCCCGGGGCCAGGGAGCCCGAACTACTCGCTCGACGATCGCCAGCGGCAGGCACTGCGCGCTGCGCTGCGCGATCTGTCGCTGCATTCGTCGGCGTCTTCGCCACGAGATCGCGTCACCAGGATGATGGCACGATTCAACTGCCATGCCTGTCACGTACGCGGTGGTCGCGGCGGACCGGAGCCCGGGCGGGATCGCTACTTTCGCCCGGCGGTCGAGGCGGACCTCGGCGAGGAGGGGCGGCTGGCTCCCCGCCTCGACGAGATCGGCCGCAAGCTGAAGCCGGCATGGCTGCGCAGGGTCCTCGCGGGGGAAGGAGCCATGCGGCCTTACCTAGCGACTCGCATGCCGGACTTCGGGATCGACAATGTCGAGCGTCTCGTCGGTGATCTTGCTGCCGCCGACATGCGACGGGGCGACAAGCCTTACGAGGTCATCGGTCGCAACCGCTACGGCCGCCGGCTGGTCGGCATGGACGGTTTGCGCTGTGTCGAGTGTCACCACCTTGCCGGACACTCATCGCTCGGCGTGCCGGCGATCGATCTCGCGGACGTCGGCGAGCGTCTGCAGCCGAGGTGGTTCCGGGAGTATCTCCTCGATCCGGCATCGAAGAGTCCCGGGACCCGGATGCCGGCCATGTGGCCAGGGGGTGAGAGTCTCTTCCGGACGATCCTCGGCGGCAACACGTCGCAGCAGCTCGACGCGATCTATGTCTACCTGAGCGAGGCACGGCAGACGCGGCTGCCGGTCGGCATGGAGAAGAAGGGCGCCTTCGAGCTCGTGCCGATGACGCGGCCGATTCTCCTTCGTACCTTCATGAAGGACGTCGGCGCTCGCGCGATAGCGGTCGGATACCCTGCGGGAGTTCACGCGGCGTTCGACGCGGGCCGGGCCCGGATGGCGCTGTTGTGGCGCGGGCGCTTTCTCGACGCCGAGGGTACCTGGGACGATCGCTTCGCTCCGTTCGAGACGCCACTGGCGGCGGACGTGCGGGCATTGCCACCGGGCTCCGCGCTCGCCAGGTTGGCCACGGGCCGCACCGCGTGGCCGCAGGACTCCATTGGCGAGTACGACGGTTACCGGCTGGAGAAGAACGGTGCGCCGGTCTTCCTGTGGCGCGCCGTTGATGGAGCGGTCTCGATCGAGGAGCGCATCGTGCCGGGTGCGGCCAAGGGCTCCTTTCTTCGTCGCCTCGATCTGCGCGGGAACGAGTCCTCGGTGTTTCTTCGCGTCGCGGTCGCGGTCAGCGAGATCCGCGAGCGGGAGGCCGGCGGCGAGTACGTGGTCGACGGCGATCTACGCGTCGCCGTGCTCGGGGATGCCGCGAAACGCGCGTTCGTGCGAAGGGCGGGCGACGGCAGCGATCTCGTCGTGCCGGTACGCTTCGAGGATGGCAAGGCCCGAGTCGAGGTGGAGCTGTCATGGTGACAGCATTGCTGCTCGTTTCGTCACTGCTCGCGTCGCCGCCGGAGGTCGAGGGCGACTACTACCGCATCGTCACCCTGCCCGTACCGAAGGGGCTGGTTTTCGAGGTCAGCGGTCTCGATACCCTGGAGGACGGGCGACCGATCGCGGCGATTCGCAAGGGCGAGGTCTGGGTGGTCGACGGCGCTTACGGCGATCCGCCGACCGGGGTGAAGTACCGGCGTCTCGCCGAGGCGCTCCATGAGCCGCTGGGCCTTCTGCACGAGGGCGACGCGTCCTACGTCGTGCAGCGAGGCGAGTTGACTCTCATCCGGGACGCTGACCTCGATGGACGAGCCGACGAATACCTGCGTGTCGCGGGTGACTGGGGCATCACCGGCAACTATCATGGCTACGCGTACGGACCGGAGCGGGACGCGGCGGGCAGGCTCTGGATCACTCTCAACATCCCCATCGGCGACCGGCCACTCGCCGACGCGCGCTGGCGAGGCTGGGGGATGGCCGTCACGCCTCCGGGCAAGCTCGAGCCGATGTGCGCGGGGATGCGGTCGCCGTGCGGGCTCGGCGCGAACCTGGCCGGGGACGTCTTCTACACCGATCAGCAGGGCAACTGGATTCCGACGTGCACGCTCTCTCTCCTGGAGCGCGGTGCGTTCTACGGTCACGCCGACTCGCTGAAGTCCTGCGGGCTTCCAGGGTCGCCGGTCGCCCATCCCGGAACCCTGCCGTCGGGCAAGACCGTCGTCGAGGTCGCGAAGCTGTTGCCGGCGTACAAGCTGCCGGCGGTCTGGTTTCCGTATCGCAAGGCGGGCATGTCGGCGACCGATGTCCTCTGCGACACGACGAAGGGCGCCTTCGGTCCCTTCGCGGGCCAGGTCTTCGTCGGCGACTTCACGACGTCTTCGATCCAGCGGGTCTTCCTCGAAAAGGTCGGCGGTCGCTACCAGGGCGCGTGCTTTCGCTTTCGCGCGGGATTCCAGTGCGCGGTCTTTCGGATGACGTGGGGGCGCGATGGCTCTCTCTTCGTCGGCGAGACGAACCGCGGCTGGAACTCGCTGGGGACGAGATCCTACGGCCTCGAGAGAGTCGTGTGGACCGGCGAGACGCCCGTGGAGATCCGGGAAATGCGCGTGCTGCCCGACGGCTTCGAGCTCGAGATGACGCGAGCGGTCGACCCGGAGACCGCCACGAGCGTCGCCTCGTACAAGATGACGAGCTACACCTACCGCTATCATTCGTCCTACGGCAGTCCGGAGGTTGACCGCAAGACGCTGGCGATCCGGAACGCCCGACTGTCAGCGGACGGTATGACGCTGCGGCTGTCGGTCGATGGCCTCCGCGAAGGTTACGTGCATGAGCTCGACGTCTCGGGCCTGAGGTCGACGAGCGGTGAGCACGTGCTTCACCCGAACGCGTACTACACTCTCAACCGGCTGCCCTGAGTGGGCATATCGCCGCACAGAAGAGGGACTTCCATGCAACTGGGATTCGTCAGCGCCATCCTTCCGGACAGCACCCTCGCGGAGGTTCTGAAAACCGCCGCCGAGATCGGCTATGACTGCGTCGAGCTCATGTGCTGGCCGGTCGGCAAGGCGGAGCGTCGATACGCGGGAGTCACGCACCTCGACGTCATCGACCTCGACGCGTCGCGCGCGGCCGAGGTGCGGGACCTCGCACAGGAGCACGGCGTCGCGATCAGCGCCCTGGGGTACTACCCGAATCCGTTGACGCCGGACCGCGAGGAGTCCGAGCTTGCCATCGACCAGATCCGTCGCGTGATCTCGGCCGCCGCGATGCTCGGGGTGGGCCGTATGAATACGTTCGTCGGTCGCGACTGGACGCGCTCCGTCGACGAGAACTGGCCGCGCTTCCTGGAGGTCTGGAAGCCGCTCGTGAGTCATGCGGAGGACCACGATGTTCATGTCGGAATCGAGAACTGCCCGATGCTCTTTACGCGCGACGAGTGGCCGGGTGGCAAGAACCTGGCGACGAGCCCTACGATCTGGCGACGCATGTTCGAGGATATTCCGAGCGCTCACTTCGGACTCAACTACGATCCCTCCCACATGATCTGGCAGCACATGGATTACCTGAAGCCGATGCGCGACTTCTCGGGCCGCATCTTCCACGTGCACGCCAAGGACGTACGACTCGATCGCCACCGCCTCGACGAGCTGGGCATTCTGGCACATCCGATCGAATACCACGTTCCCAAGCTTCCCGGCATGGGCGGGGTCGACTGGGGAAGATTCGTATCGGTCCTCGGAGACAGCGGCTACCGCGGCCCCGTCTGCGTCGAGGTCGAGGACCGTGCCTTCGAGGACTCGACCGGGTCGCGGCGCCGAGCGCTGGTGCAGAGCCACACCTACCTGCGCACCTTCATTCCACCGCCGTCGTGATCGGCTTCCGGATCGGGAGACCGCCCGTCCGCCCCCGGCTTCCTGAGGGCATCCTCGACGAGCGGAGCTTGTGGGGAGCTTCCCGCACAGGCGAGAATGATCTCTTCACACCGCCCTTGCCAGGAAATGCACCGTGAGCTTCCACATCCGGGTCACCCGTATTCTGATCGTTCGAGTCGCTCTGACCATGTTGGCCGCCGCTCTGCCGACGCTGTCGCGCGTGGATGTACTGCGCGCCGAGGACCGGGTCGAGACGCGCTGGCCGTCGTTTCGCGGTCCGGGGGCTCGCGGCTGGACCGATGGCAAGGCGACACCGACGAGATGGGATGTCGTCAAGAAGGAGAGGGTGCGCTGGAAGACCCGCATTCCCGGGCTAGGGCTCTCGAGCCCGATCGTCTGGGGCGATCGGGTCTACCTGACGACCGCGGTGAGCGAGAAGGATGATGCCCGGCTCAGGGTCGGTCTCTACGGCGACATCAAGCCCGCGGACGATGACTCGTCCCACTCCTTTCGCCTCCTGGCTCTCGACCGGCGGTCCGGCGAGATTCTGTGGACGAGGGCCGCACACGAGGGGATTCCGAGGATCCGGCGTCATACGAAGTCGAGCCATGCGAACTCGACGCCGGCGACGGACGGCGAGCGTATCGTCGCGTTCTTCGGATCCGAAGGGCTCTTCTGCTACGAGACGGACGGGAAGCTCTTGTGGAAGAGGCAATTCGGCCGCCTCGACTCCGGCTACTATCGTGCCAAGGACGCACAGTGGGGCTTCGGGAGCTCGCCGGTGATCCACGGCGGGCGCGTCATCGTGCAATGCGACGTCCAGGAGGGATCCTTCATCGCCGCTCACGACATCGAGGACGGGCGTGAGGTCTGGAGGACGGCGCGCAGGGACGTGCCAACGTGGAGCACACCGACCGTTCATGTGCATCGCGGTGTCGGTCGCGTCCTCGTCAACGGGTACCGTCACATCGGGGGCTACGATCTCGCCGACGGGAAGGAGATCTGGAAGCTCGGGGGCGGCGGCGACATTCCCGTGCCGACGCCGGTAGTCTGGGAGGGCCTCGTCTTCATCACCAGCGCCCACGGGCGCTATTCGCCGATCTACGCGCTGAGCGCTGATGTGACGGGCAACATCGAGCTCGGCGACGGCGACTGGAAGCACGAGCATCTCGTATGGAGTCGACAGCGGGGGGGCAACTACATGCAGACACCCATCATCTACCGCGGACTCCTCTACGCGTGTCGGGACAACGGTGTGCTCTCGTGCTTCGAAGCGAAGACGGGCGAGCGTCTCTACCGCGAGCGTCTGGGCAAGGGGCGCCACGGCTTCACTGCATCGCCTGTCGCCTCGGACGGCAAGCTCTACTTCACGAGCGAAGACGGAGACGTGCACGTCATCGCGGCCGGCCGCGAGCTGAAGACGCTCGCCGTCAATCAGCTCGGGGCAGTCGCGATGGCGACGCCGGCGATAGCGGACGGGGATCTTCTCTTTCGTACCCGCCGTCACCTGGTCTGTGTCGGCGGGGCGGGGTTGAAGGGCTCTCCCGGGAGCTGACCGCGGGCACCGAGCGGGCAGGGCTCAAGACGGCACGCGCCTCGTCACGAAGAAGTCTCCGGCGGCCCATACGTGCCCCGGCAGCTTCTCGGAACCTGGTAGGACGATGACACGGGCGACGTTCGAGAACGACATGGCGGAGCCCGGCGAAGCGGCCGAGCTCGAGCCGGTTGACGACCCCCGTCGCGTCCTCATGCTCTGCTACCACTTCCCACCGCGGCAGAACGGCGGCGTCGAGCGCTCCCGGCAGTTCGCCCGATTGTTGCCCGGGTGCGGTTGGAGCCCCGTCGTGCTGACGGTGGGCCGTCTCGGCGAGCCTCGCGCGGACCACGACTCGGGGAACATCGTCGTGCGTTCACCGCAGCTGAATCGGGGCACACTGAGGTCAGTGCTCGGTCGTCAGCGGCCGGACGGCCCGCGGGTCGACTCGACGCCCTCCTCGCGTCGTGGTACGCGACCACGCACGCTTCGTCGGGACCTCCTCGAGCATTTCCTCCTTCCGGACCCGGAGATCACGTGGGCGCTTCCGGCGGTGCTTGCGGGCATGCGGACGATCAAGCGCGAGGGGATCGACGTTCTCTACAGCACGTCGCCGCCCGAGTCATCTCACGTCCTCGGGCTCTTGCTGGCGAGAAGGACCGGACTGCCGTGGGTGATGGACCTGCGCGATCCGTGGTCCTTCGAGTCACTGAAGAAGCCGGTGCGCACTCTGCGGCTGCGTCGGTGTCTCGAGAGCGTGATGGAGCGGGCGTGCTTCGCGCGCGCATCCCGGATCATCGTCAACACGCCGGAGATGGCCGCGACCTACCGCGAGCGCTGTCCGCAGATCGCCTCGAAGCTCACCGTCATTCCGAATGGCGTGGACCTCGACGAGCTGGCTCGGGCTCGAGCGACTGTCACGTCGCCGCCGGCGTGGACGCCGCCGCCGGACGGAGCGCTGCTCTTCGCGCACACGGGCACCTTCTGCCGGCTCGGCTGGCACGACATGAGCCTCGCGCCGCTACTCGACGCCCTCGTCCGGCTGCGAGATGTCGGGGCGCTGTGTGCGAACCGGGTGCGCTTCGTCCTCGCGGGTGACATCGGCCCCGGCGTCCGTGGCGGTATCCTGGAGCGCGGTCTCGAGACGCTCTTCGAGATGCCCGGGATGCTGACGCACGAAGAGGCTCTTCGACTTCACCTCGCAGCCGACCGCCTGCTGCTCTACGACCCTCCCGACGATGGCGTGACCTACGTGCGAGGGAAGCTGTACGAGTATCTCGTTGCCGGGAAGCCGATCGTAGGGATCGTTCCGGACGGTGCCACCCGCTCACTTCTCGCAAGCGTCGGACACGAGATGCTGGCGCCTCCGGACGACGGAGATGCGATCGAGAGGGTGTTGCGGCGTGCGCTCGACCGAGGCTACGCGCCACCGCGGGGAACGGACGTTTTACGCTTTGATCGTCGTCGGCGTGCGACGGAGCTCGCGACGGAATTGAATCTGGCCGCGGGATTTCAGTCAATCACCGGCCACAGCCATCCGAACGTCGCAGCCGTGACGACGGCGTAGACAGTGCCATCCAGCATGAACTTGGCTGTCACTCGCCAGCTGGCGCCTTTCCAGATCGAGTCCGTGATGTTGCTCAACGCGAAGCCCAGCAAGGAGGTTGGAAGCGTTGTTGCGACGACCTCGTCGAAAACCGCACTGCCGTCGATTCCACGGCTGGCGACGAATGCCGTGAAGGCGGTGACCACGACGCAGAATGCAAACCACTGGGCGAGGCCCTTGCCCATGTTCATCGGACCGTTGGGAACGACGGTGAGAAAGCCGACGGGGCCCTTGTTGTGCTTCGCCAGCATCTCGGGCGAGCCCATCTCCTTCATCGACCCGGCGTAGGGGAACATGTAACCTCCCCGGCCGACGCCCTCTTTTCGCATCGACTCGAGAATGGCATCCTCTCCCGGGAGCCTGGAGTAGTCTCCCTTGTGGAGCGGGGTGCACATGTGGATGACGGAGCTGGCGCAGAATACGAAGACCGCCGACATCAGGACAGGAAGCCAGAGCTCGAGCATGGACACCATGAGATTCGCCTTTCGGTGGAGGGTTTCGATAACGAGTCATCCGCGTTTTGCTGGCATCTTTGCTGGCCGCTGTCAGAATACGTCGTCAAGCTATATACCTGCACTCGCGAAACTCGAAGAGAGAGGAGGATCCCGGTGGTCCGGCTCCGCAAGTTCTTGACCTCCTTGATTCTGACGCTCGTCGGGCTCTTCTCGAGCAGCTGTATGACGATGGAGCATCTTCTTGACCGGGAACAGAAGCTCCAGGTCTACGGCGGCACGAAGTCGTCGTACAACTACATCGAGAACCCGGGCAGCCCCAGGTTCGGTGTCCTCTTGCGCATCATCGACCTTCCGTTCACCGTTCTCGCCGACACGCTGATCACTCCGGTCACGATTCCGCTGGCTAACTAGGCCGGGTCGTTCACGGCTCTGCGTCGCGAGGGTCGGCAGCTCCATGGCTGGTGGTGCGGCCTCGCGTGAGGGGCGCGAGTTTCGACGCCTCTGCGGGACTCCGGCACCCTCGCGGGAATTGGCCGGCGGACCGACGTCCGACAGGCGCGGCCGGAACTCGATTCTTCGAGGGTCATTGGCTGCGTGATACAATCGCCTGTTCGCCTGTCCAGTGTTCGGGTCTGAGCGGGCGGCAGCGAGCCGAGGAAAACGCGTGCTTCCTTTCCGCCCGGAACGGTTGTCTTGAAGAGCAGGTTCGTCGCGTGTTGGCAGAGTCGGCGTGTACAGTGCGAGTCGGCGCTCGCGTGCGCGATGGTCACCGGACGTGTGTCCTCGTGCCGTCGCTCTTGCTCGCACTGTGCATGTCTTCGGACGCGTTCGCGCAGGGGGTGTTTCAACGCGGCGACTGCAACCAGACGCTGGACACCGACATCGCTGACCCGATCTACCTCCTCTCGTTCCTCTTCACCGGTGGCGATGCACCGATCTGCGAGGATGCGTGTGACGCGAACGACTCGGGCGGCCTCGACCTCTCGGATGTGGTCTACCTGCTGAGCTATCAGTTTCTCGGCGGCGATCCACCACCGTCTCCCTATCCAGAGGAGAGCGTCGACCCGACCGACGAGGACTCCCTGACCTGCCTCAACGGCCAGCTGGCGTTCGAGGAGATCCGTGTCACTCCGAATCCTCTGGTGCTTCAGCGTCTCGGCGAGACGATGACGCTGACAGTGCTGGGATTCGGTGAGGAGGTGGGGCTCGTGGATGTGCGCCGGCACCCGTCGACGTCCTACTCGTCGGACGCTCCGGGGGTGGTCTCGGTCAGCGACGAGGCGGTTGTGACCGCACGGGGTGTCGGCACCGCGACGATCGGCGTGCGCCATCGCGGGGTCACGGGCTCGGCGAGCGTCACGGTGGCCGCGGGCGCGGACGGCAGGCCTGTCGTCAAGATCACCTCGCCACCGAGCGGTGCGGTCGTTTTCGCCGCCGCCGTGCGGGTCTCGGGGATCGTCACGGACCCTGACGCCGAGCTGACGCTGCGACTCGGGGCGTCGAAGCCGCGCGAGCTCATGAACGGGGGCGGACGCTTCTCGTCGAGAGTCTCGCTGGAGGTCGGCGAGAACGCCATCACGGTCGCGGCGACCGCGAACGGCCTGACGGGCCTGGTGTCGATCCGGGTACACCGGGTTGCCCCGGGAGATGCGGATGCTGTCGGACCCGACGGGGGACGACTTCCCGAGATCCGCGCCCCGCGTGTCGTGGCGCCGGACGTGACAGCGCCGGTTGTGCAGATCATGAGTCCGACCAGCGGAGAGGTCCTTCGCAGCGCCACGATCAGCGTGGTCGGCGCGGTCGACGACCCCGAGGCGGAGGTACGCGTCAACGGACTGCTGGCGAATGTCGTCGCCGGGGCCTTCGTTGTCGACGGGCTGCAGCTCGTCGGCGGCGCCAACACGATCACGGCTCGCGCCGTTGACCAGGTCGGCAACGCGGCGGTTGACGTGGTAGCCGTTGCTGTCGACGACATCTACCCGCGCATCGAGATCCTCGATCCTCGGCCAGCCCGTGAAGGAAGTGACGTACTCGTGTCGTCGATGGGCGCGTTCGAGCTGCGTGGTCGCGTCACCGGGGGGGTGTCTGGCGTCACCGTCAACGGCAGAGCAGCGCTGCTGACGGGAGAGATCTTTCGCGCCGACCTCGACCTGGGCGACGGAGTTCATGACCTTCTCGTGACAGCGTGGGGACCGGAGGGTCTCCCCGGTCGGTCCGCCGCGATGGGCCAGGGGGTCTACACGCTTCTCGTCGACACGACGGCCCCGAGCATCGAGATCCTCCATCCTCCGCCGTCGCCGTTCGGGTCCGAGGCGGATTTTTTCACCGGTGAGGAGTCGGTACGCGTCGTCGGCCGTCTGCGGGACCCGGGAACACCGCTCGATCTCGCGGAGACGATCCAGTTGCGTGTCAACGGCGGCGCACCTCTTGCCGTTCAGGAGAGCTTCGTGGTCGATCTCGGTCTGCGACCCGGCGAAAATACCTTCCGGCTCCGGGCGCGCGACGTTCGTGGGCACTCCTCGAGCGTGATTCTGAGGATCCAGCGCGAAAGCACTTCCGGGAGTCATCTCGTCATCGACACCGGAGATCGGCAGTCAACGGTCGTCGGTGAGGACTATCCGGCACAGCTCGCGGTCAGGGCGACGACCGCGGTCGGATCACCGCGGCAGAGCTCTGGCATCGAGTTCCGGTTCCTGGTCGGCTCGGGGTCCTTCGAGGGCGTGGGTCGCAGAACCGTGGTTTCGACGGACAGTGACGGAGTCGCTCGCGTTCGCGTGCGAGCCGGGGACGAGATCGGCGCGCGCAGCCAGGTGATCGGGGTCGGGATTCCGGGAGATCCGGCTTCGAGCAAGGCGGTCGTCCTCGACACGACCGCCAGTGGCGAATCGCAGCTCGTCGCGCATCGGGGTAGACGTCGGGTCGGAGTCGCCGGCGAGAGCACCCTGGATCCGTTGAGTGTTCGGGTCGTCGATCGTCGCGGTGATCCGGTCGCCGGTCGTACCGTGCTCTTCCGTGTCGTCGAGGGTGCAGCTCGTCTCGGCGCGCGCGCCTCGGTGGCTCTCGACGTGCGCACCGACAGCCGGGGATTGGCGGTCGTCCCCGTCGCCCTGCCCCGGGGTGCGTCGCGCAGCCGGGTCGAGGCGAGCTTTGCCGGGGCCCTGGTGAGCTTCGAGATCGATGGATTCGAGACCGGTGCTCCGCTCGACACGGCAGTCAAGGGATGGGTGGGTGACGATCGCGGGGTCGGAGTTGCGGGTGCCACGGTGCGGGTAGCGGGCGCCGATGGAGTCGAGACCACCACCGGCTTGCGTGGTCAGTTCGTCTTGCACGGAGCGCCGGTCGGACGCGTGCGCATCGAGGTCGACGCCTCCGCAACGCATTCGGGTACCAGTCGCACCGTCTTGCTCGTGTCAGGTCGCCGGCATTCTCTGAGAGGAGCACTTCGCGTCGTGCGTCTCACGGATACGTCGCGCACCCGGGTGCTGCGCGTCAGCTCGAGCCAGGGAGGCGTCTTCTCGCTGACGGCGCTCGCCGGGCTTCGCCTGCACGTCGAACCGGGATCGGCGATCTTCTCCGATGGGTCGCACGATGGGCTCGTGCGTGTCTCGGCGCCGAGTTCCCGGATCGTGTCGGGAAGCTCTCTCGACGACATCGACGTACGGATCCCGATCGTCATATCGCCATCCGGGGTTCGCTTCGACCCGCCGGCTCGGCTCGTGCTTCCGAATCCCGGCTTCCCGGCGTGTCGGACGGTGCCGCTTCATGAGCTTGATGGCAACCTCGGTCCGCGCCCGATGTCTCCCGGTCGCGTCTCGAGGGACGGTCTGACGATCGAGACTTCCTACGGCGAGGGAGTACGGCGTGGCGGACTCCACTTTTTCGAGTTGCCGGGCACGTCGGGCGGCGAGGTCGGCCGCTTCGACGGCGACGTCGATGGCGGGCTTGCGCGAATCGTCGAGGTGCCTCAGCGTACCAGGAGCCATGTGGCCGGCTATAACGTCTACACGCACTCCGGAGAGTTCTTTCTCGATGCGGTGGACATGGAAATTCGCGGACGGGGACTGTCTTTCGAGCTGCGGCGTCGTTACGAGAGTCGAAGCAACTTCCAGGGTTCGCTCGGGTGGGGCTGGGAGCACGAGTACGCCGACCGCCGCGTCGTGCGCTCGCCTGGTTCGGGCAACGTCGTGCGCGTCGACGGGCGCGGCTCACGCCACGAGTACCTCTATGATATGGGCACGGAACGCTTCGCGTCGCCCATCGGGATCTTCTCGCGTCTCTACGAAGACACCGAAGGCTTCCTCGTCGAGTTCCAGCCCGACGGATTGCGCTATCGCTACCTCCCGATCGACGACTCGGGCGCCGCGGGACGCCTCCGGTCAATCAGGGACCGTGCCGGCAACCGCCTCTTGATGGAGCGCGATGACGGCGGCCGGCTCACCGCCGTCGTGGACACGCTGGGCCGGAGGATCGAGTACGCCTGGGATGCCTCGGGCCGCATCGAATCCGTCACCGACTTTACCGGCCGCACCGTCGTCTTCGAGTACGACGATCGCGGGGATCTCGTCGCGGTGACGGGTCCGGCGGTTACCGGTACGCCGAACGGCAACGACTTCCCGTCCGGAAAACGTACGGAGTACCGCTATACGTCCGGTTTCGACGACCGTCGGCTCAATCACAACCTGGAGGCATGGATCGAGCCGCGTGAGGTCGCCGCCGGCACGAAGATCGCACGTCTGGTGAATCGCTACAGCGAGAATCCCGGAGCGGCGGAACTCGACCGCGTGATCTCTCAGGAGATCGGCGGCGTCAATGCGACCGGTGTCGTGGCCGGAGGTGCGGTCGAGTTCGAGTACATCGATCGGTCGTTCTACGCCGTCGGAGAGCCGGTGCCGCCAGGCGGTCTGGGGGCCTTTCTGGCCTCCGAGGCGGTGCTGACACGCGTCGTCGACGCCCGGGGAGTCACGACCGAGATCACGTCCAACGGCGCCGGCCTGCCACTCGTGGTACGAGTGTACACGCTCGAGGACGACCGGCCGCGCGACGCGAACACGCTCCATCCTCCGGCGGGCGTCAAGCCTCCGTGGTACGAGACCCGGTTTCGCTGGACGCGCGAGGGCCTTCTGAGGACGGAGCAGTCTCCACGCGGTGGTCGCACGGAGCGTGTCTACGACGAGGAGGCTCCGCTGCGCACGAGTCGTGCGAACTGTGTTCGCGAGGAGCTTCACGCTGCGCCTGCGAGTAGCGGCGCGACGGCGCGGCCGCAGGTGACGCTGCGCGTATACGAGCCCGTTTTCGGTGAGGTGATTCTCGAGACGCCGCCCGGGTCCGACGGTGCGCCGGACGAGTCACGTGCGACGCGCCGTGTGCTCGACTATCAGGAGAACGCCTCGATCGAAGCGCTCGCGGCCTCGATCGGACTCGACGGGGCCGAGCTGCTGGAGGCGCTCGATCACGCGGGGGTTCCGACCGGCCTGGGGGACCAGAACGACGACGGCAGCGTTCTCCACCGTCTTGGTCGGGTCGTTCGTGAGGACCTTCCGTCGACGTCGGGTTCGGACGGAGTTCTCCGGAGCTCGACGCGCAGGTTCACGTACAACTTCTTCGGGCAGCTCAGTACGCGCCGGGACGCCGTCGGCGTCGTCACACGTTACGGGTATCATCCCGAACGTGATCCAGACGGAGACGGGACGGCAACAGTCGGAGAGGGTCTCGATCGTGATACCGGCGGCTTCCTTGCCGCGCGCATCATCGATTCCGACGGGCTCGGAGATGACGAGCCGCTCGGAATCCGGGATTCGTGGGCCTACGACGCTCTGGGCCACCTCGCGCTTCACACCGATCCGGTCGGCAACGTGTCGACCTACACTCACAACCAGCTTGGACAGCTGCAAGAGCAGCGGGTTGCCGAGCCGCTGGCGTACCGTCGGCAGCTGACCTGGGATGCGGACAACCTTCTCTCGGCGACGCGTTACAGCAACAGGCGAGCCAACGACGCCGGAACGCACCTCTTCGTCTCGGAGAATCCGTGGATCGAGACGTCGTACGAGCACGACATCCTCGGACAGCTCGTGTCGACGACCCGGGAAGTCTCCGGCGGCGAGGCGGGACCGGAGAGATCCGTGACGACGTCACTGCGCCGCGATCCCGACGGTCGTATCGTGCGAATGATCCGCCCGGTCGCGGGGACCGACGAGACCAGGCAGTACGATGAGCGAGGGCTCGAGATCGTGCACGTCGTGGCTCCGGGAACGACCGACGAAAAGCGTCGAGACGTCTACCGTGATGAGAACGGAAACATCCTCGTCGAGGTCGACGCCGCGGACTCCGACGGGGACGGTGAACGTGAGCGGACCGAGATGCGTTACGACGGCCATGATCGTCTGGCCGTGATCATCGACGCGGCGGGGGGAGCTCGCGTCTTCGAACGCGACGGAACCGGCAAGGTCTTCATGGAGTCCTTCCTGGGAACCGTCGGCGGACCGACACCGCCGGACTCCGGCACGGACGAGAACGTCCTCCTCTCGCGGATCGTCACGGTCTGGGACGAGCAGGGTCGTGAGCGCGAGCGCCGCCGTTCGCTCTTCGGGGTTGCGGAGGAGGGTGGCGGCCCGCGCACCGTCGGGGAGACGCGGCACCACGACGCCGAGGGCCGACTGGTTCTGTACATCGATCCCGACGGTGTCGAGCGTACCTTCGTGCGGGACGCAGCGGGGCGCATCGTGAAGGAGAGCGACACGGCCGGCAACGTCATCCGACGTCGTTTCGATGCGACCGGCAATCTGGTCCGGGAGGAGCGGGAGAGCGTCTCCCGGTCGGTGGTCGACCCGAGTGTCGTCGACGATCCCGACTACGATCAGAACGGTCGCCTGCGCATCGTCGAGACGGATGTCCATGTCTACGACCCGCTGGGTCGGCGTGTTCTCAGTGTCGACAGTTCCGGCGGCACGTGGCGCGTGCGCTACGACAGCTCGAACAACCCCGTGATGATATCGGACTCGAGCGCGACCGCGATCGGCGCAGCCGCAGAGCCCGACCTGGACGACTCGCTGCATCTCCTGACTCCGGATCAGCGTGACAACATCACGGGTCACGGTAATCGTAGGCGCTTCACCTACGACGGTCTCGGGCACGTCGTGCGTGCCGTTCACGAGCTGCGCGCCGACGGCACCGGAGACTCGCCGATCGAGAGCACGAACGGCTTCAACATCGATGGACTCGTCACCGAGATCTACGAATGGGACGGCAACGGGCGGCTTGGTGCCTGGATTGATGATCTTGGTCATCGTACGCGTGTGGAGTGGGATCGTGCTGGCTACCTCGAGCGCAAGATCCGTCACGACGGCACGGTCGAGCTCTGGGAGGTCGATCGCGACGGAAGCCCGACCCGGCACGTCGATTTCGACGGGGTCGTCACGACGCTGCAGTTCGACTCGCTGCACCGCCTCGTTGAACGTGCGATCAGCTCCGGCGGTGAGGTCGCCGAGGTGATTGGCACGACGCTGCAGCGTTTCGAGTACGACGGACTCGGCCGGTTGACGCTGGCGTGGGATAACAACGAAGCGGGCGATACGACGGACGACGCCCTCGTGCTTCGCCGTCACGACTCGCTGGGACGAATGATCACCGAGTGGCAGGGGGGCTTCGGCTACTCGTACTCCCACGACGACAACGGACGGCTGGTCAGCGAACGCTACCCCGACGGTCGAGTCGTCGTGCGTGTGCGGGGCCCCGGCGGCGCGCAGTCGGCGCTCCGCGACATCTCGGGCATGGCGTACGTCGAATACAGTCGGATGAGCGATGGCCGGATCCTCGATCGCGTCGTCGAGGGCGGCACGTTCTCGACCTTCGTCGGCGTCGACCCTGCCGGCATCGTCCGGCCGGTCGGCTACGACGAGCTGGGTGGCATCACCGCCACGAGTCACGAGACCGCTGCCGGGGATGTTCTCGCGCGCTTCCAGTACGGGCTCAACGGGCGAGGTGATCCACTCTGGCAGCGACGGGTAGACAGGGATGGGGTCGGCGACGTCTGGCGGTACGACTCGCTGTACCGGATCCGGGAGTATCAGCCAGCGGTCTTTGATCCGCGCGTACCGCCACAGAATCCGATTCGCAAGCACGGGTTTCTCCTGGACGGCAACCATAACTGGCGACAGGTCGAGATCGACCAGTCGGTCCTGAGCGTGACCGTCGATGCTCTCGACCGCTACGAGAACTTCGGCTCGCAGGCTCTCGAGCACGGGGCGACGGGACGGATCGAGCGTTTGGGAGCGGACAGGTTCTTCTACGACGCTCTCGACCGCTTGATCCGCATCGAGCGCGCGGGATCCGTGGTCGCTCGCTACCGCTACGACGCGGTGGGCGCTCAGGACCCCTGGCGAGGTCGTGGGCGAGGTCGACGTGTGGAGAAAGACGTGCTCGTGCCGTCTCGCGACCAGCGACCGGGCGTGCTGCGCTACACGTGGGCGCACGACGGTGTCGGGGAAGAGAGGGAATCGAGCGGCGGTGTGCTGCGGCAGTACCTCTGGGAGGACGGTGCTCGTCCGGCGGTCGTGATGGGACGCTCATCCGAGGAGTCCTCCTTGCCTCGCTTTTTTCTCCACGACGCACGGGGCTCCACTCTGGTCCTCGTACGCGGTGATGGTTCGAGGCGGATGAGCGCCGAGTACGGACCGCACGGTCAGCTCCGCGTGCGCAACGGCAACGGCGCTGTTGTCGCAGTGCCCGACAGCGGCAGCGCTCTTTTCTTCGGCGGCCAGCTCTGGGACTTCGAGTCGGGCCTCCACTGTCGAGGAGCGCGCTACTTCTCACCGGAACTGGGGCGCTTCCTGACGCGTCAGGACGGCCTCCGACCGACCGCGCCCTTCGAGCTCAACGGCTACAACCGGCCGGGGCTCGCGGGCCTTCCAGGAGCGGTGGCTGGAAGCCGCAAGCGGACGCTCGACGAGGGCTTTCTCGCCCCGCTGACGGTGACGCTCGAGGTGAGGAGCACCCCTGCGACCTGGCCACGAGGGGTGGCGCCCGAAGCGCGCGACGTGGGCGTCGCGGGAGGGAAGCGATGAGGCTGTGCCGTCGTCACCGAGCCCGTGTCTCTCTTCTCGCCGTGGCCTGGCTCTTCGTGTGCGCGGGTGGCAACGTCGCGGCACGTGATCCGGATGCCTTCGACCTGCTGGAGTCCGGAGCCGCGAGTCCGTCGACGACGCTGGTCAACACAGGGATGAGCACTCTGCGTGCGCGGTGGCATGTCACGACCGCAAGCGGTGAAGCGGTCGAGATGCGCGAGGATGCTACCTACGCGGTGGAGGGCGCTCCGACGAACACGCCGACGCGTGCAACGCTCGTCTCGGACCTCGGCGGCGCGCCGCGTGAGTCGTTGAACGAGTCGCTCGACTCGCGGGTTATCGTGCTCCACGGCGTCAACGGGTACTCGGGCACGGCACCCATCGACGGCACGGCGCCGGATCCCGTCCACGGCGTGTTGCTGAGGAGCGCCGACGGTGTCCGCAAGGTGTCACTCGCGGCCGCCGGACAGGTTGACCGACTCCAGGCCACCGGCGTGACCTCGACAGGCGAGCCCTACGGCGGGGTCGGCGGCGCGTTCGAGGACCCGGCGGCACGGGTAGAGTCGACGGATCGCTCGGTGGTCTCCGTCACAGCGACGGGACTGGTCGGAGCCCAGGGGGACGGCCTCGCATGGGTACGTTTCGTGAGCGACGGCGAGTGGACGCAGATTCTCGCGGAGGTGGACACGAGCGTCGACTCCGACGGCGACGGCATGCCGGACTCGTGGGAGATCGAGCACGGTCTCGACCCGCTGCGCGATGACGCCGATGAGGATCCGGACGGTGACGGACTCTCGAATCTTGAAGAGCTCCGGCTCGGAACACGACCGGACGATGATGACACGGACGGGGACCACCTCGACGACGGCGAAGAGGTTCTGCTGTACGGAACGGACCCGGCAAACGGCGACACCGACAGCGACACGTCTCCCGACGATGTCGAGGTCCTGGTCGACACCGATCCGCTCGATCCCAACGATCGGGGAGGCACGCGATTTGACCCGGAGCTGGGCGGCACGCGCGAGCTGAGCTTCTGGGTCGGTAAGCGACTCGCCGTCGCGCCGGACGGTCATGTTTACGTCGTGACCGATGACGACGTGCTGGTCGTCTACAGGCTCCGTCGATCCCCCTTCGTTCTCCTGCGTCTCGACCAGAAGACGCTCAGCAGCGACCTGCGGGGCGTCGCTGTCGACGGTGACGTCGCGTACGTCGCCGCGGGTGCCGACGGGCTCCACATCATCAACAGGTCCGGGGCAGGAGAGCTGATCGAGGAGACCACGGTGGAGATCGACGGAGGCGTCAACTCGGTCCTCGTCGAGAACGGCCTGATCTACGCGGCCGGGGGCAGCGGCCTGACGGCGCTCCGGCGGCGAGGGCCCGGCGACATCGAGACTCTCGGACACTTCACGTCGTCGACCATCGGAGAGTTCGCGATTCACGCCGACATCGCGTACGTTTCGCTGAGGCTGTCGCGACAGCTGGTTTCCGTCGACATCTCGGATCCTTCGAGGCCGCGTCGGCTCGACAGCCTCCAGTTTCCGGAGGGTGTCGGTCTCTTCAGTGGGCTCGTGGCGATGCACAAGAGCGTCTACGTCGCTCATGGCAGCCGCGGCATCCTGGTCGTCTCGAACGAGGATCCGACCGAGCTGCGTTTCGTCGACGACTCGCAGGAGGAGTTCCCCGGCGACGCCTTCACGTCGATAGCGGCTCTGGGACGACGGCTTGTCGCGTTCACGCCATCGGAGTTCGGGACCGCACAGGTCTTCCGGATTCTCGAGTCGGGAGCGATCGAGCACGACGGGACTGCGCCTCTCGGGACCGACGAATCCATTCTGGATCTGACGATGTCGCAGGAGTTCCTCGTCGCGTTGTCGCCTTCGCTGGTGTCTTTCGCTCAGGTGCTTCCCTCGGGCGATGATGGGAGTGTGGCTCCGCGTGGCCGAGTCGTCCTCGAGGGGTACAAGACGATGTTCGCACCGGGCGATACCGCCACGGTTACCGCTTATGCCCGCGACGACGTCTACGTGGAGCATGTGCGCTTCTACGTCGACGGCGTGGTGCGCGTCGACGATCAGGTGCCACCGTTCCGCATCGCCCTGCAGATCGAGCAGCGGCCACGGCTTCCGTACGACGTTCATATTCGCGCCGTGGGCTACGATCTTGCGGGCGCCTCCGGGGAGATCGGCAGCGTGACCTATCGAGTCGACCGCGATCTCGACGGCGACGGAATTCCC
>CAYMLL010000134.1:14506-19179 GCA_964390645.1 uncultured Planctomycetia bacterium | reverse complement strand
GGGGGTGATGGTGTTGGTCGGGTTCGTCGCCACGGGGCTGCTCGAAGCGGGGGTGGAGCCGCAGCGGCCCGCTTCGCGGGAAAAGCTGTTCCGCCGCGTGAGCCTCGACTTGACCGGCCTGCCCCCGACGATAGAGGAGCTCGAGGACTTCCTGGCGGACGAGTCGAGTCGCGCCTACGAAGGCGTCGTGGAGCGTCTGTTGCGATCGCCGCGCTTCGGCGAGCGTATGGCGATGTGGTGGCTCGACGGGGCTCGTTACGGCGACAGTCATGGCTACGACAACGATCTGGAGAACAGTCAGTGGCCCTGGAGGAGCTGGGTGATCCGGGCGTTCAACGACAACAAGCCCTACGACGAGTTCACCATCGAGCAGCTGGCGGGAGACCTGCTACCGGATGCGAGTAACGAGCAGGTGCTGGCGACCGGCTTCAATCGCAACAATCGGATCAACACCGAGGGCGGGGCCATCGACGAGGAGTGGCGCACGGAGTACGTCATCGACCGCGTCGAGACGATGGGATCGGTATGGCTGGGGCTCACGTTGAGCTGCGCGCGCTGTCACGACCACAAGTACGACCCCGTGAGCCAGAAGGACTTCTACCGCCTATTCGCCCTCTTCAACAACCTGAACGAGAAGGGCTTCATCAACAACCTCAGAGGCAGCGCCGAGCCGCGGATCCGGTACCGGGCGAAGGACTTCCAGAGAGAGGCCGCGGACATAGCTGTCCGTGTCAAGGACAAGAAAGAGCGAGACCGTCAGACGGCCCGGCTCGACTCCCGCTATCCGATGGTGATGGTGATGCGTGAGATGGACGTACCGCGAAAGGCCTTCGTGCTCGGTCGCGGTCAGTACGACGCTCCCGGGGAGGAGGTCACCGCTGGACTTCCGCAGGCGTTCTCCTCGTCGACGGGTGAGGAGCCGACGACGCGGCTGCGGCTCGCACGCTGGCTCGTGAGCGGGCGTCATCCGCTGACTGCGCGGGTGGTGGTCAACCGCCTCTGGGAGCAGCTCTTCGGCACGGGGCTCGTCGAAAGCTCGGAGAACCTCGGCGTGCAGGCCGACTGGCCCAGCCACCCCGGGTTGTTGGACTGGCTGGCGGTCGAGCTCGTGGAGTCGGGCTGGGACCTGAAGAGAATGCTCGAGCTGATGGTGACGAGCGCTACCTACCGGCAGAGTGATGTCGTCGACGCGCGCCGGCTCGAGCGAGATCCGCGCAACCGGCTGCTGAGCCGTGGACCGAGAGTCCGCTTGCAGGCGGAGATGGTCCGCGACCAGGCCCTGGCCATCTCCGGGCTGCTGTACGAGCAGGTGGGTGGCTCCAGCGTCAGGCCCTATCAGCCCGCCGGGCTCTGGGAGGAGGTCGAGAAGCGAGGCAGATACCAGCAGGACCGTGGCGACAAGCTCTATCGTCGCAGCCTCTACACCGCGATACGCCGAACCGTCGCCCCTCCGGGGATGCTGCTCTTCGACATGCCGAGCCGGGAAGTGTGCACGGTGAAGCGGTCACGGACGAACACGCCGCTTCAGGCGCTCGCACTGATGAACTCGGTGACCTACGTCGAGGCCGCGAAGAAGTTTGCCGAGCGGATGATGACGCGGGACTCGACGCCTCGGCAGCGGATCGCCTGGGGCTTTCGCTGCGCCACGATGCGGCAGGCGAGGACGGTCGAGCTGGATGTTCTGCTGGCGGGCTACCGTCGCCGGCTGGCTCGCTATCGGCAGGATCCGGGGAGCGCCGCGTCTCTGCTCGAGCAGGGGGAGTCCGAGGTGTCCGGTGAGCGGGACAGGGGTGAGCTGGCTGCCATGACGACGGTGGCGAACGTCATCCTGAACCTCGACGAGCTGATCAACAAGTGATGACGAGCAGGACGAGACGACAGCGGTGAACCGACATCCGGAGGACATGCCGCGACCGTCGGACGGAATGAGCCGGCGGAGCTTCCTGGAGACCTCGGCCGGAGGGCTGGGCTCCGCGGCGCTGGCAGCGCTTCTCTGCGACGAGTCCGCCGGGGCCACGTCGCTGCTCGACCGGACTCATCATGCGCCGCGGGCGAAGCGGGTGATCTACCTCTTCCAGTCGGGCGGTCCTTCCCAGGCAGACCTCTTCGATCCGAAGCCGGAGCTCGAGAAGCAGCGTGGCAAGGAGCTGCCGGCATCGGTGCGGGGGACGCAGCGCATCACCACGATGACCTCCACCCAGAAGTCGCTGCCGGTGGCCCCGACGCGCTACCGCTTCGTCCGTCGAGGACGCAGCGGGATCGCTCTGAGCGAGCTGCTGCCGGGACTCGGTGAGGTTGCCGACGACCTCTGCTTGATCCGCTCGATGCACACCGAGGCGATCAACCACGATCCCGCGATCACCTTCTTCCAGACCGGCTTTCAGCTCGCCGGCCGCCCGAGCATCGGCGCGTGGATCTCTTACGGCCTGGGGGCGCTGAACAGTAACCTCCCCGGCTACGTGGTGCTGACCTCCAGGGGGGGCGCTTCGGATGCCCAGCCGCTCTACAGCCGTCTGTGGGCCGCGGGCTTCTTGCCGACGGAGCACTCCGGAGTCAAGTTCCGGAATACCGGGGATCCGGTCTACTACCTGTCGAATCCTCCGGGCATCGATCGTCCGATGCGGCGGGACATGCTGGACGACCTCGCGCGGTTGAACACGCTGCAGCACGGGGTCATCGGCGATCCGGAGATCGAATCGAGAATCGCCCAGTACGAGATGGCCTTCCGGATGCAGGCGAGCGTGCCCGAGCTGGCCGACGTGTCGGGAGAGTCCCGGAGCGTTCTCGAGCTTTACCGTCCGGATGTCAAGAAGCCCGGATCGTACGCGGCGAACTGCCTGCTGGCCCGACGGCTGGCGGAGCGAGACGTCCGCTTCATCCAGCTGTTCCACATGGGCTGGGATCACCACTTCAAGCTCGCCCAGGATCTTCCGCGACAGTGCGCCGACACGGACCACGCCACCGCGGGACTCCTGCGCGACCTCCAGCAGCGCGGTCTGCTGGACGACACGCTGGTCGTATGGGGAGGCGAGTTCGGCAGAACCATTTACGCCCAGGCCCCCGACAAGAAATCGGGCCGCGACCACCACCCGCGTTGCTTCGCCACCGTGCTCGCGGGGGCCGGGGTGAAGGCGGGTCATGTCCACGGCGCCACGGACGACTACTGCTACAACGTCGCCGAGGATCCGGTCCACGTGCACGACCTCAACGCGACCATCCTGCATCTGCTGGGAATCGACCACGAGAGGCTCGTGTTCAAGTTCCAGGGCCGCCAGTACAGGCTCACCGACGTGCACGGAAAGCTGGTGCGGGGGATACTGGATTGAGGTCGCCCGGCTGATGCGGCCGGCGGGTCGGTCTGTCACATCATCCGGGTGGGCCAGCCCAGGCCCGGGAAAAGAGGAAGTCATGTCGAGTGACATGACCGGGACTGTTCAGAGGAACCCGGCGGGTACTCGACCCCACCGGCGTCGGTGCGTGCGTTCGGCCCCTCACGAACGACCGCAAGGACCGGATGATACCGCACTTCCGTCGGGGGCGATTGATGCACCGACGCCGGTGACGCACGCCGGCACTCACTTCAGGCCCTGCTTCTTTTCTTCGACGAGTTTCTTGGCGATCTTCCGAGGCTGAAGTGAGAACGTCTTGGAGGAGATCCGGGGCTTCCTGGACTTCACCAGAGACTCGAGGCTGAGCGCCGCCATCATGGCGAGTCCTTCGACGGTGGGATGGAGCTGGTCGTCCTGGAGGATTCTCGGCAACGAACCCTTCGGCCATTTGCTGGCGCCGATCTTGACGGCCCTGCCTTCGCGAATCGCTTGCAGCGTCGAGACGAGCGGTACGACGATGACATGCTTCTGCGTCCTGGCCCATTTCTTGATCGTCGTGTTGAGATTCTCGAGCTCGTCGACACTCGGGACTTGTTGGCGCGAGAGCATCTTGCCCACCGCTCCACTCATGTCCGGGAGAAGGGTGATCAACACAGGACAATTGAAGTCCTCGAGGAGCTTCATGCCGCTCTCCAGGCTCGCCTCACGGTCCTCGTGGCCCCCGTAAGCGAACCAGAAGA
This sequence comes from uncultured Planctomycetia bacterium, assembly GCA_964390645.1. Lineage (GTDB taxonomy): Bacteria > Planctomycetota > UBA8108 > UBA8108 > UBA8108 > CAYMLL01. The sequence continues at coordinate 15,110 of CAYMLL010000134.1, read as the reverse complement.
GGAAGTCGCTGGCGATGATTGCGGTCGGCTTGGCTGATCGAGTTCGCGCCAGGAGCTTCTTGGCAGTCTGACCCGGATTGGTAAAGAAGAAGGAGTTCGAGGCATCGACGACGGTGTCGTGCTTCTTACGAATCATGCGATCGACGACGTCGGCGAGCTTGATACTCTTGGCCCCGGGGCCGATCTCGGCGTTGGTGCCGAAACCCGAAGCGGCACTGGCTCCGACCACGACCATACGTTTCCAGACGGCGTCGCTCGCATGGACCACACCGATCCTCAGCGGCTGGAAGCCAACCAGGACAAGAACGCCGTAGAAGATGGCTTTTTTCATGGGTCTTCAATCCTCGCCGGGATAATCCGGCTTATCTTGCTGCTCGTTCTCTCGCCGCCCGCAGCTGCGGTCATGTCATGGAGCGCGGCTGCATGACAACGGTGCGAGCGATGGGGAGGTGATCGAGGGTCGATGTTCGAAGAGGAGAGCGGGACGCTACGGTTTGCTCTTGCCGTGTCTATTCCTTCCTTGACTGCCGTCATCGGGTGTGACTCCAGCGCGGTCGTCGTGCGAACGAAACACTCCTGCGACGACAACCTACAGCCCGAAAGG
>CAYMLL010000134.1:4653-14496 GCA_964390645.1 uncultured Planctomycetia bacterium | reverse complement strand
ACTCCGCGCGGCACAGTACCGGACACCGTGTCCCTTCTGGGCTGGCGAGCGTCGTTCAGGGAGACCCGCCGAAGCCGAGCCCCCATTCGAGGATGGGATCGCCTTTGACCTTGATGCCCATGATGTTGGCATTGAGATTGGTGACGTCGACTCGACCACTGATGGTCTCCGCCCCGCTGACGACCGCAAGCGGAGTCGGGCTGTCCTCGAACGTGAAGGAGGTTTCGCGGTAGCGCACTCCGGCGTAGGGCTGTATCCCGTAGTTCGTGACATCGATGGGCGCGAAGGGCGGGTTGTCCACGAGTCGAAAGAAGCGGTAGAAGTAGGGGCCCACGTTCGGCACCGAGCGATTCAGGAACGTGCTGTAACCCGGGAACCAGAGTCCGGAGTCCCAGACACGGGTCAGGCAGATCACCTTGCGCTTCCAGGTGGAACCCGAGTCCGTGACCTGGAAGCCGTTGCCTGGCTCGGCGCCGTTCGTGCCGTGCAGCGTTTCTCCCCAGGCCTTGAAGGGCGCGGGGTTCTCGAATATGTCTGGCTCCGTGGCCCGCATCGACCAGCCTACCAGGCCGCTCCTGCAGCCACGGATGCGCACGTGGCCGGAGAAGACCCCGCCGATCGGATAGTTCGGGGTCAACGGCTGGCCGGGTCCGATCCGAGCCATGGTGCCGCGCGGCATCGAACCGATGGTGTCGGTACCGAGCAGGACTCCGTCGCGGTCCCGGTATTCGATGCGGACCGGCCCGACGTTGCGGTTCCCTGCATTCAAGAGGCCCATCAAGGTCGAGATGCTGGCCAAGGATGTCGTGGTGGAGTCTTGGTGGACCAGCTCCGGGTTGGTGAGACGGAGGCGCCTGGTGTTCGGCATCATCATCGACGTGAGCCGCAGCCTTGTTCCGATCTCCAGATTGAGGTCGGCGTCGTCACCGAACGCGTCGGCCAGGAACGCATCACCGATGACCGGACCATCCGCGTTCACCACCACAAGCCAGTCGTCGTCGAAGAGGCCGGTGGCTCCCAGGTACTGTGCGCGCAGCGCCGTGTAGAGCTGTGTCTGCAGGGAGCTGGAGTACGGAGGGATGACCAGGGGCACGGAGGGAAGAACCTGACCGCTGGCCGAGGCGATGCCAACGCCGACGTTGATGGGTGTTGCCGTGGGGTTACAGAGCACGAAGAAGGGAAGCAGACCATTCAGAGCGTCCACTCCGCTGGTGTTGGTGGCGGGAATCGGCCCCCACCACAGCTTCTTCTTGTTGTTCTGAACAGATTGCAGCTGCTGGGAGCTAGTGATCCCGGTCCCGTGAAGGTCGTTGTCGGGAAACTGGCCCAGATCCGAAGCATGGTGGATGGTCTCACCGACGAAAGGGTTGCCGTTAGTGCTGACAATCCGTGCTGAGCCGCGACCCACAGGAACCGCGCTGGCCAGGGGCACTGCCATCTCGGTGTGAGTTTCGTCTGGGCCGAGTGTGAACGGGCTGACCGCCAGAAGCGTCCCCCCCTCGTCGTAGTATTCGATGGCGCCTGTGACGGAGACCGTCGGGCTCGGGTTGTTGACGACGATGGCGCTGTGCAGACCGCCGAGATCCGAGCTCGACGTCGGGAAGTAGAAAAGGCTGGCGGCAAATTTCTCGGTTCGAGGATTGCCCTGTAGATGGGTTGACGAGTGACACCAGTAGTAGTCGGCCTCTGATTCGTAGACCTCATTCGGGCGATCCGTCACTCCCGACGGGAACGGCTCCACGGGAATCGGGCATGGCAGACGATCCGAGACAATTCCTGGGGCGATACTCAATTGAGCGGAAGCCGACGCCGTGAGAATCACGGCCGTTACAAGACAAGCTGAAAACGCGAGTCGTACCATTTTCCGATCCTCCTTGGTGTTTCTCTTTGAAGCGAGCGCCACTTGTGCGAGTGAGTGGTTTTCGGTCCTGTCAGTATTGGTGTCGTGAGGAGGAGATCCGGTTCTGGAAAAACTCTCCGGGAGCCCGGGGAAGAGAAAGGGGCCACGACTCGTTCCCGGGCCGTGAGCGGCGGTGCAACTCCGCCTTGCTATCTGGATGGCTGAATCCACCGACCGTGCACGATCGCGGCTGCCGCACGGTCGGTCGTAGTCGGCAGGTAGAGTGGTTGATGGCAGAGGACGGACAAACCGGTCATGGCCGGCGTGTCTCACCGCTTTCCACTGCAAAACCGTGAGTCACGCAGTGGACTGCGTCGGGCTGCGCGGCTGGATCCTCAACGTGCAGACAGCACGCCTGCGTTGCTCCGCGATCATCGATCCGATTCACGGACTGCCCGGACGCGGTCCGCCGCGCAGCCGAATCGACCCCGGACCCCGCCACAATCGACGCTACTTCCACCAGCCCCGGATCCGCCAGCGGCGCTGTGTTTCGGCGACGACTCGACACAGCACGTTCTTCGCGGCCGCACGGTCGAGCCCGGCCCGCTCTACGTAGGCGGCCCAGAAGACCCAGCGATCGCCGAAGGTCAGACCGTCGCGCCAGAGGTTCAGCTGGGAGAGATTGTAGACGCGACGCTCGATCGGTAGCCGGGAGTAGGCGGAGGAGCGCTCGAGATCGAGCCACGCGAATCTCCAACCCGAACCGTCCTCGCGACACAGGACGTTGCCGTGCCGCATATCACCATGGTAGAGCCCGGCAGCGTGAATCGCGCCGACCTCGGCTCCCAGCTCACGAAGAAAGCGCCGGCGTCGTGGCCGATCAGGCCCCGCACCGAACGAATCGTCGAAGAGCCAGTGGGTGAGGGATGGCGCATCCGGCACTTCCTCCGTGACGAGACAGCTCTCACGGACGACACCCAGACGGCGTGCCTCGACGATGCAGGAGACGCATGTCGATGAGAACCCGGCGTCCGAGAACAGCCGTATGCCGGCGAACGCACGAGCCGCACGGGATGCTCGCACGAGATGCTTGAACGAATCGAAGGAGCCGCGTCGCAGAAAGCGTTTGAAGTAGACCACGCGCGGTTCGGGCCCGACCGAGCCGCGATCCACCTCTGCGAACTTCGAGCTCGGAACACGCTCGAGACCTCCCAAGCGACCCGACCAGTAGTCGTCGATCACCTGCGGCCACCAGGGTTCGTTCGCCGCGTGTCTGATGTGAAGACGGCTCGCAGGGGAGGGTAGTTTCTGGACGACGCGCACCCAGTGGTCTGCCATCGCTCAATCTGTGGGATTCTGGAAATACGCCTGCGTCGGCTTGCGGTTCTCGATGGCGTCCGACATCGAGCGCGCCGGGAGAAACTCGATCGGATGTCGGGGCCGCTGCGGCACGGGCACGTCGACGCAGCCCTTCACCACGTGGGCACGCTCGGGGTCGAAACGTCGCTCCTCGTCGAGGGCCCTGCGCACTTCCTCGCAGTCCGCATCAGGCGGATCGAGCGCCTCGAACGCGTCGTGGGGCCGGATTCGTCGCTCCTCGCTCGAGGTCACCGCATACGAGTAGAGCAGGACCGCAGTGTCGCCACGCGCCGTGCCGAGCTCGCCGTGATCGCCCGGAACCCTCGAGCCTTCGACGGGCCCGAGGAGACAGCAGAGCTCGTGCATGCGCTCGCGGCGGATCATGGGGTCGCTGCGTGCGCGCTGCATGACCCGGCAGAAGCCCGGATTGAACAGATGCGAATGGCGTTTCGAGAGGATCTGTTCTTCGAACACCGGTCTCGGTCGACTCCTCACATCGCCACGGCAGCACCCCAGGGCATACCTAATTGGAACGAGTCGGCGCCGTCAACTCGAATCCACGATTTCCGCGCGTACCTCTGCCACCCCATCGCCCGGGGCCGGAGCACGAGACCTCGCGACCGGAAGCAGTCGTTCCCCGTGCTGGCGCGCCGGCACCGAAGACGTTAGAATCCCGGTGCTCCGGGGTTGCTACCGGCGTCAAACGGCCGGGCCAATCGAAAGACGGAAGGAATGAAAGAGATACCCGCCGCCGGCGAAGCTGATTCCGCCGCGAGAACCGTCGAGCGGTTCGACACGAAGGAGTCCGCGGCGAAGTACGCCAGCTCACTCGTCGGGACGCGGACTCACGAGCGCGAAAGCCACTGTGTCCGGGCCGGACTCGCCGGCGTTCCGAAGGGCGCGCACGTCCTCGACCTCCCCTGCGGCACCGGGCGCTTCGAGCCTCTACTCGCCGAGATGGGCTTCCGCGTCACTGGCGCCGACTCCTCGCCGCACATGATCGAGCAGGCACGGGCCCACGTCGATTCCGCCGGTCTGTCGCCGGACACTGTGGACCTTCGCGTCGCCAACGCGCTCGACACGGATTTCGACGACGATACGTTCGACGCGGTTCTCTGCAACCGGCTGGTTCATCACCTGTTCGAGTCGGACACCCGTCGAAAGCTCTTTCGCGAGCTGCGCCGCATCAGCCAGGGCACGGTCCTCGTGTCGTTCTTTTGCACGCGCTCCATCGACTCCGTGCATTTCAGCATGCGCAACCGACTGCGTGGAATCCGCCCGGACGATCGCGTCCCGATCAGCACCAGGCAGCTCCGGGAAGATGTGGAAGCTGCCGGGCTCGAGGTTCAGAGCTTCCTTCCGACGCGTTCGGTGATCTCGCGACAGTGGTATGCCGTTCTCCGTGAACGCTCGGAGTAGTAGCGGGTCTTCCGGCCGATGAAAGTCGAGCGGATGAGCACTGACGAGTTCGACCGCTTCGCGGAGCGCTCCGACGTCCTCTCCTCGGACCTCAACGGGGTGAAGGTGCTGCGAGCAGACGATGGGACGATGCTGAAGATTTTCCGTCGCAAGCGAAGGCTGTCATCGGCGCTCTTCTCGCCGTACGCGCTGCGTTTCGTCCACGCGTCGCAGGAGCTTGTTCGACGGGGGATTTCGACCGTCGAGACGCTACGCGTCGTCACGCTGGACGAGCCGGGCGGCACCGGGGTGATCTACCGGTACCTCGAGGGGACACCTCTTCGCGACGCTCTCGAGACAGCGGATGACGACGCGCGCACAGCCCTGATGGAGACCTTCCACGACTTCGTCGCACGACTCCACCAGAGCGGCGTGTACTTCCGAGGGCTGCACTTCGCGAACGTCCTAGTCCGGAGCGAGGACAGCTTCGCGCTCATCGACGTCTCCGAGGTTCGATTCCTGCGGGGCCCGCTGTCCTCGAATCTCCGCGCGAGAAACTTCAAACCGCTCGTCGCCTACGCAGTCGATGTTCGCTCACTCGAGCAGTTCGGTCTGGCGCGCTTCGTCCGTGGCTATCTCTCGATCGCCGCTCTTGACTCGTTCGCGACGAGCGAATTTCTCGCGCGACTGCGACTCGTCTGCCTGCGCACGGGGCGCAAGGCGCTGATCCGCCCCTGGAACTCGGGGGAGCTGCAGCGCTCCGCATCACGACATGCGACACTTCATCGCACGGACCAACGCCTGCCCGCAGTGTAGACAGGAATGCCGGACCGGCGTCGTCCAGGTGCTCATCGAAGAAACCGCGAAGCCCTTGTCGACCGTCGGGACGGCGGGATCATCGAAGCATGAACGCCCGAAGATCCCGGCCTCGACGGGATTTTCGATTGCGAGGCCTCGTTAACGAAACGGGTGAGATCTGGCCGGCGCCGAACGTCCGGTGTACCGGATGCCGCACGACGGTATTCCGCGGACGGAAGTGCCGGAGCTCCGTGAGTTGGAGTATTCTGACTCTCCGCCCCGGAGCCCGTGAGCTCGGGCAGGAATCCGAGGCGCTCTTGTGCCGCACCACACCCGAACCGGAGTAGCCGACCCGTGACTCATTTTCCGGTCAGGACCTCTCCAACGACTCTCGTGTCACTGACATGCCTCGCGGCTCTTGCGGCGGGACCTCTGCTTGCCGCGACCTCGATCCAGGAGACAGTAGACTCCTCCGGACGCAAGAGCGGCTTGATCGTCGTCCTCGGTTGCGGAGAGGCGAGGGCGCCCGAGGTCGCTGCCGGACTTGGCGAGAGCGGCAACTGGCTCGTTCACGCAATCGTCGGCGGCGCACAGGAGCTCGCTCGGTTTAACAGGGTGATCGCCGACACCGACGTCAAGGGTTGCGTCAGCGCAGAAGAGCTGAGCCTCACGACTCTGCCGTACCGCGACTACCTGGTGAACACGCTCGTGATCATGGACATCGAGAAGGCGAGAGCGGCTGGATTCAAGCTGGAGGAGGCCCGTCGCTGCGTCGTTCCGCAGGGACAGATCGTCATCTGTCGCGGCGGCGAGGTGGTGCGAACCGACCTGCTGCCGCCGTCCGACAAGATGGACACGTGGTCTCACCGCTATCACGACGCCAGCGGCATCCCGGCGTCGAGCGACAAGGTGTTCGATCTCCCGGTGGGATTCAAGTGGAACGCCGGCCTGCCGATGAACTTCAACAATCCCGTCAGAGCAGCCAACCGCTACTCGTCGACGCGAGCGATGGTCCTCGATGACGGTCGCTGCTTCTCGTTCTCGACCGCTGTATACGAGAACCTGGGTGATGGATGGACATCGAAGTACGGGACGGATCAATTCCTGACGTGTCGCGATGCATTCAACGGTCGGATGCTGTGGCGCAGGCGAATCGGCGACACCTACTACGGCGGGCTCTACATCGAGAACATGGCGCCCCTCGTCTCCGCCGGTCGCAATATCTATCTGGCGGGCGAGAAGGGGAAGATGCTGGCCGTCAGCACACGGACGGGAGAGACCGTACGAGAGCTGCTTACCTCCAGTATCCCCGGGGTGATCGCGACGGAGGACGGGATCGTCGTCGTCGCCACGTGGAAGGAAGGGAAGAAGATGGGCTCCGTGCGTAATTACGATCGACGCCGCATGGACTGGGAGATCAGAGAGGGAACGATCGAAGCGTACGACGACGCTTCCGGCGAGCTGCGATGGAAGAACAACCTGCTGGGCACATCGCTGCTGATCGCCGATGGAACGGTCTTCATCGTGAACAGGACCGAGAAGGACTCCCTCGAGAAGAACCACAGCCGGAGGAGGCGAGGCGACAAGACGAAGCGTCCACCACAGAAGGTCATCGCCATGGGTCTGGCCAGTGGAAACGTCCTCTGGCAGACCGAAGACCGGGAGTTCAACGCGACGAACCATGCGCTGAGTCTCGAAGCGGCCGGACACGGGGTGGTGGCCGTGGCGCTCACCGGACGCGCGAAGGTGGTCCTGCTCTCGGCCGGCACGGGCAAGCCTCTCGACCCCGAGGCATCCCGGGAAGCCGGTAAGGAGTTCTTTCGGTACAGGAACCACATCTGCACGCCGGTGCTACGAGTCCGTGACATGGTTCTGGGAAACCGGGGTGGGAGCCTCAGCAAGGACGGCAAGAGCATCAAGTTCGGTGGAGCCAGGGCCTCCTGTCTGACGGGAACCATACCAGCCTACGGATCCGGCTACATCGCCCAGAACTGGTGCCGCTGCTCTCCGGGGCAGATTCCGGGACTGCTCGCCATCGCGCCGATCGGCAGAATCCTCACGCCGGCCGAGATGGAAGCTCCTACCCGACCCGTCGTCCATGGCACGTACCGGGACAGCAGGGAAGGGATCGCGTCCCCGGCGCTGTGGACATCGTTTCGGGGAAATGCCCGGCGCAGCAGCAGCTCGGCCTGTGATATTCCGACCCGGGTGGAGGTGGCCTGGTCGAAGCGGGTTACCGGTGAGACGAAGGACGGAACGGTTCAGATGGACTGGCGTTCCTACCTGAACAGCCGGCTCACGGCCGCGGTCATCGCGGGCGGGCTGGCGATTCTCGGGGATATGGACCACAACGAGATCGTTGCTGTCGACACCAAGGACGGCGCCGTCAAGTGGCGTTTCATGACCGGTGGTCGGATGGACTCGGCGCCGACGCTCTACAAGGGTATCTGCCTTGTCGGCGATCACGCCGGCTACGTGTACGCCATCAAGATCAAGAGCGGTGAGCTCATCTACAAGCTGCGCATCGCGCCGCAAGAGAAGCGAATGCTCTCGTACGGAAAGGTGGAGTCGGTCTGGCCGGTGATCGGTGGGGTGATGATCGCCGACGCGAAGGCGTATGCCTCGGCCGGCCGCACACAGGGATCGGACGGCGGACTGGTGATCAGGGCGTTCTCCCCGGAAACCGGCGAGCATCTATGGGCGAAAGCCCTGCCTCAGAGCGGCAACGGTCTCGTCGAGAAGAGAACCAAACGAAACGACACCCTGGCGCGACACGGCGAGTTCCTCACGGTCATGGGACATTGGTTGAGCCTCGAGACGGGAACGATCTTCCCGAAGCCGGCCGCGAAGCCCGGAGGACAGAGTGCGGACAGGACCGTCGTGACGGGTCTTGAAGGACTCTACAGCTGGAACTGGACCCGGCTCGGGCACCGGAAGTTCATCAACGTCGGCTACGGAGAGTTCAAGGGAGACACCGTCAGCTGGAACGACCACTACGTGGCAACGTCGAGCAAGGACGGAGGTGGATCGATCACCGCTCTCGGGAAGCCCGGTGAGAAACGGCGCTTTCCGGGTGTTCCGCGCGCCTATCAGGCGACTTCTCTGGTGATCTGCAACAATCTTCTCGTCCAGGGCGGCGCCATCCTCGATCAGGAGGAGGACCACGGCTTCATCCGGGCCATCAGCATCGAAGACGGCCGAGTGGTCTGGGAAAAGAAGTTCGCCGCCAAGCTGGCGTTCAACGGGCTCGCGGTCGACAACAACGGGATCATCGCCAGCTTCGATGACGGTACGATCGTCTGCCTGAAGTAGAACGGGAGTCCGGACGGCGTCGTTTCTGTCAGTTGACACGCCGAACGGTCTCTTCCATCGTCGAGCGAGGTCGGGTTGCTAACAGGGAGGAAACGCATGCGACATATCGTCTGGGCTCTCGTGACGACGATCACTCTCGGTTCCGGCGGCGTCGCGGTCTCGCGAGAAGAGGAGCCGGAGACGTCGAAGTCGTCCGATGAGCTCCTCGTCTCTGCAGCGAGTCTCGTGAAGCGTCTCGGGAAGAGCCCTCTGCGTGTGCTCGACACGCGCTCCGAGAAGGACTATCGCGAGGGGCGGGTCCCGGGCGCTCTCCGCGTCGATATCCGCGAGTGGACCGCTCGGCTCGCCGATCCGTCTCGGCGCGCGGACGCGAAGTTCTGGGGCGAGCGTCTCGGCAAGCTTGGCATCGATCCGCGCAGCCGCATCGTCGTCTACGGAAGCAGCCCGGTCGCGGCGGCGCGACTCTGGTGGACGCTGCGCTACCTCGGCTCGAGCGACGTCGCGATTCTCGATGGCGGATGGAGGCTCTGGGTCGAAGGCAAGCATCCGGTATCACGCCGGGACGAGAAGGTCACTCCGACGAAGCATGCGCCACGATTTCGCGAGGACGTGCTCGCCGTGACCTCCGACGTGAAGAAGTGCGTCGGCGACGAGAAGTTTCAGCTCCTCGACACGCGCTCGGTCGGCGAGTGGAACCGCGGTCGTATCCCCGGAGCGAGGCGTCTCGAGTGGAAGGATCTGATGGCCGAGGATGGCCGTTACAAGCCCGTCGAGACGATGCGCAAGATCTTCAGGGACCACGGCCTCGATCCCAGGAAGACGATCGTGCCCTACTGACAGTCCGGCGGCAGGTCCTCGGTCGAGGCCTTCACGCTGGAGCTTTGCGGGTACAGGACGGTGCGGAACTACCTCGGCAGCTGGGCCGAGTGGAGCAAGGAGAAGGACGCGCCCGTCGAGAAGTAGCGGATCCCGACGAGCGAGCCCCCGCTCCGCGAGGGCCGCCTCTCCCGCGGGGCGGGAGCGCTTCGGGCGAAGAAGCCGGCGTGACGGTCACCAGCGTCCCCTCGTGGCCGCAGGGGACCCCCCCCACGCACCCCCACACATTCCCCCCCGCCCACGGCGAGACCCGGCGCAGG
>CAYMLL010000134.1:0-4643 GCA_964390645.1 uncultured Planctomycetia bacterium | reverse complement strand
CCCCGACGACTCTCCCCCTCTCTTGCCCCGGCGCCATCGGCTTGACCGGTCTCTGCGGATTCGACGACACCGGGTGAGAGCGCAAGGATCGCTGCGAACGGCATCTCCATCGGGACGGCGCTGGTTCTTTCAGCCTGGTGAGCGCATGGAGTGGATGCGGGACGTCTCGCGGGGCCGGTTGTTACGGCCGACGACTGCCGCGGTCTCGGAGCCGGACGCGTCGGGTCAACGTGACTTCTTCACTTCCGACGATCGTGCGGGTAGAACTGGTGACGATAAGACGAGTCGCGGACTCTGCCCGTGGAACGACATTGCGACCGGATTGCCGGCAGTCGATCGCTGACGCATCAGAAGGTGGATAGCAGCAGGGAGTCGGCTCTCTACCCTTGATTACCGGGATGACCGAATGAACTTCATGAAGAGCTCCTGTTTCCCTGTCATCGTCCTCACCGTACTGCTGGCTTCCCCCGGCGCACCCGGGGACGAAGAGACGGCGGAGGTGGGCTTCGTCTCGATGTTCGACGGCAAGAGCCTGAAGGGCTGGACGGTCATGCCGGCGAAGGCGTCGAAGGCATGGTCGGTGAAAGATGGGGCGATCGTCGGCGAGGGGGACAAGGGGCGCAGCTACCTGGTCTTCGACAACGGCAAGATCGCTGATTTCGAGATGAAGCTGAGCTACCGGTTTCCCGGCAAGGGCAACAGCGGCATCAGTATCCGGGCCATCAAGGACAAGACCGGGAAGAGAGGCTTCCAGAGCTACCACGCTGATTTCGGCCACCTCGGTATCGGCAGGCAGGTGCTTGGCGCCTGGGATTTCCACACACCGGGAAGGCGTGAGCACGCCTGTCTTCGCGGCGACCGGCTGGTGATCGACGAGAACGACAAGCCGACGCTGACCAAGATCAAGGGGGCCGTGACGGCTGCTGACATCCGCAAGGGCGGCTGGAACCATGTCCGCGTGATCGCCAGGGGTAACAACTTCAAGTTCTATATCAACGGCAAGCTCTCGTCGGAGTTCACCGAGCACCTGAAGAAGGAGCGGCGGCTGGACGTGGGAATGATTCAGCTCCAGCTGCACGATCCCGGGATGGTGGTGCATTTCAAGGACATCCGGATCAAGATCTTCAAGTGATCCGGGGAATTCCGGCCGCCTGAGAGAGGACCTCCGGGGGACGGCTCACGTGTGCCGTGTGTCGCCACCCGGTCCGCGGTCCGTCGGCTCCGGCAGGTCGACATCCTGCCCCGGCATGGTCCCTCCCGCAGGGGTGACGACGGGCCGTCCGGGCTGCTCGACTGTGGCGCTCAGGCCGGCGGCGCTGCTCAGGAGAGAACGGACCGCTGATTCCACCGCCGGATGGAGCTACAATCGAGAGGCCGACCGCGGTCGGAGTCGATACCGCAGACGGCTGATCTGCGTCCCTCGGGGAGCGTGGACGGAGGCGATCTCTGCGATACTGTTCGGATCCATCTGGTTCTTCTTGCTCCCGCGGTGCGCTGCACCTGATCGGTCAGATCCCGCGCTCACCGCCATTCGAGAACGTGGCGGCACGCGCAGTACGATCGTGCGGATCTGGCCAGAACGGACAGGACACCCGGAGGATCGGGCTTGACCTCGGCCTCCACCGGCGCCGTCTCGAGTCCACCAAGACCGGGTCCTCCCGCGCGGACGCGTTCCGAGGAGGACATCGAGACGGAAATTCGACGTCGCATCGACGGAGTACCATGAGAATGTCAACGAGGTGGCTGCGATCCGGCGCGCTCGTGGTCTCGCTCGCCGCGTGCTGCCTTGCGCCGGCCACCGGTCGGGGCCAGGAGACCGGAGGCGCGTCAGCACCGACCATCGACGCGTCCGGAGCGACCGAGCCCCTGCCGCTGGCTCTCCTCGATCTGGAGAACGCCTCCGGCGATCCCGCGCTCGCGCCGTGGAAACCTGTCCTGAGGTGGCTTCTCGCGCGACGGCTCGGCGAGACGAGAGCGCTGCGCCTGCCGGGCAGACAGTCGATCCTCGCCGCCCTTCACGCCGACGGGCTGGACGCTTCACGGCGCGTCGATCCGGTCGTGGCGCGCCGCGTCGGAGAGGTGCTCGAGGCCCAGCGGGTCGTGCAGGGGTCCTTCACTCGCGAGGGTGACCGGTGGACCGCTTCGGTGCTCGTCCACCCGGTCGCCTCCGACGTCGAGCCCGGGGCGATCGAAGTGACCGGAAGCAGCCCCCTGGAGCTCACCGAACGACTTGCGGTCGAGGTCTTCTCGCTCCTCGAGATTCGTCCGACGGACGCCGAGCTCGCCCGAGCGCGTCGTGGACCGACCACCTCGATGCGAGCGCTGGATCTCTACGTCCGCTCGACCGGAGTGCCGGGTGGGGCGCCGACGGGATCCCGGGAGGCCTGGGACGAGGCGGTCCGCAATCTTCAGGAAGCAGTGAAGGTCGACGGTCGCTTCGTGGCCGCGGGCGCGCGCCTGTCACGGCTCCTGCAGGGGGTGGGGCAGCACGATCTCGCCGCCGGGATCGCCCGACAGGCCGTCGGGATCGACCCGCAGGACCCGGAAGCCGTTCTCGCCCTCGCTCAGGCACTCCTGGCACAGCGCGAGGTTCAGGAGGCAGAGAAGGTCTTCGTTCAGGCGCGTCGCTTGCGGCCTCATGACGTCGAGGCTCTCGGCCGGCTGGGGCATATCTACCTCGGCACGGGAAGACCGCAGCCGGCGCGAGACGTCCTGCGAACTCTCGCGCGGGCGGATCCCACCTCGGCGCCGGCTCGCGTGTTGCTCGCCCGAGCCCACCTCATGCTGAAGGAGAGGGACGAGGCGCTGGCGGCGGCCGACGACGCGCTGAGGATCGTGCACGAGGACCCGGCCACCGTGCAGGGCTGCGTGCAGATCTACGAGGCCTTGAACGACGTGCCGCGCGCGATCAAGGCTTGTGAGCGTCTCGTCGACCTCCTGGCGAAGCCCGGCGGCGACGAGCAGGCCTTGGCTTCCGTGCGCCGGAGGATGCAGCGACATCGCCAGGCGCTCGTACCACGATTCGTGCGGGTCAAGACACCTCGATCGTACTCGGCGCAGGAGCTCGATGCGGCGCTTCGCGAGAAGCTCGACGACGCCGAGATCGCGCTCGTCGTCCGTCCGCTCGAGAGCAGCGACGCGATCGCCGAGTGGGCGGCGGAGCTGACTGCCGGTGCGAGGTCGGACCTGCAGCGCGCGCGCGCCATCTTCGACGGCCTGACGCGACGCGTCCAGACAGTATCGGGAGGTCGGACACGCACCGCGCTCGAGGTCTTCGCTGCCTGGAGCGACCCGGAGGAGCTGTTCAACTGCCAGGAGTTTGCCAAGCTCTACGTCGCTCTCGCGCGCCATGTCGCACTCGACGCGTACTACGTCCACCTCGAGCGTGATCACGCTGGAGACGTCGTTGACCATGCGTGTGGGGGGGTGGTGATCGATGGCAAGGCGCTTCTGGCGGATCCCGCCTACCGCTGGTTCGGCGTCCGCCACGCGAGCTTCCGCTTCCTGGACGATCTCCAGGTCGTGGCTCATCAGCTTTTCCAGCTACCCGGGTCCCCCGGCGGGGTCGACCGCTGCCGTGTCGCGATCAAGCTCGATCCGGAGTCGGCGTGGGGTCGAGCTCGACTGGCCACCGCCCTTCTCTTCGCCGGACGGGAGGACGAGGCCGTCGCGGCCGTAGAGCAAGTCGAGCGGCGCGAGCCGGGACGCTGGGATACACTGGCACTGCGGGGCATCCTCGCGGGCAGAGGCAATCGATTCGAGGCGGCGGAGGCTCATTTTCGACGGGCGCTGTTCCTGTACCCCAGGAACGCGACGCTGCATCAGAGCCTCGCCTCCGTCCTCGGGGAGCAGGGGCGTCTGATCGAGGCTCGTGACGAGCTCCGCATCGCGCTTCGTCTCGGGCTCGGGGGCGACGAGGAGTCCGGCGCGCGTCACAGGGTCATCCAGATCGGGAGAAAAATCAGGCAATTCACGACACCGCTGATGGGTCGACTCCTCGAGGCGAAGCGACGCGCCGCGCGGCAGCGGGAGATCGGTGTCTTCGGCGAGCTCTCGCGTCTGGAGATCGTCGGCGTCGAGACGTATACGCCGGCGGAGATCATCGCTTCGTTGCGGCGTTCTCCGTTCGCATTGACCGGGCTCCACCCACGGGCGCCTCGCGACGACGCGTTGCGGCTCATCGAGCGGGAGATCCGCAGAGGCTTCGTCGCCGGTGGTTTTCCCGCGGCCGAAGTGATCGCGGCCATCGATGAGAAGCGCCAGAGGTTGTCCGTCCGGGTGAAGGAGGCGGAGCGCGTACCGATCGGTCCGGTGCGGGTCACGGGGAACAGTGCGGTGTCGGCGGAGGAGATCGTCGCGCTGCTCTCGAAACCCGTCGGGCAAGGCAGGGCGGACGGGGAGAAGCCGTCGGAACCTCTCTGGGGCACGCGGGGTTTCGCGTCGTTCTCGGATACCACGACCGAGCGGGCAGAGCGGTCCGTGAGATCTCTGTACGGAGAGCGTGGATACCGGGAGGCGCAGGTCGACGTGGCCGTCGTCCGGCATACCGACGGGACCGCGAGCCTCGCCGAGCGGGGTCAGAACGAGGGGGCGGCCTTCCGGCTCGGCGACGTCACCTTCCACGGCCGGCAATCCGCCGCCCC
>CAYMLL010000133.1:13889-19441 GCA_964390645.1 uncultured Planctomycetia bacterium | reverse complement strand
CACACGAAACTGCTCGGGGTCGGTGCCACCCTCCTCGTTGAAGAGAGTGTTGCGATGAAAGCCCGTCGCGACGATCTGATCGAGGGTCGCTCCGGGAAGCAGGTCACCGGCAATCTGCTCGATGATGAACTGATCGAAGGGGAGATCCCGGTTGAACGCCTCGATGCACCAGTCGCGGTACTTCCAGATCTGTCGCGAGAAGTCACGCGTGTAGCCGTTCGAATCCGCGTAGCGCGCAACATCGAGCCAGTGCCGCGCCCAGCGCTCTCCGTAGTGTCTCGACGAGAGCATGCGGTTGACGAGGCTCTCGTACGCAAAGGCGCCGCGATCGGCGACGAACGCGCGCACCTCCTCGGGCAACGGCGGCAGTCCGCGCAGATCGAAGCTCAGCCGCCGCACCAGCGTGACGCGATCCGCCTGCGGGGACGGAGCGACGCCCGCCTTCTGCAGGCGGGCGAGGATGAACGCATCGATCGGGTTGCGAACGAACCCGTCGTCGCTCACCGGGGGCGGCTTCCCTCGCACGATGGGGCGAAACGCCCAATGCTCCCGCGCCCGGGACCTCTCCTCGGCGGAATCCGCGACAACGACCGTGCAGCACAGGAGGGCCGGCAGCAGGATCGTCGTTCGTCGCTTCATGTCGTCAGTAGAGACAGATCGCCCGGCCCGGGCCACCGTGGCAACCGCGAATCTTCACCGCTGCGAAGAGGAAGTAGGCGTCAGCGTCCGGTGGAACGCCGCCGACGCCGCGCAGGAACTCGACAGCGACCATCCCTCTGGAGCCGAGAGCCCAGTAGGTCATCAGTGCGCGACGAGGATCGACGCCACCGAGCGTCGGTCCGTCCGTCGCCACACAGCGGACGCCCTTCTTCGCGAGGTAGATGATGGCCTCCGGCCCCGGAGAAGGCCAGCCTTCGCTGCGTCCGTTGAGCGGATCGGCCAGGCAGCCCTTGCCCGCCGGCAGCGGCTTGAAGTGCGTGTCGGTGTGACCGCTCCGGAAGATCACCACGTCGCCCGGCTTCAGGGAACCGCCACGTGTCTCGGCGGCACGAATATCCGCGACCGTGATCACCGGCGACGCAGGCCAGCTCGCCTTCGTCGTGGTCCCCACGAGGTGACGGACGTCGATGATCCGAGCCGGTCCGCAGGTCTGAGAGATCGGCACCTTCTCGGTCGTCACGTCGCTCGTGCCGCGCCGACCGAACCGGCTCTCGTACTCCTCGAGCCAGGTGCGCACGGGCTCCGCGTAGGTGGCGTTGTCGAAGCCGTCCTCGGGGAGCGCATAGGCCGGTGGCACGAGGTGGGTACCGACATGGCTGTCGAGCAAGTGAGCGTTGTGCCAGAAGTCGATGGCCTCGGAGTACAGAAAATCGATGCGGACGTAGGGCTGACGGTGACGCCCGACACCGACGCCCGGCAGCGTCACCGGCAGATTGCCATCCATCGCGACCGAGAGGTCGGCCGCTCGCCTCGCACGCGCCGAGCCGATCAACCGGCTCGCGAGGGGCTCCCCGACGATCGCGAACGCACGTCCCTCACCGTAGATGCCGCCGATGTGCTTCGGTCCCATCATGCAGTAGAACGCACCTGTCGTCGGCAGCTTCCCGAGCCCGGTCGCGCTCTCCGTGAAGATCCCGCCGTGCGCGAGTCCCGCAACGTGCGTCAGGTTCGCGAGGTCGGGAATCGGGCCCATGCTGGGACTGTCGGTGCCCATGTGCATGACCTTCTTGCTCGCGACGTATTCGAGGCAGTCCGGGTGCGGATCGGGGTAGGCGGGAATCGTCCCCTCGACGCAGTCCGCGACGAACCGGCGTCCCGCGGGCAGCGGCTTGTAGTGGAGATCGCTGAAGTCGCTGCGAAAGAGCGCGACATCGCCGAACGCGAGCGCGCGGTGCTCCTTCTCCCACGTCTTGACGTGCTCGGGCCGCACCAGGGGGCTGTGTCCGGGCTCCGCCTTGCCGCGCAGTTCACGGATGTCGATGACGCAAGCCTCGCCGCAGAACTGCCACGCCGGGATTCTGTCGGTGTAGAGCGTTCCCGCGGGCCCCTCGAACTCGAGCCCGGAGCCGGGCTTCGTGATCGAGTGCGGCGGAGCGTCCATCTGCGTGCCGGTGTTGCCGTCGATGGTCAGGATATCGATGTTGTACGCGCTCCGGGGACCGATGCGTCTGTGATGCGTGAGCTGGAACATCGGAAAGCCGTCGGGCCACGTGCACGGATACTCCGACGCAACGATCAGCGACAGATCCACGAATCGCGGCTCGGCAACGCAGGACGAGCCCAGGGTCAGAACCAGAGTGACGGCAGTGAACGCCGAAGCGAGGCGCGCCGGTCGAGCCGGCGAGCGGGTTTCATCTCTGGCCATTCTGGCTCCTTCGGAGAGTCAGGTCTCGCGGTTCGGGACAGGCGACCCCGCGTTGTCGGTCATGGGAGGCCGTTATCATAACCGAGATGAATCGACGGGGAACAGCGTGCCGGGACATCGGATCTCGGGCGTCATCGCACCCGGATCCGGTCAGGACGCGGGCAGCGAACGACGCCGTCGACAGACGAGCACCGGGCAGTCGCTGCCGAACCTCGCCGGACTCCGGGAGCGCGTCCCCTCGAGGTCGAGGCTCCCTCGCAGCAGCTCCCGTGCCCCCGAGGCGGCTCGCCGGCGTGCGCAGCAGACGACCGCGACGCAGCTCGCGCAGACACCAGCGAAGATCGTCGGCGTTGACGAAGATCCCGGACACGGGTGTGTCTACGAGCCCTGCAAGCCACTCGCGGTACCCCTTCGACACCGACGACGCGCCGTCACGGCATCGTTCTCGGAATCCCCGCGGGACGGAGCCGACGGCTGTTGAGCCCCGTCAGAATCAGCGCTCCTTGATGCGGACGTTGCGGAACCGGATATCGTTCGGCTCGCCGTGGTCCTGCAGACCGACGTGCCCGATCGGTGGACGGTCCTTCACCGCCGACTCGTCGAGCCGCACCTCGACGATCTGCTCGCCGTTGAGCCGAACCCGGAGCAGACTCCCGGCGCAGTTGATCGTCATGCGGTTCCACTCCCCGGGCTTCCTCGACATGTTTCTCGACGCGCCGATCGTACGGATGATGCCGCCGTGGTCGTGGTGCGTCATCTTGCCCTTCTTGCCCGTCGAGTCGAGGATCTGACACTCGATGCCCGTGTCCACCGGACTCTTCAGGTCGCCGACGCGGAAGAAGACGCCGCTGTTTCCTCCCTTCGGGTAGGCGTACTCGACATCGAGCGTGAAGTCCGCGTACTTCCTGTCGCTCCACAGGTACGCGCCGTAGCGCTGCCAGCCCCTCTCGCCGGGACGCGGCTGGATCAGCAGCGACCCGTCCTTCTGCGGCAGCCAGTTTCCGGTCGTCCGCCAGCCCGCGAGATTCTTGCCGTTGTAGAGCGAAGTCCATCCGTCGTCGCTCTTCGCGAGCTCACGGATCTTCAGGTTGCGCCAGGACACCTCGTAAGGCCCCTGGTTCCTGCCGATGCCGTGTACCTGAAGGCCGATGAAGCCCTTCGGATGCGACTTCAGCTTCGCCTCGTCGACGAGGTCGGAGATCAGCACACCGTTGATCCACACCTGAATTGTCGCCCCCGAAGCGAGCACTCGGTAGTGGTTCCACTCGCCGTCCTCGAAGTGCTTGTGCTTGCGGAGATGCTCCTTCGCGGTCATCCAGCCGCCCGCCGCCTCACCGTAGACGTAGCCGGCCTCGGCGCCGTTCGCGCCGCTGGCCTCGATCTCCACCTGCGGCCCGTTGACGCGTCCCGTCGGACCGCCGCGCGTCTGCGAGCGAATCTGCACGCCGGAGTTCAGTCGATCGTCGACCTTGACCTCGAAGACGAGCTCGAAGTCGTCGTAGAGCTTGTCGGTGCAGAGGAAGGAGTTCGGGCTGCCGTCCTTCGTCTTGCCGACGATCGCTCCGCCCTCGATGCGGTAGGTCGCCGTGCCGTTGCGCTGCGTCCAGCCCTTCAGGTCCCGGCCGTTGAAGAGCGATACCCAGCCGTCCTTCTGCGGGTCGTCAGCGAACGCGGCAGCGGAGAGGACGATGCAGACGGCGAAGCCGAGCGTCGCCAGGGAGGCGCCAGTGTGAGTCATGCCATTCCTCGTGTTCAGAGCCTGCTGCGATGCAGCGAAGGGGGTCATCCAGGAGGGACCATGATACTGAAGGTAACGTGCCACATCACGCCGCAGGACGACCAACCCCGGATCGGCGGCACGGATGCTTCGAAGCGTTCGGCGCCGACCCTCAGGCGCGAAATCCCTTCAGCGGCCCCGTGCTGTCCCCGATGCGATCGGCCTCGACGCCGAACGTCCGCACCAGCGAGAGCCAGAGATTCGCGATCGGGGTGCCGTCCGAATGGCGATCGTGACGACCCGTCTCGATGACGCCCCCGCCGCTGCCCGCGATGACGGTCGGCAGATCGCTGCAAACGTGGGTTCGCCCGCTCGAGAGGCCGGAGCCGAGAAGGAACAGAGAGCTGTCGAGCAGGCTTCGCTCCCCTTCACGGATAGAGTCCATCTTCTCGACCAGGCGAGCGTACTGCGTGACGTGGAAGCGGTCGAGGAGCTCTAGCTCCTTCTTCACCTTCTCGTTGCCCTGCCCGTGCGTCATGCTGTGATGGACGATCGGCCGTCCGGACACTCCCTCGACGAGCTGCGGACTGCCCCAGCGCTCCGGTGCGACCATGATCGACGCGACCCGGGTGAGGTCGGCCCGGAACGCGAGAATCATCAGGTCACCGATGACCTGGATGTACTCGTCGCGGCGCATCGCCACGTAGGGCTCGGTCGGCTTCTCGAGCTCGAGAGCCTCGATCCTCTCCTCGCGGCTCCCCATGCGGAGGATCTGCTTCTCGACCGCGCGGATGGAGTCCTTGTACTCGTCCAGCTTGCGACGATCGAGACGGCCCAGCCGGCGCTCGAGCGACCTGGCATCCTGCAGAACGAGGTCGAGCACACTGCGCGCGTTATCCTGCTTGTCGACGTTGAAGAGGCGCGCGAAGATCTTGCGCGGATCACGCATGGAGCGAGCGACGTGACCGTGGCCGTACCAGGAGATGTTGTCGAAGTAGACCGACTCCTTGTTGTCCTGGAAGCTGTTGCAGCTGAGCTCGAGCGACCGGAACGGCGTCCGGTGTCCGACCTCGGCGGCGATGATCTGGTCGATCGTGCGTCTCAGCGGATAGCCCGCCGGCGAGAGCTCGTCCGGAGCGGCGCTGCTGATCCAGCAAGTGCCCGCCTGAGCGTGGCCGTCAGTGCCGGGCACCTTGATGCGGTCGAGCTTCGTGAACAGCGAGATCTTCTCGCGCATCTTCGAGAGCGGCTCGAGGGTCGGACTGAGCGCGAACCCCTTGCCCGTCTCCTTCGGATGCCAGGAGCGCTGGACAACGCCGTTCGGGATGTAGAAGAACGCGGCCCTCCGCGGCGCGTCGTCGGCGGCGGCGGCGACACCCGTCTTGCCCATGATCTCGAGCATGGGAAGGGCGATCGTCGCGCCACACCCGCGCAGAAAGGTCCGTCTCGAGAGGTTCCTGTGCCGCAAGG
>CAYMLL010000133.1:6120-13879 GCA_964390645.1 uncultured Planctomycetia bacterium | reverse complement strand
GTCTCCGCATCTTCCGGGGCTTCCCGGTCCCCCGGCGCCTGATCCGACTTGTGGAGAAACGGCCGGCTCGTCGCGACCGCGACCACCAGCGTCGAGAATCGACCGCCATCCGCTGTCGCGCGGCGGACGACCTCGCCCACCGCGGGCTCATCACGGAGGGTGAGCCTTCTTCCGAGAGCATACGACAGCAGGTGCTCCGAGAAGGCCCTCAGAAAACGCTCGGGCTTCGCGAGCACCGCATCCTTGAAGCTGACGATATCGTGAAACGCCTGCGTCCCGAAGATCTTTCCGCTCGTGTCGATCGGCTTTCCGGAGCGGTAGCGATCACGCCAGCGACCGACGGCGTCGTAGTTCTCCAGCGCGAAGCCGAGCGGGTCGATCTTCGAGTGGCACGTGACGCACGCGTTGTTCTCCTGGTGCTCCACGAGCCTCTCGCGCAGCGTCAGCCCCCGCGCCTCGATCACCACGTCGTCCGCCTCGATCTCCGGAACGTCGTCGGGAGGAGGGGGCGGCGGCCGGTGAAAGATGACGGTCGCGACCCACGCACCCCGCACGATCGGGCTCGTCCGCAGAGGCGCAGAGGTCATCGTCATGACGGCTGCGCACGTGATCACCCCACCTTCGCGGCGGCTGCCGAGCTCGCGGCGCTTGAAGACCTGCTGATTCGTGTTGAAACGCCCACTTTCACCCTTCTTGCCGAAGGGGTCCGGGCTCGAGTACCAGTGCTGCAGCTCGTCGGAGCGGTAGCTGTAGTCCGAGTCGACGAGGAGGAACACCGGGCGGTCCTCGACGAGGATGCTCTCGAAGAGGAGCAGGGGCTCGATCATTGTCTGCAGGCCGAACTTCCAGTACTCGCATCCGATGCGCGAGTAGTAGGTCGGAAAACGCCGCTCGTCCGGCACCGCCGTGATCAGCTGATCGAGGCGCAGCCACTGGCGTGCGAAGCTCTCCGCCAGGGCCTTCGAGCGCCGGTCGCGGAGCATACGCCGCACCTGCGCCTCGAGCACGTCCGGCTCGCTCAGCTTGCCCTTCCTCGCGAGATCGAGGAGCGTCTCGTCGGGAATGGTGCTCCAGAGAAAGAACGAGAGCCGCGTCGCGAGCTCGTGGTCGGTGATCATCTCGACACCGTCGACGTCCTTCTTGCTCTCCACGATGTAGATGAACCGTGGCGACGCGAGCACGGCGGCGACGGCCTGTTTCATCGCGCGGGAGAACGACCGGGTCGATCGGTAGCCGCGATCGAAGAACGTCACGTAGCGCTGGTGAGTCTCGTCATCGACCGGGGCACGAAAGGCGCGGCCCAGGAGCGAGCGAAGACGCGTCGCGGCCAGCTCGACGTTCGCGCGCACCGTCTTCTCGTCCGCGTCCGCCTGCTCCCCCGACGGGGCGGTGAAGATCGCCGCGTGCTTCTCGCAGTAGCTCTCGAGCTGCGGACTCTCCATGATGGAGCGGCCGAGCTCCAGAAAGGCCTCGAGCAGGATCGGCGAGATGCTGAGCTCGTCGCCCCGGTTGTTGAAGCCGTGCTCGGACTGCAGATCGATCGCGAAGGGCACGACACCGGTGAGAATCTGGCGCTCGACCTGGAACTTGCCGAGTGGACGATTGCCGACCCGCACCACGTCGGGAAAGCGACCCGAGGCCGGGTCGAAGTAGGGACGATCCGAGCGGATGCACTTTTCCGGCAGAGGGTACAGGTCTCCCTTCAGGGAGAGCAGGTCGCGAACCGCGTTGCTGTACTCGTAGCGGTTGAGCCGCCGCATGACGATCGGCGGCAGGCTCACCGACGCCGCGAGGTGCTCCTCCACCCAGACGCGGAGCTCCCGGGCAACCGTCGTCCGCGACGCGGCGGGTGGCTGCTTCTCCTTCTCGGGCGGCATGTCCCCTGACTCGAGGACCTCGAGAATCTTGCGCGTCGTGCCGAGGTCGTCGAGGAAGAGCTGCTTCGTCTTCAGCTTGTCGAGAGAGACCTTGCCCTTCGGCTTGGCGCCCTTGTGACAGCGAACGCAGTACCGCTCGAGCACCGGAAGGACGGACTCCACATCAGCGAGCGCCGCCGCGGGGACGCCGACCAGACCAAGAACGATGACAAGGTGGGCACGGTAGCTCATGAGTTCCCATTGTTCGACGGCCGTCGACGAAGATCAAGAAAGGGAACGGCGGATGTCCTCCGCCCGGTGCCTCCCGTCGAGCGGTGCCCGGCCCGATCTCCGAACCCTGCGCCTCTTGTTATCTTCCGTGGACGCCGTCGTGATGCGGCCGCTCGCTCCACTCCCGCGACCCTACTCCTCACACCAGAACGGAATCGCCTCCAGCGTTCCTCCCTCTCGAGAGTACCGGGCGCGCAGCCACTCGCCTCCGGCGAGCTCGAAGTAGTCGACGACGACCTCGTGCAGTCCGGTCTCGAGATCGATCGTCTGCTGCTTCGAGACGACCGGATGCACGCCGTCGACGTTGACGATAGCCTTGCCGTCGACACGGATCCTGCTGCCGTCGTCGCTCTCGCACTGGAACGTGTAGCGACCCGCCTTCTCGATCTCGACATAGCCCGTGAACCGAAGACCGAAGTGATCGTCACGGCGCCGGGGGGACAAGGTGATCTCGTCGACCGATCCGCGCTTCACCGCCTCGATGCCATCGAAGTCCGGCAGCTTTCCCCACTGGCCCTCGTAGTACTCGTAGCGCAGACCTGGCACCAGCGTCTTGCCGGCGTGCCGACGCGGCTCGACCTTCGTGAAGGTGGCCTGCGTCACCGTGCTGAGGATGCCGCCGCGGCGAAAGAAGCGCGCGCGGACAGTCGCGGTCCCCGTCACCGGAATCGGCCCACCGTACCTCGGCGACGACGCCGTCGGCTCCGTGCCGTCGATCGTGTAGCGGATCTCCCCGTCCGACTCGACGCAGGCGATCTCCACCCTGGAGCCGCTGACGAAGAGCCGCTTGCCGGAGATCGACGGCGGCGTGCTGTAGGTGCGAAATGGACAGGCCTGGAGCCCCTCGTGGTTCTGCAGGTTCGGCTCCGAAAGCTGGTCCCACGCAAATCGAACCGCGGTCGGCGCCGCGACCCGATCGCTCCAGACGACGACGGTGTCCCCGTCGATCACCGCCTGCCCCGGCACGAACTCGCCACCGCCCGCGATCTCGAAACGGCTCAACGGCTCACCGTCCCGGGACGAGAGCCCCGAGCCGGTGTGGTCGAAGCTCACACGCACCCGGCGCCCCTCGATCCTCATCGACCGGTAGATCGGGCCGCTATGAACGATGTCTCGCCCGTAGTCCTTTGCGAGCGCGATCAGCGCCAGACGCCGTCCGACCTCCTGCTTGTTGCGAGGGTGAATATCGCCGAGGTTGCCGATATCCGTGATCACCGCCATGCCAGTGCGCGGGATCGACGTTGCGGCCTGCTGCGCCTCCCAGATCTGCGGCAGACGACGCCCGTCGCCTCCGTAGTTGAACGGAGCGAGCTGTGCCCAGTAGAACGACAGCGCGTCGTCGCCCCAGACCTTCCGCCAGCCCTCCACGAGCGCGCGCGTCTTGTGCGCGTAGAGCATTCCCTCGCCGAGGTTCGACTCCCCCTGGTACCAGATCGCCCCGCGAACCGCGAACGGCACGAGCGGGTGAATCATCGCGTTGAACATGCTCGTCGCGGTCGGCCAGCCGGCGAGCGGGTGCGGCGGCCAGCCGAACGCCGGGGCGGCGGGAAGGACCTGGTCCCTCGCCGCCGCAGCCTTCGCGAGCGGCAACCACGCCGCAAGGTCGGCGCGAGGAGTCGGCAACGCTCGGATTCGCGTCCCGACGGCGTCGAGGTACTCGAGCTGCCTGGTGCGCACGTCGTCGCGGATGCTCTCCAGCTCCTCGACGCCCGCGAACCCGGGGGGTGGAGTCCACGGCTCGATACGTGAGCCGCCCCACGCTGACGCTATCAGTCCGACGGGAACGTCGAGCTCTCGGTGGAGATGACGGCCGAAGAAGTAGAGCACCGCCGAGAACGGCGAGATCGTCCCCGGGCCGCACTCCGTCCACCGGGCCTTGACGTCGCGATTGGGCAGCCCGCTGAGGACGTTCGGCACCAGGAAGAGCCGGACCCGGGGGTGATTCGCCGCGGCGCGCTCCTTCGCCGCATCCTTCGACGCCGCGACGCTCCACTGCATGTTCGACTGACCGGAACCGATCCACACCTCGCCGACGAAGACGTCCTCGAGCTCGATTCTGTTCTCGCCGGCCACCGTCAGCGTGTGCGGACCTCCGGCAACCATCTCCGGCAAGGTCACGGACCACTCGCCGCGCGCGTCGGCGAGAGCTTTCACACGCCGGCCCGCGATCTCGACGGAAACCTTCTCACCGGCATCCGCGGTTCCCCAGACCGTCAGCGGCTTGCCGCGCTGAAGGACCATGTGGCTGCCGAAGACGCTGGGGAGCACGACTTCGCCGAGGAGAGCCGGCGTCAGCAAGACGAGGAGAGCGACGCAGTGGAGGAGGCGAGAAGTGTGCATGACAGGGCTCCTGAATGGACGCGGTTGAAGACCCGCAGAGGATCACCATAACCGGTGCGGGCACGAGACACCACGAGCCGCGGTGAGGAGGAACACGGGAACGACGGACGGGTACGGACACCGGAAACGCAAACCAACGCTGGAGTCGATGCGGATTTCGCGATAGCGTGTCCCGGTCGTCCGCGCTCCCCAAGTCGACCCTCTCGAGGATCCAGACATGAGCTCCATGCGCACGCACCGACGCGAGTTTCTCCGCCGGACGTCCGGCGCCCTGGCGACGGCTCCCCTCTTCGTTCCGGCATCGATCCTCGGCAAGGACGGCGAGACCGCACCCAGCGAGCGCATCACTGTCGGCTGCATCGGCGTCGGCGGTCACGGCACCCACCGCAACCTGCACCACTTCCTGCAGCAGAAGGACGCCCGCGTGGTAGCGGTCTGTGACGTCGACGCAAAGAACCTCAAGCGCGGCGAGGAGCTGACCAACCGCCGCTACGGGGACAGGAGCTGCGCCACCTACAAGGACTTCCGTCAGGTTCTCGACCGCAAGGACATCGACGCGGTGATGATCTCGACGCCCGACCACTGGCACGTGTTGATGAGCGTGCTCGCCCTCAAGGCCGGCAAGGATGTCCAGTGCGAGAAGCCGACGCTGACCATCGAGGAGGGCAAGATCCTCGTGAAGACCGTCCGCGAGCACAAGAAGGTCTTCCAGACGAGCACCGAGGATCGGTCGATCCCGCTCTACCACCGCATGGCGGAGCTCGTGCGCAACGGTCGCATCGGCGAGCTGAAGACGATTCGCGTGCAGCTGCCACAGCAGCCCGGCAAGCCCGGCGACCCGACCCCGCAGCCGGTGCCCAAGCACCTCGACTGGGACATGTGGCTCGGACCCGCTCCCTTCGCCGAGTACACGAAGGACCGCGTCCACTTCCACTTCCGCTGGGTCTCGGACTACTCCGGGGGCATCATCTGCGACTGGGGCACCCACCTCTTCGACACCGCGCAGTGGGCGAACGACACCGAGCGCAGCGGCCCCGTGAAGATCGAAGGCAAGGGGACCTTCTGGACCGGCGGACTCTACGACACTCCGAAGGAGTACCACGTCGATTACACCTACGCGAACGGCGTGAAGATGATCCTCGACCATGGCGGCACCGGCATCCGCTTCGAAGGAAGCGACGGCTGGATCGAGAGCCCCAGCTGGCGCGCCGCTCTGAGGGCGAGCGACCCGAAGATCCTGACGTCGAAGATCGGCCCGGACGAGACCCGCCTCTTCACGAACCCCGCCGGCGAGCACCGCAACTTCCTCGACTGCGTCAAGACACGCAAGGACCCGTACTTCCCCGTCGACATCGGCCACCGCGTCTCGACGGTCTGCCATCTCGGCAACATCGCTCTCGAACTCGACCGGCCGCTGCGATGGGATCCGAAGGCAGAGCGTTTCCCGGACGACGAGGAAGCCAACGGCAAGATGTCACGCACGATGCGCGCGCCCTGGAGCCTGGCCTGACCTCGAGTCTCTGTTCAGCCTCCCGCGCAGGCCGCGAAGCTGTCGCACGCGAGAGCGTCGGGCGTCGGATCCTCGCCGCATGCTCCGAACGGCGGCGGCAGCGACGCGACGCCGCGAAAGAGGTGGTCGAGCACGCCGACCGCATCGCTGAGGTTCACGGTGCCATCGTCGTTCGCGTCGGCGGACTTCGGACACGGAGGCGGCGGCCCCCCGGCGAAGAGGTGCTGGAGCAGGTTGACCGCGTCGGTGAGATTCATCTCGCCATCGACGACGACATCACCGCGGACGAACTGCGGTCCGTCCGGATCGAGCGCCTCCCGACGCTCGAAGGAGCGTACGGTCGGGGACGTGATCACCTCGAAGTCCTCGTCAAGGTAGCGGACGGCGGGAAAGACGCGGGGAAACGCCTGCGCGGCGACGACCTCGACGACGTGGACGGGACGCTCGATCCGCTCCAGCGCCAGAGGCGGATCCAGCACGATCCAGTACTCGACATCGACGTTGTGCCGCGCCGCCGTGTAGACGAGATGCCAGTAGTCGTCGACCTCTCGCGACGCCCCGGCGAGGTCGAGCTCGGCGCGAATCAGGCGAGCGGGATTCGTCACCGTCAGATCCTCCGGGGGCTCGTGCCGCTCGAGAAGACGGATCGTGGAGCCACCGGCCAGCACGACCTCGATCTCCCAGAGACGCAGGCGATCGTGGACGCAGGAGCCGTAGTTGACGACGCTTCCGTCGAGATCGCCCTGTAGCGTGACGAAGCCCTCGAGCGAGTCCGCATCGAAGGTCCGGGCCTGCGGGCCGACGTCGGCCCCCCGCAACGAGAGCCCATCCAGCCGCACGGGGAAACGCTCCCCGGACGCGAGCTCGAAGTCCTGCTCGAAGCTGAACGTGAACGCATCGTCGTCCACCGGGTCGCGAGTCACACGGTAGACACCGCTCCCCGCCGGGGTCAGGGCCTCGCGATCGACGCCGAGCCGGATCTCGTCGATGAGCCCGTCGCCGGTGAAGTAGGAGCGATTCGTCGGAAGCGTCTTCGTGCCCGGCGCGAACGCGAGAACGCTCTTCAATCTCAGCGTGTCGGCCGGCGTCCGGAACTCCCGGAAGGTGCCGCACGCCAGTGCCCCGGCGGGAATCTCCAGCGTGAAGACCGGAGCCGGCCCGTCGGGCTCGTTGGTGAGAAACGGACGGGCCTGCTTGATGACGAGGTCCCCGTCGGCGTCGATCTTGAACTCGACGTCGAGCAGAATACGCCCGCGATCGTACTCGCCCGGGTCGATCTCGAACCCGCGCTCGATCTCCGCCAGCACCGCGGCGACCTCCGCGAGCTGCTCGTCCGAGAGCACGACGACACCCTCGGGCACCATCGACGAGGACACCGCGCGCACGGTGTCGCGCACCTCCCCGTCGATCACCTCGAGCAGAGTCTTCTCGACGAGCGTACCGGGCTCCGGGCTGACCACGCTGTGCTCGCCGACCTGGGCGCTCACCAGGTAGCGGCGGTCGAAGGGGTCAGCCGGATCGGCGCTGAACACGACGCCGTTGGCAATCTCACCGGAGAACGCGGTGGAGACGAGAACACCCATCGCCGAGAGATCCTGCGAGATGCCGTAGAAGGCCCGCTCCTCGTAGGCCCGGTAGTTCCAGAGGCTCGCCCACACCCGCCGGAGCGCACGGGCGATGCCGCGCTCCGAGTCCTGGGGCCCGGGCCACCCCGACCGGGCGGCGGGGACCACCGCCAGCAAATAACCCCCCCCCCCCCCCC
>CAYMLL010000133.1:0-6110 GCA_964390645.1 uncultured Planctomycetia bacterium | reverse complement strand
GGGGCCAGGCCGGGCCCCGAGCCCGCGGCGGCGCCCCCCGCGGACGGGCCGTCGTCTCCCTCGTCGAGATCGTCCGCCGCACACGCCGAGTACGAGTCGTAGAGTCCGGCGCCGTTGAACTCGAGCGCATCCTCGACGTTGGAGGATGATCGAAAGCGCACGTTCTCCATCGTCGTCCCGAAGACCTCCTCGACACGCGCGGCGACCCGGGTGACGAGACCCGGATCGACCTCTCCGCCACCGATCATCGCCTCGCGCAGCCGCTCGAGCGCCCGGAAGCGGAGTCCCGAGTCGGTGTGGAACTCCTCGGACGCCAGCAGCTCGTCGAGATACTCCTGGTAGGTGACGACCCTCAACGGGTCGATGAACGACAGCGTGCGGTTCGCGCGCAGGAAGTCGAGATAGTGCGCCAGCGGGATCGCGAAGCCGGGCTGGCGATACTCGATCCAGGAGTCGACGAAGACACGCTGCAGTCGCGCGAAGTTGGCAGCCTTGCCACCTACACGGGACTCGGCCGTCACCTCAGCGTCGAGATCGATCTCGTCGAGCGCGGGAAGGTCGCGAAACTCCTCATCGATCTCCGGGTCCCGCGACAGCTCGCGACGGCTCTGCTCCCACCAGGCACTCGCCTCCGCAATCGCCGCTCGACGCCAGGTCCAGCCGCTCTCGCGCACCTCGAGCCGCACGAGCTCGCCGTCGCGATCACGGAGGATGGCGACCGCGTCGGCGGCGTAGGCGTTCGGCGTTCCGCGGCGCGCGGTGCGCACGGCGACATGGCTGGCTATCGTCTGCTCGGTGGCGGTCAGGACCCCGGCGACGACACCCTCGATGTCGCGCGGCGTCTCCTCGAGCACGAGGAGATCCTGGAAGCCGAAGCGGCCCTCCTCGTTGGCGGTGACGAAGTCCTCGGGGTCGAGCATACGAACGCGGCCGAAGGCGACACCCCGCGTGTAGGCCTCGTACGTGAAGTCGGGGTCGGGCTCCTCCAGAAAGACATCGAACGGGGCGTCGGCCCATAGCGCGGCCGACTCGCGCTCAGCTCTCGTTTGCGGGAAGTAGACGAGGTCGCGCAGATCGAAGACCTGGCTCAGCGCCCGCTGGACGCCGCTGACCTCCTCCATCCTCGGCAGCTCGTCGCGGTCGTCGTAGCTGCCGGTGATGACGCTGAATCCGTAGAGTGAGCGGCCCTCGAATCTCAGGTGGAAGAGGTTGCCGACAAAGTACTCCCGGGTGGCCCGGCGGTGAACCAGAGCGTCGTAGACCTCTCTCGTCAGATCCGGGAAGCGTTCAGGAAAGGTCGCAGCGAGAAACTCCCGGTGGAGCGGATGAACACGAACGTTCTGAAAGACCGGCGGCAGCAGCGATCCGTCTGCCGGATCCTCGGGAACCACGTACTTGAGGACACGACGACGCGAGCCGCCGCGCGCCGGCACCGAGAGCTCGAAGAAGTCGAGCTCCGTGCAGAGCCTCCCCAGGTAGCCCATCTCCGATGTGCGACGAGCCCGGTTCAGGAGAACGCTGATCGTCTCGTCATCGTGATTGATGACGACGACATCCGGCAGGCCGTCCTGATCCATGTCCGCTGCGACCAGGGCACGCGGGTCCCTTCCGACCGCGATGCTCCCCGCCAGCTCGAAGAGGAACGATCCCGTGCCCAGAATCATCGTCACGCTGCCGGGCAAGGGCGACGGCGTACGGTTCGGCGGAAAGGTCGGACCACGCAGAGTGTTCGACGTCACCAGATCGAGGATCCCGTCCTGATTCAGATCCGTGGAGATCACCCAGGACGGCGTGCGGTCCAGGGCGACGTGGCCTCGCTCCGTGAACTCGCCGAGTCGATTCTCGAAGAGCAGGACTCGATTCGACTCGTGTGGGACCGCGAAGTCGAGATCCCCGTCGTTGTCGAAATCGCCGGTGCCGATCGTCAGCATGCGCGGCACGGCGATGCGATTCGACTCCTCGAAGCCGCCCTCACCATCGTTCGTCAGGATCGAGATCGAGTTGCCGAGGTTGCCGACAGCGAGGTCGATGTCCTGGTCGCCGTCGAGGTCGCCGGACACGACGGTCTGCGGCGAGGGTCCGACGGGGATCAGCTGCTGCCGGAGGAAGGTCCCGTCGCCGGCATTCAGCAGCACCGAGACGCTGTTGCTTCCGGGATTGCCGGTGATCAGGTCCGGGTAGTTGTCGTCGTTCAGGTCAGCGTCGATGATGAAAAATGGCGAGCTCCCTGTCTGGTAGAAACGACGAACGAGGCCCCCCTCCTGGCGCAGAAGTACGATGACACGGGAGCCACGCCAGCTGGTGATCGCGGCATCAACCGTCCCGTCCTGGTCGAAGTCCGCCGAGGTCACCGCGTTCACGTAGCCGGACTCGCGCGACAGCATCGATGGATCGAGCCGACCCGAGCCGTCGTTGATCTGCATCGTCACGGTGCTGACACCGCCGTCCGAGACGACGAGGTCCGGCACGCCGTCATCGTTGAAATCATCGACCGAGGCCCAGTGAGGCTCGGCCGGGTGCCTGTGGACACTCTGCTCGAACGCGGGTCGCGGTCGCGGCTCGCCACCCCAGAGAATCTGCAGATTCGCCACCGTGCCTCCGACCAGATCCGCGACGCCGTTGCCGTCGAAGTCCTCTGCCACCAGGGAGCGGAAGACGTCGGTCGACACGGGGTGGGAGATGTACGCGGGCTCCACGTCGAATCCGCCGAGCAGCGTGACCACACCCTCGCCGCCGGGATACGCGACCACGACGTCGGCGGAGCGGTCATCGTTCGCATCAACGGCGACCATCGCCCCCGGCACACGAAACGAATCTCCGAGCGAGATCGAGAACTGCTCGGAAAGCTGCGTCCCCTCGAGACCGACGACGACGACCCCACCGTCCCCTGCCGTGACGATATCTCGCGTGTCATCACCGTCGAAATCGAGCACCGCGACCTGATAGGGCGGCGCCTCCAGAATCACGGTGGAGCTGCGAGCGAAGCCGCCACGACCGTCGTTGAGGCGGATGTCGAGCTCGTTCGACGACGAGCTGACGGCGATGAGGTCGAGGTCGCCGTCCTCGTCCGCATCCGCGGCGACGATCGAGCGCGGAGAGTCGCCGACGCTGAACAGCGCCGGTCCGTCGTAGTCTCCCGCGCCGTTGTTGCGCATCGTGACGATGGCGTCGAGATCGCGATCGGTGTACGCGACGTCGACGTCGACGTCACCGTCGAGATCCCCCAGGACGATGTCGGTCGGCGTCCCCTCCACCGCCACCATCTCCTCCTCCGAGAAGTTCCCGTCACCGGCATTCGTGAAACGGTGCAGGAAGTTCGTGCTGACCCCCACCAGGTCGACGTCGCCATCACCGTCGATATCTCCCGCTTCTAGCCCGTCGAGGCGGCGGGAGATCGTCAGAAAGACCTCGGCGAAGTCGCGGCCACCGCGATGGAGGTAGACACCGAGCCGGAACCGGTTGGTCGCGTCCCAGAGCCCGGAGGCGAGGTCGCTCCGTCCGTCGCCGTCGAAATCCCCCACCGCCAGCCCCTTCGTCGCCGGCGTGTCGAACATCGTGAAGTCCGCTCCGAGCTGAAGAGGAAAGACCTCGCACTCGTCGGGGACCCCATCCTCGTTGCAGTCGGCGCTGCGGCCGCTGCGCACGTCTTCCACGTCGCTCGTACCGTTGCGGTTGCAGTCGGCCGGAGCCGGCGACGTCGATACGAGAAGCGACAGTGCTCCCCAGACGAAGGCGCTCCCGATCGCGCGGGTCGAAACACGGCTGGGAGCGCGCCTGGCAGGTCTCAGATATTCCACGTGTCCCGGTACTTCTTGTGGATGAACTCGTCGGCCTCACGGAGGTTCGTCACGCGCCCCTGCGCGGCGTCGTACTCGATCGGCTTGCCGAAGCGCACGGCGACGTTGCCGAGCAGCATCGCCTCGGTCAATACCGACGAGTAGTCGAAGTTGCTCCGCGGCTTCGGCCCGCCGCGAATCGCCTCGACCCACTCCCGCTTCTGGCTCGAGTCGGCGTGTCCGCCGCCGAGGCGCGGCAGCGTCGGCGTCGGCGGCCGGTAGCCTTCGAAGTCCCTCTGCGGAAGCAGCGTCTGCTCGGCCCCGTAGTCGTTCGACGAGAAGATCGAGCCCTTCTCTCCGACCAGCAGGCAGCCGCTGCTGGAGGGCGTCATGCCGTGGAAGAGCTTCGCGGGCGGCAAGTTGCGCACACCCTTCGACGCGCCCTCGTACCAGGTGAACCTCACCGGCGGCAGCTTCCCTCGAGCGGGAAACTCGTAGGTGATCGTCGCCCACGCCGGGTAGGTCTCGAGGTTGACGGGGCCGCTCCTCGCGCTGACGCGCGTCGGCAGGCCGAGCTCGAGCCCCATGAACGGCAGGTTCGCCGTGTGGCAGCCCATGTCGCCGAGCGCACCGGTGCCGAAGTCCCACCAGCCCCGCCAGTCGTGAGGGTGGTAAACGGGGTTCCAGGGACGCGCCGGCGCGGTACCGAGGAAGAGGTCCCAGTGGACGTGGGACGGCGCGGGATCGCCGGACTTCGGCCGCACGACGAGGTCGGGGGCCTGCTTCCAGTACATCACGCCGTTCTTCCAGTCGCGAAAGGGACGGTTCGTCCAGACGTGGACCTCGCGAATCCCCCCGACCGCGCCGGAGCGGATGATCTCGACGCCGCGGCGGAAGCCGGCGGCCGCCGTGCCCTGGTTCCCCATCTTCGTGACGACCCCCTGCTTGCGGGCCATCTCGCGCATCCGACGGGCCTCGCCGACGGAGTGGGTCAGGGGCTTCTCGCAGTAGACATGCTTGCCCAGACGCATCGCGCTGAGGCTGGCGGGAGCGTGCGAGTGATCGGCCGTGCTGACGATGACGGCGTCGATCTCCTTGTGCATCTCGTCGAGCAGCTTGCGATAGTCATTGAACGCGCGCGCCTTCGGAAACACCCCCCTGCGCGGTCCGAGCCGCCGGTCGTCGATATCGCAGAGCGCCACGACGCTCGCGACCTTCGCCACCTGCTCCGAGTCGCTGGCACCCTTGCCGGCCGCGCCGATCGACGCGACGTTGACCCGCTCGCTCGGAGAGTCGCGCAGGATGGCCCAGCACGGCCGTGGCGCGGCGAGGCCGGCGGCCGCGGCGACACTCGACCTCAGGAACTGACGCCGTCGAACGGTGGTGCTCATCGTCTACATGCTCTCGCGTCAGGTTCAGGGCGGCGAGACGCGCCAGCGCTCATTGTCCCGCGCGCGAAGCGTCTTTGCAATCGCGCCGTCGTCCCGCTCTGACGTCCGTCGACCTCCCAGAGAGCGGGTTTCTCCGACCACCGGAAGCGGATAGAGTCGTCGGGACGTGCCTCACGAGCCCCGGACGCGCTCGCCCGCGGGACCCCGCCCCCCCCCTCCGTCACGAGCTGCCGCGCTCCTGAGCGCTCCACCGACGTCCTTCTCGCCGTCCTTTCTCCTGCTGCTGGTCGTGACCACGACCGCGACGTTGACGAGCACCGCCGCCGAGCGCGCCGTCGTCTACGTGTCCGCCTCGAAGGCGAACACGCTCATCATCCACGACCTCGACCTCGACACCGGCAAGCTCGCGGAGCGCCGACGGCTCGAGCTCGACGGCTCGCCCGGCGCGCAGTGCCTGAGCCCCGACGGCGAGACGCTCTACGTCTCGGTGCGGTCAGCGAAGAGCGTGGCCGCCTTTCGACGCGACGGGGCGACCGGAGCGCTGACGCACATCGCGACGCAGCCGATCGGCTCGAACGCCGCGTACGTGTCGACCGACCGCAGCGGTCGCTGGCTCCTCGCGGCCTCCTACAGCGGCGGCGTGGTCTCTTCTCACGCGATCCGCGAGGACGGCGGCGTTGGCGAGACGGTCAGCAGCTTGCCCACGACGCGCTGCGCTCACGCGATCCTCCCGGACGTGGGGAACCGCTTCGTCCTCGTCCCCCACACCTGCCCCAACGCGGTCTACCAGTTCCGCCTGGACGACGAGACGGGCAAGCTGTCCGCCAACGAGCCGGAGCTCGTGCGACCCACGGCGGGACTGGAACCGCGCCACCTGGCTTTCCATCCGACGCTCGACGTCGTCTACTTCCATCTCTATCAGAATGCCTTTCAGACCGGAAGC
>CAYMLL010000132.1:0-19474 GCA_964390645.1 uncultured Planctomycetia bacterium | reverse complement strand
GGGATCTGTACGCTCGGCAGCGGGAGCGGAGACTGCCGGAGCCGGCACGCCTCCATCCGGGGGTTCTTTCTCGGACGACGAACTCCCCCCCTCGTACAATGCCCGAATGGGACGACTCGCCTCCCCCTTCGCAATCCAGTTCTTCGATCGAGTCACATCGACCAACGACAGCATCCTCGAAGCCGGCGACACCGACGCGCCCGAAGGCACGACGCACGTGGCCCTCGAGCAGACACGCGGCCGGGGCCGGGGCGACCACGACTGGTGGAGCCCCGCCGGAGCCGGCCTGTGGATGTCGACCCTCCTGCGGCCCGACTGCCCACGCTCGACCTGGAGCGGACTCTCGCTGCTGAGCGGGGTCGCGGTGCGCCGGGCGCTCGTCGGGCTCGGCGTGCGCGGCGTCGAGCTCTTCTGGCCCAACGACCTCTACGTAGGTTCGCGCAAGCTCGGCGGCATCCTCACGGAGGTCCGCGGAAGCGGGTCCCGTGCGTGGGTCGCGCTCGGCGTCGGCCTGAACATCAACCTGACCTCCGACGATGTGCTCCGGACGATGCCGCCGGAGCTGCGCGAGCGTGTCATCTGCATGACCGAGGCCGGGCCCCCGACGACACGCTCCCCCCGGGCGATCGCCGAGAACGTCCTCGAGGCGCTGGCTCCTCCTTACAGGAACTTTCAGGACGGCGGGATCCTCCCCGAGCTCATCGGGGACGAGATGGCACACTGCGGACGACGGGTGAAGGTCGATCGCCCCGGACGGCCGACGATGGAGGGGACCGTCACCGGTCTCGGCGCCGGCGGTGAGCTTCTGGTCGAGTCGCTGGATGGAGTGGTTCACTCCATCGTCGCAGGAGATGTCCACTATGAGCATTGAGAACTCGGCAACGGAGAAGAGACGCGAACGCACGACAGCTTCCGGCGTTCCGCTCGAGCCTCTCTACGAGAGCTACGGCACCCCGGAGCGTCCGGGCCAGTTCCCGTTCACCCGTGGCATCCACCCCGGGATGTACCGCGACCGTCTCTGGACCGTTCGACAGTACGCCGGATACTCCAGCACCGCCGAGACGAACCAACGCTATCGCTACCTGCTCGACCAGGGGCAGACCGGACTCAGCGTCGCATTCGACTTGCCGACGCAGATCGGCTACGACTCGGATGACCCGATCGCGCTGGGCGAGGTCGGCAAGGTCGGCGTTCCGATCTCCTGCCTCGACGACCTCGACGAGCTGCTCGACGGCATCCCGCTCGACGAGGTGAGCGTCTCGATGACGATAAACGCGACAGCGGCGATCCTGCTCGCGTTTCACGTCGCTCTGGCGAAACGCCGCGGCATCGACCCTGCCTCGCTACGCGGCACGCTGCAGAACGACATCCTCAAGGAGTTCATCACACGGCGAACCTACCGCTTCGCGGCACGACCCTCGCTGCGTCTCGTCACGGACGTGTTCCGATTCACCTCCGAGCACCTTCCTCGCTGGAACCCGATCAGCATCAGCGGCTACCACATGCGAGAGGCCGGCGCCAACGCGGTGCAGGAGCTCGGCTTGACAATCGCCAACGCCATCGCGTACTTCGAGGAGGCGCGGCGCTCGGGGGTCGATCTCTCCTACCTCGGCCGGCGTGTGTCGTTCTTCTGGAACGCCCACAACCACCTCTTCGAGGAGGTCGCGAAGTTCCGCGCCGCCCGTCGACTCTGGGCGAGTATCGTCAAGGAACGCTTCGGGCTCGACGATGCGGCGTGTGCACGCATGAGGTTCCACACGCAAACCGCTGGATCGACGCTGACATCCCGTGAGCCGGAGAACAACGTCGTCCGCGTCACAGTACAGGCGCTCGCAGCAGTTCTCGGGGGCACGCAGTCGCTGCACACGAACGGCATGGACGAGGCGCTCGGCCTGCCGACCCGCCAGTCCGCGCGCACCGCCCTGCGCACGCAGCAGATCCTCGCGCACGAGTCCGGCGTCGCCGACGTCGCCGATCCACTCGGAGGCTGTCCCCTGATCGAGACGCTCACCGACGAACTCGAGCTCCGCGCTCGGGATCTCATCACGGAGATCGACGCCATGGGCGGTGCCGTCGCCGCGGTGGAGAAGAGCTTCCAGCAATCCATCATCGAGAACGAAGCGTACGCTCATCAGCAACGCATCGAGAGCGGCGAGACCCCCATCGTCGCGGTCAACCGCTTCGGCGAGCCCGACTCCGGGCCTCCTCCACAGGCGCAAAAGGTCGATCCAGCCGTCGAAAACGAGCGCATCGTGGCGCTTGGAGATCGCAAGGCGAGCCGGAGCCGATCGGCGATCGACCGTCTGCTCGAGACGCTCCGTGAACACGCCGCGAGCGACACCAATGTCGTCGATGCTCTCGTCGAATGTGCCGAAGGCGGCGTGACGCTCGGCGAGATGAGCACGGTCCTCGCTGACGTGTACGGAGAGTACCGGGAATGACCGGCGCAAAGCGATCCCATCCCATCCGGGTTTTACTGGCCAAGCCGGGGCTCGACGGTCACGACCGAGGCGTCAAGGTCATCTTGCGCGCTCTGCGAGACGCCGGTATGGAGGTGATCTACTCCGGTATCCGCGCGACCCCGCTGGGAATCGCTCGCGCTGCCATCGAGGAGGACGTCGATGCCGTCGGCGTCTCGAACCTCTCCGGCGCACACCCGACTCTCTTCCCGGCGATCGCGGACTCGCTGCGCAATTCCGGCGTCGACCTCGACGTTGTCGTGCTGTTCGGAGGAGGGATGATCCCCGCGGAAGACCAGCCGCCGCTTCTCGACGCCGGATACCGCAAGCTGTTCACGCCGGGGGCCTCGACGAGCGAGATCATCGAGTTCCTCGAGAGCCACGTTCCCGCGACGGAGCACGTCGACGATTGAGCGCAAACGAGGAGCGGATCGCCGTCGACCATATCGTCGTCGCGGTCACCGATCTGGCGCAGGCTCGCGAGCTTCGCACCTGGCCGCTCGGTGTCGAGCCGTCTCCCATCGAGAGTATCCCGCTCCCGTCGAGAGGATTCCGCTGGAACGCGTACGCCTGTCGTTCTTCCCCGTCGGTGACTGTCGCATCGAGCCGATCGGCCGGCAAGGCGACAACCGTCGACTCCTCGACCGCCGGCGACCCGGGATTCACCTCATCGCGCTGCGCGTCGACGGAACATCGGTCGGCGACGCGATCACACAGCTGCGGACCGCCGGGTTCCGGGTGCCCGGCGCCAGACCGCGCGAGGAGACCGACAGGGCCGAGGTCGCCTTCGTCCACCCCAAGGGCTCCGGCGGCGTCCTCTTCGAGCTCACCCGGACAAACGACGGAGCCGGCGCAGAGCGGGACGACGAGGACGGAGACAACGAGAATCCGGACCACACGGGACCCACGTAGAGAAAGAAGGAGCCGCCAGCCGTGAGCCCCGAGAACGAGACGACCGACATGAACCGCGAGCGGCTCGAGGAGCTTCGCACGCGCGCCCTGTCCGGCGGCGGAGCGAAGCGCATTGACGCCCAGCACGCCAAGGGCAAGCTCACCGCACGCGAGCGACTGTCGCTGCTTCTCGACGAGGGCAGCTTCGTCGAGCTCGACATGCTCGTGACCCATCGGACGCACGACTTCGGCATGCAGCAGCAGAGCGTACCGGGTGACGGCGTCGTCACCGGGCACGGCCGGGTCCACGGACGCGAGATCTTCGTCTTCAGCCAGGACTTCACGGTTCTCGGCGGCAGCCTGTCGCAAGCCAACGCCGGCAAGATCACCAAGGTGATGGACCTCGCGATGCGTGTCGGCGCGCCGATCATCGGCCTCAACGACTCCGGCGGCGCACGCATCCAGGAGGGAGTCGACAGCCTCGGTGGCTACGCGGAGATCTTCTACCGCAACACGCTCGCTTCCGGCGTCGTGCCGCAGATCTCCGCCGTCCTCGGTCCCTGCGCTGGCGGCGCGGTCTACTCCCCCGCGATCACCGACTTCATCTTCATGGTCGACGGCACGAGCTTCATGTACGTGACGGGGCCCGACGTGACGAAGACGGTCACCCACGAGGAAGTGACACACGAGGAGCTCGGGGGCGCGCACGCGCACGCCACGAAGAGTGGCGTGGCGCACTTCGTCGACGCCGACGACGTTGCCTGCATCGAATCGATCCGCGAGCTGCTGACCTACCTCCCGGGCAACAGCTCGGAGGACCCACCCCGGATCGTCGAGTCCGGGGACGTCGTACTCGACGACCCGGATCGCGAGGATGCGGAGCTCGACGAGATCATCCCCGACGACCCCGAACGACCCTACGACGTCCACGAGCTGATCTCGCGGATCGTCGACGACGGCCGACTGCTCGAGGTCCACGAGCGATTCGCGCCCAACATCGTGGTCAGCTTCGCGAGACTCG
The DNA here is from genome assembly GCA_964390645.1 of uncultured Planctomycetia bacterium. Lineage (GTDB taxonomy): Bacteria > Planctomycetota > UBA8108 > UBA8108 > UBA8108 > CAYMLL01. The sequence continues at coordinate 15,103 of CAYMLL010000132.1, read as the reverse complement.
GCGGTCGCCCCGTCGGCGTGGTCGCGAATCAGCCGGCGATGCTCGCCGGAACGCTGGACATCGATGCGAGCGTCAAGGCGGCGCGTTTCATCCGCTTCTGCGACTCGTTCAACATTCCCATCATCACCTTCGTCGACGTCCCCGGCTTCCTCCCCGGCACCGACCAGGAGCACCACGGTGTGATCCGCCACGGCGCAAAGCTGCTCTTCGCGTACTGCGAGGCGACAGTACCGAAGCTGACGGTGATCACGCGCAAGGCCTACGGCGGCGCGTACGACGTCATGGGCTCGAAGCACGTCCGCGCCGACATCAACCTCGCGTGGCCCACGGCGGAGATCGCCGTCATGGGAGCGCGCGGAGCCGTCGAGATCATCTTCCGCAAGGAAATCGCCGCGGCGAACGACCCCGGGGACGAGGAAGAGCGGCTCATCGAGGAGTACCGGGAGAAGTTCGCCAACCCGCTCATCGCGGCAGAGCGGGGATACGTCGATGATGTCATCGAGCCGCACGCCACGCGCCCGCGTCTGATTCGCGCCCTCGAGATGCTGGCGGAGAAGCGCCAATCCTTGCCGCCGAAGAAGCACGGGAACCTGCCTCTATGACCGCCGTGAAAAAGATACGACGCGTGCTGGTCGCAAACCGCGGCGAGATTGCGGCTCGCGTGATCCGCACCCTTCGCGACCTCGGAATCGAGTCGTACGCGATCGTCTCCGAGGTGGATGTCGACAGCCTCCCGGGCCGGCTCGCGGACGGCGTCGTCGAGATCGGTGGACGGTCTGCAGTCGAGAGCTACCTCGACATCGACAAGGTCCTCGACGCCGCGCGTCACGTCGACGCCGACGCGGTCCATCCCGGCTACGGATTCCTGTCGGAGCGCGAGGACTTCGCCCGCGCCGTCGAGAACGCCGGCATGACGTTTCTCGGCCCGACGGCGCAGCAGATCGCGACGCTCGGAGACAAGCTCCAGGCGCGCCGCACGATGTCCGCCATCGGCATCGGACCGGTTCCGGGCACCGACCACCCGATCGAAGAGCTCGCCGTGGCGAGACAGGCCGCCGACGAGATCGGTCTGCCACTGCTGCTGAAGGCGGCCGCCGGTGGCGGCGGCAAGGGAATCCGCATCGTGCGTGACGCCAGCGAGCTCGACTCGGCGCTCCGTCTGGCCAGATCGGAGGCGGAGAGCTCGTTCGGATCTCCGCTGCTCTTCGCCGAACGCTACCTCGAGTCGGCACGACATGTCGAGGTGCAGATCGTCGGCGACGGACACGGCGGCGTGCGCGTCTTTCGCGAACGCGACTGCTCGATCCAGCGTCGGCTGCAGAAGCTCGTCGAGGAGACCCCGTGCCCGGTGATGGACGACACGACCCGCCAGAGGTTGCTTCTCGCCGCTCGTGACGTCATCCGCACGACCAGATACCGGAGCGCAGGCACGCTGGAGTTCCTCCTGTCACGCGAAGGCGAGCTCTTCTTCCTCGAGATGAACACGCGTATCCAGGTCGAGCACCCCGTCAGCGAGGAGACGAGCGGTGCCGACATCGTGGCCATGCAGATCGCCGTCGCCGAGGGCGAGCGCTACGATGGGAGCGACCTCGCCGACGTCGCGGTGCCCGCGAAGGGCGTCTCCATCGAAATTCGTCTCAACGCCGAGGACCCGCTCGACGGCTTTCGCCCCTCGGCGGGACGGATCGATGCGCTGTCGTGGCCGAGCGGCGAAGGCGTTCGCGTCGACAGCGCACTCCTCGTGGGCACCGAGGTGACGCCGTACTACGATCCCCTCCTGGCGAAGATCATCGTCCTGGGCAGGGACCGCGCAGAGGCCCTGGAGCGCCTGCGCTCGGCGCTCGACAGCACGGTGGTCTGCGGAGTGACGACGACGCTACCGGTCGGAGCGGCCCTTCTCGATGACAAGGACTTCCGCCATGGCGACTACCACTGCCAGCTTCTCGAGACACGCCTCGAGGACGACACGTTCCTGCGCGCGCAACCGCGCGGCACCGACCTCTGCGCCGTCGCCGCCGCGCTCGCATACATGGAGAACTCCCGACGGGAAACGGCGCGCGGACCACTGCCGATCGCGTCCCCGCCGCAGTCGTCGTGGAGACGCTGGCAGCTACGGAGCTGATCGGGAGAGGTGTCGATGTCTCGGCCGGCGCATCTCGAAGACGCCGTGATCGACCGTCGAGTCGAAGTCGCTCCGGTAGACCTCGCCCCGGCACAGACCGTCGTACGTGAAGGCGCCGCCGGCAAGGAAGCCGAGATCGGCGCTTCCCTTGAATCGGATAGCGTCTCCATCTCGCCGGACCTCCATCGGCGTCTGGTGCTCGAAGCTCAGGGGCAGAAAGAGGAGGTCGTACGTCGCGTGAAACCGCACCTCGTAACGCGAGCCCGAGAGCGGCGTGATGATCGCGCGGAGCCCGCCGCTGTGACCGTTCCAGCCGCTCGTCCAGGTTCCCTCCCAGCAGCCCTGAAAGGCGCCCGGAGCGACCGCCACCCGACGGCGCTGCTGCCAGTCGCGCTCGAAGGTCGAGCACGATGCGAGGACTCCGGCGCAGAACGGCGCCAGGACGACCCAGCTCGACAGTGCCCTCGCGTGTGACATTCAGGCAGTTCTAACAGGTACATCGACGCCGCAGAAGCGCTATTCCGCACACCTTGCGCGGCCGCCCGATAAAGGTCAGACCCGGAGGTCGATCGGCCACCAGAGGCGATCACGGCGCATTCGGCCTCCGAAGTGCAGGTCGATCGCATTCGACAGGACGCCGATTGAAAGTAGAATACCCCGGCCATGGGCAAAACCCTCGCGGACCTTCATCCCAGTGCCAGCCGTGTGGTGTCGGCGACGCTCCTCGTGCTCATCGCGCTTTCCTTCACCGGCTGTCGTCGGCGCGAAAAGAGTGACACACCGAAGATCACGGCCGGCTCCGTCAGCGTCCGCATGGGCATGGGCCCGGCCGCCGACACGCGCGGCCGATCGCTGCTGCGCGCGGTCATCATCAACGAGGGCGCCCACTTCAACGGCGAGCTGAACGTCACGGGTCTGGTCGAGCCGGACATTCCGTCCGATCGTCTCGTCCGGGAGTCTGCCGGCTATCGTATGCAGCTCCAGCTGCCTCCGAAGAGCCGGCGGCTCGTCGAGGTCCCGGTGCGCGCAGCGAACTGGAGCGAGGTCTCTCTCGCCTTTCGACAGGACGACTACGCGGTCAGCGTCGACGCCGCCTTCGCGATCGAGGAGCCCGCGTACCTTCGAGCGCTGGTCATCGGGGAGAAGCCGCCGGAAATGAGGCCGTTCATCGACGCGGTCCGGGCCAGCTTCGACCGCCCCGCAGGTGGCGAAGAGGGAGACGATCGCGCGACCTGCCGCCTCGACTACGCCCGAGCCGACGAGCTCTCCTACCGGATGTCCGCCTACACGTCGTACCAGATGGTGATCCTGTGGGGCGAGAAGCTCTCGAGAGTCGAGCCCGGCGCTTTCGAGGCGCTCGAGACCTGGGTCCGGGGCGGCGGCACCCTGGTCGCGGTTCCCGCGACGGACTGGGACGTCGAGCTTCCGGAGCGCCTGCAGTCGCTCCTGCACATTACCCCTGCCTCCCCGACGGCGACGACGCAGAAGCTGCGCAGGATCGTCGACGCTGCATCGGTTCCCTGCATCGCGCGCGACCTGACCCCGCGTGAGGGAGCCTCCCGGGACGAGGCCCGGGGAACGGTGACCGCGCGCGTCGGCAACGGCCGGGTGACGACGCTGGCGATCGCGCCGACGGGCTCCCGCTTTCCGACCGCCGTCGAGCTGCCGGTTGTCCACGAAGCCCTGATGCCCGCGGTGGCGAGAGCCGTGTCCTTCGCCGGCGACTCGGAGACCGCGCTCGCAGCCATCGAGGAGCGAGTGGCCGGCGTGCTGACCTCGATGACCGACTTCGAGGTGCCGTCCGTGGGCAGTGCCGCCCTCGGCATGCTGGCCTACGCCCTCGTCGGTTTCCTCCTGCCGCGCATCGTCTTTCGCGGTCGCCGCGGACGCGAGTGGACGTTCGTGGTCATCGCCGCCGTCGCGGTGGTCGCGGTCGTCGGAATCGGCTTCTTCGGGCTCGTCGCCGGACTCGACGGCCCGGAGATCGAGGAGCTCAGCGTGTTGCGCCTCGCCGCGGGCGAGACCGAGGCGTCGACGACGAGCTACCTCTGCGTGATCTCCCCACGCTGGACACGCTTCGATCCGGCGCCGTCCCGGGACGGCGCGGCCGCCGAGCCTCGTCACACGGAGACGCTGCGCGGCTTCCAGGCTTCCCGCATGGGCGAGCCCGCGAAACGGTTGCCGGGTCCTTCCGACGCCGTTCGAGTCCCGAGCGGATCGGACGTCGCCTCGCTCCCACCGGTGAGGCTCTTTCCCAACGGTCCACGCTTCTTCCGCTGCGACTATCGACGCGACGTCTCCGACCTCCTGTCTCTTCGAGAGACACCGGCGGATGCGACGATCGAGAACCGCAGCGCGCGTCCCATGGAAGTCTTCCTGGTGGCTGCCGGCGGGGTGCGGAAGCTCGGCACCATCGACCGCGAGACCACCCGGACCCTGGCCTTCGACCCGGCGGGGCTCGTCTCGCGAACCGCCGACAGGGTCACTCGATCCCCCTGGAGCGAGAACGAGATCCAGGCCGCAGCCGCACGAGGAGGCTTCGACCCCGACGGCATGAATCCGGCACGCTCGCTTCTCTTCTTTCCCCTCGCCCACGAGACCGAACTCTTCTTCCTCTGCCTGTGGTCCGTCATGCGCCCGGATGACGACGGGGCCGCGGCGGGCTGGGCTCGACAGCCATGGTGGCCGGCGTCCGAGGAGCCGATTCAGCTGACGAGACCGGGAGGGGATCTGCGGACAAAGGCACCGCGCTTCCTGCTCCTGTGGTCCTCGAGCCCGGTGTTTCCGGACGCGAACGGCTTCCGGAGACGCCGGGCGTCAACAGCCATCGTTGTCGAGCTGGCGTCCCGTGAACGAACCCCGCAAGACGGCTGAGAGAACTGCGATGAGCGAGAGCTACCGCGCAGACGCCGCCCGGAACGTGGCACCCGGACCCGACAGCGTGGAGATCGGTGACGACCTGGCGGTCGAGACGATCGGCCTTTCGAAGTCCTACGACGAGCACCTCGCGCTCGACGCTCTCGACCTGCGCATCGTCACCGGCGACATCTTCGGCTACATCGGACCGAACGGCGCCGGCAAGACGACGACGATCCGCATCCTCGCGGCACTCCTGACACCGACCCGGGGCAAAGCTCTCATCCACGGCATCAACGTCGTCGAGCATCCCCTCGAGATCAAGAAGATCGTGGGGTACATGCCGGACGCCTTCGGCGTCTACGACAACATGACTCTGGGAGAGTACCTCGACTTCTTCGCGGCGGCCTACTACATCCCGCGCGACCGACGCCCCAAGGTGATCGACGACGTCCTCGACCTCACCGACCTGGGACCCAAGCGCGACGACCTCGTCAACACCTTCTCCCGCGGGATGAAGCAGCGCGCCTGCCTGGCGAAGACACTGCTGCACAACCCGCGGGTGCTCATCCTGGACGAGCCGGCCTCGGGCCTCGACCCCCGGGCGCGCATCGAGCTCCGCGAGCTGCTGAAGGAGCTCCAGAAGATGGGGAAGACGGTCGTCGTCTCCTCCCACATCCTCACGGAGCTGTCGACGATCTGCAACACCGTCGGGATCATCGAGGCGGGCAAGCTCGTCACCTCGGGTGAAGTCCGTGAAATCCTCGGAACGCTGCGCGCCAACCGCGTGTTCTCGATCGACCTCCTCGAGTCCGTCGACGCCGAGCGGGCAAGCCGGGTGCTGCTGAAGGAGAGCGTGGTCACGGAGGTCGAGCGCGACGGCCCCTCGCTTCGCGTGACGCTCGACGCCAGCGAGGAGGAGACCGCGGATCTCGTCGACGTGCTGGTCGCCGAGAGAATCCGGTTCGTCAACTTCAGCGAGGAGGAGATCGACCTCGAGACGGCCTTCATGGCACTGACGAAGGGAAAGCTCCGCTAGCTCGAACGATGTCGAACCCACTGTCCGCAGTCCTGCGAAGCATCTTCGCCTGGCCGCTGATCAAGCGCGAGCTGCTGGGACTCCTGCGCACGCGCCGGGCCTTCTGGCTGCTCCTCGCGAGCCTCGTGCTCTCGTGCCTGCTTCCGCTGCTGCAGTGGCCGAGCGGGTCGGGGAGCGTCGTGTTCTTCAACAGGAACCTCGTGGTCTTCCTGACCTTCGTCATCACGCAGCTCGTCGCGGCTCTCCTGATCGTGCCCGCCTTCACCGCGGCAGCGATCGCCGGCGAGCGAGAGCAGGATACTTACGAGCTGCTCTACTCGACGCTGCTGGCGCCGTCGTCGATCGTCATCTCGAAGTTCCTCGGGGCCCTCGGCTACATCGTGCTGCTCCTGCTGGCGACGGCACCCGTGGCCTGCCTGCTCTTCATGCTCGGCGGGCTCGAGTTCTCGACGGTGCTGAAGTCCTACGCGGTCATCTTCGCGTCGGTGCTCTCCTCGGGAATCGTCTGCCTGACAGTCTCCATGCGCTGTCGGCGCACCACAACCGCGGCGATTCGAGGCTACACCTGGGTCGCGTTCTGGAACATCGGCGTCTACCTGCTTCTGATGCTGACCGCCTATCTCCTGTGGGAGACGATGCAGCGGTCGACGGGGCAGCCGCTCTTCAACTCCACGCAGGCCCTGTCCCTCGTCTCCGGCACCTCACCCTTTCCCGTGCTCCCGCAACTCGTCTTCGGTGACGGGATGGCGGGCCCGACCTGGAGCAGCTCATGGGTCACCCACCTGGGCTACTGCGCGCTGGTCTCGATCGGACACTTCGCCTACCTCCTGCGACGCGTGCGCACCCCGGACGCTCCCGACTCCAGGCGCCGGAGATTCGCACGCGGAAGAAGCCTCCGCACGCGGCCCGACGACGCGGCCACTCGCAGACGACCGAAGCTCGCGTGGACAACAAGGACCATCCTCCGGCGCGGCAAACGCCGCATGCCACCGTTCGACAATCCCGTGCTGCTCAAGGAGCTTCGCACGGAGTTCTTCGGACGAGCACGATATCGAGGCGCGCTATTCTGGATTCCGCTGGCGCTGTTCGTCCTGGTGATTCTCGCCAACCGATCGTCCGACAGGGCCGTACCGTTCGTGATTTCGATGATCGCTCTCGGCGCGATCACCCTCATCGTCCCGGGCGCCGCCGCGACCTGCGTCACCCGCGAGATCGAGCAGGGCAACTTCGACCTGCTCCGCAGCACGCTCGTGCCGATGCGGCGCATCCTCCTCGGCAAGCTCCTCGGGACCTTCTTCAGCGGCCTCGGTATCACCTGTGCGGCCGTCTGGGCGCTCATCGGCTCCCATCTGGTCTTCGCGAGAGAGAATCCCGCCCTGATCCTCATGGTCACGATCGTCTTCCTCGTCACGACACTCTTCCTGACCTGCCTCGGCGTGTTCTTCTCGGTGACGTCGCATCGCAGCGTGGCCGCCCTGGTAAAGACCTACGCAGCGACCATCGGCGCCTTCCTGCTGACGCCGTTGTTTCTCTCTCTGATGATCCGACACGGCGAGGTGGGGCTCTTCGTGTTCGCCACAAACCCCTTCGCGACCAGCCTCCGGGTGCTCTCGGAGTACGTCGACGGTCATCCGAGCGAGGAGCTCATCGCCATCTTCGGGCTCTTCCTGATGTTCTACGCGGCCGGCTGCGCGGTGCTCTGGACCGTCTCCGCGAGTCTCTTCGACGACCCGAGGCGCCACGACTGAGGGCCGCCGGCTCAGTAGTCGATGCGCCCGTCGAGCCGCGCCCAGTCGTGGAAGACCTCGACCGCCGGCGCCCGGGCGAGAGGCAGCATCGGAATCTGCCGCTGGTCGATCGGCAGCACGACCTCGTCGTAGATGAAGGCGTCGTCGAAGCCGGCGCGCCTCGCGTCCTCGCGCGTGGCGGCGTAGAACACGCGAGAAGGACGGGCCCAGTAAATCGCCCCGAGACACATCGGGCAGGGCTCGCAGCTCGAGTAGAGCTCGCAGCCGTCGAGCTGGAAGCTGCCGAGTTGACGACAGGCGTCACGGATGGCGACGATCTCCGCGTGCGCGGTCGGATCCGACGTTGACGTGACCCGGTTCCAGCCGCGTCCGATGATCTCGTCGTCCGCGACGATCACCGCCCCGAAGGGGCCGCCCTGTCCCGCGAGCATCTTTTCGCGTGACAGGCGAATCGCTTCTTCCATGTGTCCGCTCACCTACCTATTCTCGGACTCCGGAAACGATTCCCCAAGATGATCCGGCGGCGAGCCGATAACGACGGAAGGAAGCCCCGGACCTTCTCGAGACGAACGTGAAGTACCGAGTCCATCTCGACAACCAGGAGTGGGACGTCGACATCGACGGCGACCGCGTCCACATCGGAGGCGACGAGGCGATCGTGGGTCGAGGCTCCACGGACGGCGAGGTCGAGGTGATCTTCCGCGGCCGCGTCCTGCGACTGCGGCCGCTGCCTGCGGGATCCGGTGGCAAGGTCGCGGCACTACTCGATGGCAAGATCGTCGAGGCTCGCGTCGCCGACGAGGCCGATCGCCTGCGGGCCCTGCTTCCGGCCGCCAGCCGCAGCCAGAGCGCTCAGACGCTGCGCAGTGACATTCCCGGGGTCATCCGACAGCTGCTGAAGCAGCCCGGCGAGGAGGTCGCCGCCGGCGACCCGGTTCTCACCCTCGAGGCCATGAAGATGGAGAACGAGGTCCGCACGCCGGTGAACGGCACGGTGAGAGAGGTCCGCGTCGAGGTCGGACAGGCCGTCGGCCCCGGCGAGCCGCTCGCGGTGATCACCCCGGGGCAAGCCTGACCCGGACTCGTTCCCGCGAGGCCGACGAGAAACCGGGCTACCCGCCCCCGGGAGCGACAATGCCCGTCTCCCCGGCGCCCGTCTCCCCGGCGCCCGTCTCCCCGGCGCCCGTCTCCATCCGGTCGCTCGCAGCGGAGTCTCCGTCGTCCCGCGAGGACTTCTCCGAGAAGTCCTCGGCGAGGGGCTTCGCCATGCGTGGCTCGTAGCTCCAGACGGAGAAGCCCTCGGCCTTCGCGAGCCACACGCCGATGGCGAGATTCAGGAAGGTGACCGACGCGAAGACGACGCCCGCGATCGAGATGATCGGATAGCCCCAGAGCTGGTACCTGATCTCGTCGTCGACGGAGGTAACGAGCTCCGTCGTGCCGCGACCGAGAGACTCCCAGAGCACGAGCGGTGAGGCAAAATAGAAGTAGTAGACACGATCCGGCAGTTCCCCGAGGTAGAAGATCATCGGCAGGAGCAGCGTGATGATCCAGGTGAACGTCACCGTGAGCCTCGAGTAGAGCGGCACGAAGCTTGCCGCGCAGAGCAAGAAACCCAGGCTTGCGAAGGCCGCCAAGTAGATCGGCAGGGTCGCCAGCGACTGGCACACGAGGTGGCGAAACGACACGTCGAGATGCGGCGCGTAGGAGAGCTCGAAGACCCAGAAAAGCCCGGCGCAGACAATCGCCGCGGTCAGCACCGCGAAGAGAAATCCACTGAAGGGCCCCGGGGCGAAGAGACGTGCGTAACTCGCCCATGCCCGCCCACCGCGAATCTTGTCGCAGATACGACGGGAGAGGTTCGCGTCCTCGGTCGGGAAAACAAGCGCGACCAGCAGGAGGAGAGTCGCCGCGAAGACGATCGTCCGCCTGACCGACTCCTCGAGCATCTCCGTCGGGATCGCCAGGTTCGGATCGAAGGCACCCTCGCAGGCCGCGACGAGAGACAGGAAGAGCCGCAGAGGCAAGTAGAGGAAGGTCAGCAGCCGGAGCTTCGACGAGTGGTCGTCGTTACTCGGCCGGACGCGGTTCGTCGTCAACAGAAAGAGGCACGTGAAGATCGCGAGAACATCGAGCGCGAAGACCGCGACGAGGATCGGACCGTTCCCCCCACTGCTCCCGGTGACGTCGAGCGCCGCCTCGACGACCGTGCGTCCACCGTTCTCTTCCAGAGCCGCCCAGACGTCGCCGATCACGGCGAACCATGCCACCGTGCCGACGACGAGCAAGATCACGTAGACGGTCAACGTTGCACGGACATTCGAGCTCGCCGCCGCGGAGACGCACAGCCCGAGCATCGAGATCAGCAGGGTCAAACCGATCAGTGCCATGTAGCTCAGAAGCACGTCGCTCACGTGAACGCCGCCGAAGAGGAAGCTGATCGCGAGGAGCGGCACGGTCGCCAGGATGTACATCAGGCAGTAGCCCGCCGCGGCGAGAAACTTGCCCCAGACGATCTCGCTCGGCTGCAGAGCCGTTATCAGCAGGAGGTCAAGGGAGCGGTTTGTGCGCTCGTCCGTGAACGCCGTCGCGCTGAACAGCGGAAAGAGGACGAACACGACCGAGACCTGGATCCAGACGAACGCATTGAAGACCTTCTGACCGATCTGCGTCGGCGTGACGTTCGGGTCGGAAGTCTCCGAAGCGATCAGGATGATCAGCCAGCAGCCGAGAACGCCGAGGCTCGCGAAGTGCGATATGAAGAAGCGATTGCGCCGGAAGTCGACGCGCAGCTGCTTCAGCAGGATCGGCCAGCCCATGTTGCCGAGCAGCCCTCGAGCCGTCGGAAGGTCGAAGGACAGGAACCGGCTCCTCGGCTCACTACTGGACATCGCCGCGCGTCAGCTCCATGAAGAGACTCTCGAGGTCACCCGTCTCGTGACGGACGTCGATGATCGGCACGCTGTTGTCGGTGAGCAGCTTGACCACCTGGTAGAACTGCTCCGGCTTGCCGTCGTAGTCGAACGACAGCGTACGGTCGATCATCTCCGCGCTGCGGACGTGAGGGCTCAGCCGCAGCAGCCCGAGCGCCTCCGACCTCTCCTCGTGGAGCGTGATCTCGACGTGATCCCGGCCGCGGAGCCGGCCCTCGAGCGCCTCGATCGTCCCCGAATCGACGAGCTCGCCCTGCTCGATGATCCCCACCGACGTGCAGAGGTCCGAGAGCTCCGTCAGGATGTGGCTGGAGATCATGATCGTCTTGCCCATCTCGCTCAGCTCCTTCAGGAGAGCGCGGAGCTCGATACGCGCGCGCGGATCGAGTGCGGACGCCGGCTCGTCGAGGATCAGCAGCTTGGGGTTGTGGATCAGCGTCTTCGCGAGGCAAAGACGCTGCTGCATTCCCCTGGATAGCCCCGCAACCATGCGGTCGCGGAGCCCGGCAAGGTCCGTCAGCTCCATGACATCATCGATGGTCGTACGACGCTTTCGCGGCGGCAGCCGGTAGGCAGCCGCGAAGAACTCGAGGTACTCCTGGACATCGAGACCCTCGTAGACTCCGAACTGATCCGGCATGTAGCCGATGCGCTCGCGAACCTCCCGGGTGTCGTTCTCCACACAGAAGCCGTCGATGAAGACCTCTCCCTCGGTGGGCTCGAGGAGCGTCGAAAGAACCCGGATCGTCGTCGTCTTGCCGGCGCCGTTCGGACCGATAAAGCCGAATATCTCGCCCTCGTCGATGGTGAACGAGACGCCCTTGACCGCTCGGTTCTCACCGTAGTCCCGGACCAGTCCGCGCACCTCGACCAGCGGCCGGGGCGTCGACTCGGCTCTCGAGTCTGTGGTGGATTCCATGCTGCGAAGGTCTGACAGGGGCGCGGCGAAGCGAGTTCAGTTCGCGTGGAGAACGTAGAAGTCGAGCTTCTCGGACAGCGAGAACGGCCGGTCGATGCGAAAGTCGGAATCGTCGGAGCGATCGAGCAGCAACCACAGGAGAGGCGCTCCCGGGTAAGCCAGACCACGCCGCCTCAGAGCCTCGTAACGCGCCCGGAGCTCCCGGGTCACGACGTGCCGCTCCTCGCCCTCGGGCACGTCCGCGGCCCCGGGCCCTTCGCCCACGCCGATCCGCCGGGACGCGCCGCTCGGAATCTCGCCGACCTCGAGTCCGCCGGGACCGACGAGCCCCCCGTCATCCCACGGGTGCAGACGCCCGCCGCGGATCGCCCACCCCAGCCCGTTCCGCACCCGATAGCGCGGTCGTCCCTTGCCGTCGTCCTCGAGGCGCTCGACCGTCACCTCCCCGTCGAGCGCCTCGATCCCGCAGTTCCACACCACGCCCTGCTGCCAGAGGTCGAGATGATAGCCACGGAGCCTCAGGCGGCGCTCGCCGTCGTCCGCGTCACCCGCGCCCGTGCGAGCGGAACCTTGCCCCTGGGTGAGATCGAGACTCTCCCGCTCGTTCTCGTTCGCGAAGACGGGAGCGAGGATCTCGCCTCGCGGGCTGTCGATCTGATACAGGCTCGCATCAGCGGAGAAGATGCCGAGATAGCTGTCACGGAGCGCGAAGGGGTCACCCACACGCTGGTGAAAGAAGGTCACCATGCGCATCTTCGTCAGGTAGCCCTTGGTCAGGTAGCCCGTCGCGAAGATGACGCCGAGGTAGACGACGCTCACCGCCGGCTCGACCCAGACGCTCGACGGCCGCCGGCCCCGGCCCTTGAGGAAAAAGTAGACGCCCGGACCGACGAGCAGCAGGTAGAGGATGATGATGCCGCTGATCACGAAGGTGCCGACGTCGCGCTTCTCGTCCTTCATCGCGTCGTGGAGATCCTTCTGCACCGGATCCAGCTGCCAGCGTCCGGTCCCGCGTCGCCCGCCCCCGCGGACGATCTTCTGCCAGAGGGCCTGGCGCAGCGGTCGGCTGTCGCCCATCCGGAAGGTCTCGTCGTCGATCGTCAGGGCTCCGACACGCCCCGCACCGAAGCTCACCTCGACGTAGACACGCTCCCCCGGAAGCTCCCCGCGCCTCGCGTCGAAGAACGGCGGCAGGGTCGCGCGCCCGGGATCCGCGCGCCGGACCACCAGGGACGCGAGCCGCGATGAGCGGATCTCGCGGACGATGGACGGACCGTCGGCGAAGGGGTCCATCAGAGAGAAGCCCTGGCTCTCCTGGCGAAGCCCGACGAGAGCGCCCCGGGCGTAAGGACGGGTCGACGAGGAGACACCCTCCTTCCGCTCGACGAGGTAGAGATTCTGCGGACGGAACGCGTCGTCACGCCTCACCTGCGGAGCCAGAACGTCCCCGAAGATCTCCTTGAAGAGCGCGCCCTCGAAAACTCGATCGCTCTTTCCTCGGGGAGCGAAGACCAGCGAGCCGCCGAGGTAGACCCACCGTCGCAGCGCGGCGACCAGCGCCGGCTCGAGCCTGGTCTAGTCGACCCCCCGCACGACCACCTGGCGCACGGAGTCGTAGCCGAGGCTGCGATCGGGAAGCTGGTGCGGCCGGAGCCGCTCGACGGCATCGCTCGAGATCCACGGACCGCTGCGCAGATCCCGCTGTGTCGACAGCTTCTGCCCCCACGGGGCGGCGTGGTCCTCCTCGTCGCTGACGACGAACATCGGCAGGACACCTTCCTGATCGCTGTCGACGGAGACGCTGCCACCGTTTCCCACGCTGCCGATCGGTACGCTCCGCCCCCCGCAGAGGTAGCGCAGCTTCACCGTGTGCCCGAAGGACTCGCCCGGCCGGGTCCAGACATAGAGCCATGCACGGAGCGGCGCCCGACCGGGCGGTACCTCGAAGCGGCTACGAGTCTCGTAGTCGGTGACGACCTTCTGGCTGTCGGTCGTGTGCTCGACGACGGCCTCGAGCGTGACGATCTGCGGGCGGGCTCCACGAGCGCGCAGCTCGACGTAGAGCGGCAGCCAGCCGCCGCTCTGCGGCAAGTGCTGCGCCAGATCCGCGGGAAAGAACGCTCCCACGAGCTCGACCGACAAGGGGGTGCCCCCGCCGCCCTTGTCGTCCTGAGCTCGCACGGGCGCCCCGAGCCCCGACGCGACAGCCGCCAGGATCGTGACCGCCACCGGGAGAACGGCAGCAGCCGATTCCGCAGACCGCTCAGGACTCCATCTCACGGCGCCCCTCCAGCGCATCCGCGACGATGTTTCGACCCACGTGATCGAGGTGGCTTCCGCTGGGCATGCCCCTGGCGATGCGCGTCACGCGGATATCCCCGGGGATACTCTTGAGCTTCTCGCGGACGTAGAGCGCCGTTCCCTCGCCCTCGAAGCTCGGGTTCGTCGCCAGGATGACTTCCGCGACGCCCCCGGCACGCAGGCGCTCGAGGAGCTTCGCCAGCGTCAGGTCCTCCGGCACGGTGCCGTCGAGCGGCGAGAACGCGCCGAGGAGTACGTGATAGCGACCACGATAGGACCCCGAGCGCTCGATCGCGTGGAGATCCCGGGCGTGCTCGACGATGCAGAGCTGCGCCGTGTCGCGCGTCTCGTCAGCGCAGATCGCGCAGAGCTCGTCCTCGCAGAAGTTGAAGCAGAGACGGCACTGCCGGATCGTCTCCTTGACAAGCCGGATCGCGTCGGCGAGCCGCAGAGCCTCCTCGGGCGGCGTGCGCAGGACATGGTACGCGAGGCGCTCGGCCGTCTTGTGGCCGATGCCGGGCAGCCGCTCGAGCTCCTCCATCAGCTCCTTCAGCGTACCGGTCGTGAACTCCATCCCCGTCCTTCGAGCTCCCGTGCACCCCTCTCGGGTCGTCGCCCTGGTAGAAAACGTCGCTCCGGAAGAGCCCGTATCAGAAGAGCCCCGGAAAGCCCGCCGCCATGCCACCGGTGGCGTCATTCATCTCCTCGTTCATCAGCGCCTTGGACTTCTCGACGCCGGAGTTGACGGCCGCGACGATGAGATCCTCGAGCATGTCGACGTCGACCTCTCCTTCCTCGCCCGGCTTCAGAAGCTCGGCAGAGATCGACACCTTGATGAGCTCTTGCTGACCGTTGAAGGTCACCTCGACGAGCTCTCCGCCGACGCTCGCCTCGACGTAGCGCTCCTTGAGCTCCTCCTGAACCCGGTCCATGTCCTTCCGCATGCGGGAAACCTGCTTGAGGAGGTCACCCATGCCTTCGCTGCTCATAGGCCTGTCACTCCGTACTTGTCTGTACGCCTCAGACGAGACGACCGTTGAATAGCTCCAGAGATTTCTTCACCACGGGGTGATCGGACACGGCCGGGGTGTCTGCGCTTCGCTGCCCCGCAACGCCCTCCGACGGAGTCACCGCAACGCCCTCCGACGGAGTCACCGCAACGCCCTCCGACGGAGTCACCGCAAC
>CAYMLL010000131.1:12959-19482 GCA_964390645.1 uncultured Planctomycetia bacterium | reverse complement strand
GCCCGGCTTGCGAAACTCGGACTCGACGACCAGGTAGGGCTCGCCGTCAAACTCGACCCGGAGGCCCTTGCGAAAGTCACTCGTGTTGTAGGTTGTCGCCATGGGAGATCGCCTGTTACTCTGTCGCGGCCTGCTCCGAACACCTCCTTCGAGGCCGGTGTCCACGCCCTCACGAACGCGACAGCACGGGTGCGTGATCCGCACGAGGACTCAAAGGTCGATGAAGCATATCACACCGCCCGCCGCTCCCGCCACACCCCGGCCACCGACCGCAACCCCCGTCGGCACAACGCGTAACGACATCCCGGGGACCTGGAACGAAGGACTGGCGAACGCGGTACGGGACCCCGACACCCTCATCGATCTGCTCGGCTTGCCGGACGACCTCCGGGAGAGCGCCCGGCGCGCGGCACGGCTCTTCCCGCTCGTCGCCCCGAGGGAGCTGCTCGCGCGCGTGCGCCGAGGCAACCCCGACGACCCGCTGCTGCGCCAGATCCTGCCGCTCGACGTCGAGGCCGACGAGGTCCGCGGCTACACGCTCGATCCTCTGGCGGAGGAGAGGGCCGAGCGTGCACCCGGCCTGCTCCACAAGTACCGGGGTCGCGCGCTGCTCGTCGCCGCCGGAGTCTGCGCGATCAACTGTCGCTACTGTTTTCGCCGACACTTCCCGTACGACAAGACGCCACACGGCATCGAGGCCTGGAAGCCGGCGCTCGACGAGCTCCGAGCGGATGCCTCCATCCACGAGATCATCCTCTCCGGCGGCGATCCGCTGGTGCTGACGGACGTGGCCCTCGCTCGCCTCGTCGAGCGGCTGGACACCATCGCGCACCTTCGACGCCTTCGCATTCACACGCGACTGCCTGTCGTCATCCCGCAGCGGGTTGACGATGCACTCGTCGGCTGGCTGCGCCGGACGCGCCTGACGCCGGTCGTCGTGGTCCATACGAACCATCCGAACGAGATCGACGACGCCTGCGCCGCGGCGTTCGGGCGCCTGATCGACGCGGGAATCCCCGTCCTCAACCAGACCGTCCTTCTGCGCGGTGTGAACGATGACGCCGACGTGCTCACGACGCTGTGCGAGCGCCTCGCCGACCTCCGGGTGATGCCTTACTACCTGCACCAGCTCGACGCGGTCACCGGCACGGCACACTTCCACGTCGACGAGAACCGCGGGCTCGAGATCGTCGCAGCGCTGAGGATGCGGCTACCGGGATACGCGGTGCCGCGCTACGTGCGCGAGGCGCCGGGCATCGGTCACAAGGTCGAGATCCGTCACGGACTGCGCGATCAGGACTCCGCGCCGTCGAGACAGCCGAACGAGTCCTCATCCGTCGGATCCTGACCCGGCGCGTCGAACGGATCCGCCGGAGGGTCCGCACCGACAAAGAGAAAACCGAAGATGCGGATGCCGTCCGAGACATCGAGGTGCCCGTCATCGGTCGTATCCGCCGCGTCGAGGCAGACGGGAATCTCCGCGCCCGGCAGGAAGAGGTACGTCAGGATAAAGACACCGTCGGACAGGTCGAGCTCACGGTCGGCGTTCACCTCACCCCGGATGAACCCGTACTCGAAGACACCGGCCACCGCGTCGCTGCCGCGGTCGTTTTCGAGGCCGACGCCGTAGAATCCCAGCCTCGGCGACTCCGGCGTCACGGCCGTGATCTCGCTCTCGCTGACGACCTCGACGTCGACGAGCGGCAACGGATCCTCACCGTCGGCGTAGAAAAAGAGCGACGTCCCCTCGGTGGTCGTGAAACCGGTCCCGGTGATCGTCACTGTTTCACCGCCGAGGAAGTAGCCGAGGCCGGGTTCGAAGCCACGGATCTCGACCGGAACGATGTCGGCGCTGCAGTAAGCGAAGACGAGCACGGGATCCCCGGGATCGTTCACCGTGAACGTCAGCAGCGTGTACTCGTACGAAGACTCGCGCGGCTCGAGCCCCTCGTCGGTGAAGCTCGTCACATCGATCGCCAGCTCCGCGAGAAACTCTCCGTCCCGGTACAGGAAGAGAAAGTCCCACGGCGTCTCGCCGCCGTTGTCCCACTCGAGGTAGATGTTCTCGGTGTCGCCCTCGCAGCGAGTGATCGTCAAGCTGCCGGCGGGTGGCGGGCATGGCAAGATCACCGACCCGGCGACGAGCTCGGGCACCGTCGACTCGCCACCGATCGTCACCACCTGGGCCACCGGAGGATCGCCGAGATCGTCGGGGAAGCCGATCACGACCTCCCGATCGACGCACTCCTCGTCCCCCTCGGGTGGCGATGGAGGGCTCGCCAGGACTCGGTAGTCCATCACGAGCACCTCGTAGTCCGACCCGGCGGCGACGGTGACCGGCAACACGAACGAGATGACGACCGCCATCGTCACGCCGGCACCACCGGCGGGCTCGGTATTGATGACGAGAAACTGCGGCAGCGCTCCGTCGTTCACGACCGAAGTCAGCGCCCCGACGTCGGCGCCGAGCAGCTCCAGCTCCTCGGGATCGTGGCCGACGGCGAAGGACCATCCCTGCGTACCGTCGAGAGACGTGGTCAGCAGCACGCCGGCACGAAGCTCGTCACCCGAATCAACCACCGGCCCGGGAGTGACGACCTCGAGACGGCTTGCAGGCTCCACGGGAGAATCCCCGGCGTGGACCGTTCCGGCCAGCAAGACAACGAGCGACCAGACGAGCGTTCGCCTGACGATGTCGATCATGGTGTTTCCTCGCTTGATGTGCGTTGGCCAGTCTGGCGAGCCGCCTCTGCACGCGATGACGACCTGCCCGCGATGACGACCCGCGCGCGACGACGACTCGGGGCAAACCCGATGAAGAAGGTAAGGGCTGACAAAGGGGCCGTCAACAGTTCCCGACGATCACCCCGGGTCGCCTCTTGCTCCGCGGACGGGGCTCTTCCAGAATGGAGGCGTCGCCGTTCCCGGAAGACACCGATCATGATAACCGCCTGTGTCACCCTGCTGACGTCGCTGCTCACGCTCGCGGAGGAGCCCGCCGCGAAGGAGCCTCCCCCGGAACGTGTACGAGTCCGGACGTCCGATGGCGCCCTCCTGGAAGGCCTGCGCCATCGCCGTGATGGCAACCCGGTGATCCTCCTCCACGGCCTCGTCGCCAGCCTCCACCAGTTTGACCTCGCCGACGAGGAGTCTCCCTGTCTGACGCGTTTCCTGAGCTCCCGAGGCTGGGACGTGTGGCTCTTCAACTGGCGCGGCGCCGGTCGAGGCCCGCTTCGCAGCGCGCTGCCACCGAGGCAGCGGCGCTGGAGCGCAGACGAGCTGATCGTCGAGGACCTCCCGGCGATCGTCGCACGAGTGCGAAGGGCCACCGGGAAGCGACCCTACCTCATCGGCCACAGCCTCGGAGGAATGTCCATCGCCGCGTGGCTCTGCGGAGCGACCAAGATCGACGCACACGACGTCAAGAAGGGCGTCCGGATCGACATCGGCAACGCGCGCCGACGCAACGCGGAGGTCCGGGGGGCGGTGTTTCTCTCCGCCCCGGCGAGGCTTTCCTGGTCCGAAGGTCGACGACCCGAGGAGATGACCCGCCTCGCCGAGATCGGCCGCGCGCCTCTCAGACTGCTGCTGCCCGCACGCATCCCGCTGTCCGATCTCAACGGCTCTCTCGGCGACGGCGACGGCTCCTCCCTGCTCGAGAAGACCGGCGACCGGATACAGAACCTGCTGGACAGCCTGTTCGGGAAAACGAGCTGGTCGACGCTCGCGTTCGGCCCTCGCACGGGTCGCCGTGCTCGCGACCTGTTGAGAAAAATGCGCGGCGGGGTCCTCGGTGACACCTCCGAGGATCTCCTGCTGCAGCTCGCTGCCGGCGCACGCGAGGGAACGTGGCCGAGCTGGCGAGGGCCGCCGAACGCACGCGTCGACTACGCGGCGCACTACCACAACATCACCACGGCGGTCCTCGCCGCGGTCGGCAGCGAGGATCGCATCGCGGACTCCTCGGTCATCCGGAGCGAGCTGATCGACAGACTCGGCAGCGAGGACCGCAAGGCTCTGGTGATCGATGGCTACGGCCACTCCGACATCACGCTCGACGCGAGCGCCCACGTGGATGTGTTCACTCCCGTCGAGTCCTGGCTGCGCTCTCGAATGCCGGCTGCCGGCAAGAAGGCGCCGGCCGCACCGGGCTCGCGTGCCCGCAACGCCGAGAAGCCCGGGGCCCAGGAGCCGAAGAGACAGTAGACGCGTCCACCCGTACCGAGAGGACAGGAAGAGAAGCGTGTTCGACCCGCGATACCAAGCCCTCGCCGAGACCATCGTCCACCACTCCTGCGGCGTGCAGAGGGGTGAGAAGGTGCTCGTCGAGACCTTCGACATCCCCGAGGAGTTCACCGTGGTCCTCGTCCGAGCGATCCGCGACGCAGGAGGGCTGCCGATCTGCGTGACGCGCCAGAACCGGGTTCTGCGGGAGCTCTACCGCGGCGCCACCGAGGAGCAGATGAAGTTCTGGGGGCGGATCGACCGCGAGCAGATGGAGGGGGTCGACTGCTACGTCGGGGTGCGCGGAACAAACAACGCGACCGAGCTGGCTGACGTGCCGCCGGAGCGTCTCGAGATCTGGCAGAAGCACGTGCTGCAGCCGGTCCACCTCGACGTCCGCGTACCGAAAACGAAGTGGGTCGTGCTGAGATGGCCGACTCCGTCGATGGCGCAGCAGGCGAAGAGGAGCACGGAGAGCTTCGAGGACTTCTTCTTCGACGTCTGCACGGTCGACTACGCCGCCATGGGCGAGTCGATGAAGCCCCTTCACGAGCGTATGCACGCAGCGAAAGACGTGCACATCACGGGTCCCGGCACCGACCTGCGCTTCTCGATCGACGGGATCCCGGTCGTCGGCTGCTCCGGCGAGCGGAACATCCCCGACGGTGAGATGTTCACCGCGCCGGTGCGCGACTCGGTCGCCGGCACGCTGAGCGTCAACACGGCAAGCCTCTACCAGGGCATCGTCTTCGAGAACATCCGGCTCGAGTTCAAGGGCGGCAAGATCGTCGACGCGAGCGCCAACCACTCCGATCGCCTGCGCCGCATTCTCGACACGGACGACGGAGCGCGCTTCATCGGCGAGTTCTCGATCGCCTTCAACCCGAAGATCCTCGAGCCGATGATGGACATCCTCTTCGACGAGAAGATCGCCGGCTCCTTCCACTTCACGCCGGGCCAGGCGTACGAGGAGGCGGACAACGGCAACCGCTCCGAGATCCACTGGGATCTCGTGACGATCCAGCGCCAGGAGCACGGAGGGGGTGAGATCCGCTTCGACGACGAGCTGATCCGCAAGGACGGCATCTTCGTACCGGAGGATCTGGCGGAGCTCAATCCCTGACCTCGGACCTCGCGTTCCTCCGGGGCCCTGGCCGGTCGGAGTGGGCCGTCGCGCCGGTCTCGGGAGTCTCCACGTCACACGATGGGCCTGGCCGGGTGCCGCAAGAGTCCTGTCCGACCTCTTCGGGGACCCCGAGGATCGCCGAGCTTCTCGACGCCGACCCTCTGCGCCACGACCGAGCTGTCGCGGAGCCGTCGCCACCCGGTTCCCGATCCTCCCCCGAAACAGCGGCACTCGAGCCGGCGTCCGCTCGACGACCCGTGGCGACGGGCCCCCACGCGCCGGTCCGCCGATCAGGCCCCGGCTCCTCCCTCCGCAGCGCCGGCAGCAGCGGCCTGCTTGCGCTTCTCACGCAGCCCCGAGCCGATGTAGGCGTAGATGCCGACCAGCACGAGGCCGACGTCGACCGCGACCTCCTTCTTCATCTCGAGGAACTTCTCTTCCGTCGTCAGCAGCGTCCCGTCGGCATGCGTCGAGAAGCAGCCGCAGATGGTCGGACAGTCGCGTGCGAGGTTGTAGCTCAGCGCGACGATGAACGTCGCGAAGAACAGCACACCCATCATCGCGCCGCCGCGCCGGCAGACACCGGTGAGCAGCGCAACGCCCGCGATGAGCTCGAACCACGGAAAGAAGATCGCGAGCAGATGGATCGACCCGGGAGGAAACAGCTTGTAGTTGTAGATGATCTTCGCGAAGTCCGGAGGATCAGCGACCTTGTGCCAGCTGGCGTAGATCAGCGTCGCACCGAGCCCGATGCACGCGACGAGGACAACGACCGGGTGAAAGAGCCTGTCCTTGTGGATCACTCCTCCACCCCCGGGCGCACTCCCGCCTCCTCGCCCTTGACCACCGGATGGCCCTTCTCCAACCAGGAGGGGTAGCCTCCGAGGAAGACCCTGACGTCAAGAAACTCCATACTCTTCAAATCACCCGCGATCATCTTCGAGTCCGGACAGTTGGGGTCCTTCGTACAGTAGACGACGATCGACTCCTCTCGCGCCGTGTTCTCGGCCAGCGCCTCGATGCGCGACGTACGGGTGCTCTCCCATGCGGAGATCGACACGGCTCCCGAGATGTGCCCCTCGACGTAGGACTTCGTGCGGCGCGCGTCAACGAACAGGGCGCCCTCCTGCCAGAACTCGTATGCCTCGTCGACGAGGATCTTCGGCAGGCCGT
>CAYMLL010000131.1:0-12859 GCA_964390645.1 uncultured Planctomycetia bacterium | reverse complement strand
CCGGAGCGTCCGGAGCGTCCGGAGCGTCCGGAGCGTCCGGAGCGTCCGGAGCGTCCGGAGCGTCGATCCGTACGGGCCCGGGATCGAACACGGCGCCGGACGGGGAGGTCTGCGGCGCAGACCCGGCGTCACCGTCGGTCGTCGGCGGCGCGACTGCGACCGCGGTCCCGGCCCCGACTCCCGCCCCGTCCGCGGTCCCGGACGGCGATCTTCTGCCGGGCTCCTGGTAGTCGCAGGTCAGCGCGTCCGGGTACAGCCTCTCGTCCACCGTGAACGCGAGATGATTCGGTGACTCTCGCCACTTCAGGACCAGGGCGTAAGCGCCACCCGCGACCAGCGAGACGGCGACGATGACGCCCAGATGGATGACGGTCTGCCTCATTGTCGAGCCTTCGCTCCCTGAAACTCGGTCCGGAATCCGGCAGCGCGCCGCTCCCGGACGCGCGTCACGGAAGTGTACCACGGCGCCTCGCAGATTCGTAAGCGGCGCGCCCCCGGCCACCCGGGGCTCGGCCCTGCTTCGTGAAGTCCTTCACGAATAGCACTTTGTGAAACATTTCCCAGGTTGGACAGAGACGACCCCGGGCTCCTATGATAGTGACCGCGTCCCCGAGGGGGCACACCGTCCAGGAGGGTCGACCGTGCAAACCCCGACATCCGTGGTCTCGATCGAGCGGTGCGAGCTGTTCAACGACTTGCCGAACGCCACCCTCGACCGCGTCCGCGCGATCGTCGTCGAGCAGCGCTACCTCGGAGGTGAGACGATCTTCCACGAGGGAGACGACGCCGACGCGCTCTACATCCTCGCGTCGGGTCGAGTCGAACTCAGCTACACCCTGCCGAACGACGCCAGCGTGTCGCTGCCGATCACCCGGGTCAGCCCCGGCGACCTCTTCGCCTGGTCGGCAGCCGTCGGCGGCAAGCAGCTCACCGCGAAGGCGCACAGCGCCAGCGAGTCGCTCGTCTACTCCATCCCCGCGGACCGCTTCGAGGAGATCTGCGACGCCGATCCGGCCACGGGCCTGCGACTGATGCGGCGACTGGCCGAGCTGGCACGCACACGCCTGCGCGACACGCGCACCCAGCTTCGCTGGCTGCAGAGTTCCTCCTGAAGGGATCCTCCTGAAGGGATCTTCCTGAAGAGCCGTGCTCAGGTGCCGGCCTCACGGACGACCGGCGGCTCGGCGTAGTCACGCCAGAGGCGCTCGCAGACGTCGGCGCCGACGCGGCCGTCGTGAACATGGAAACGGTAGCGCGACACGTAGGGCTTCCCCGGCTCGATCAGGAAGTCGCCCGCCTGACAAGGTGCGTAGTTGAAGAACGGCTCGCTCGGATGGATGCGCATGTTCTGAGGAAAGCGGAAGTTCCCCGGGTGACACATCACCGTGACGCCGGCGGCAGCGCCGTCGATCTTGCCGTGAACGTCGCACCAGCGCGACGTGGTCGCGTGACCGTCCTTGCGCGTCTTGCCTTCGCTGGTCAGGAAGTGACAGTGCTCGCCCTCCCACTGTCCCGAGCCGCGAAATCCGAGGCCGCCGTAGCGATACCGGTGGAGCTTCAGCGGACTGTCGCTCGCGCAGGTCTGCACGGACTCGACGTCGAAGAGGAAGTGACCGTCCAGCGCGTAGATGCGGACATCCCAGGTCTCCAGCAACGCCGGCTTCGCGCCCTCCGGCGCCGTGAGGTCGACGAAGCGGTGCCGGACGCGCAGCCACCCGAACACTCGCCCCGAGCCGAACGACGAGACACCGGTGTTCTCGACCCGCCCCTGCCTCTTGCCGCTGTTCCAGAAGTCGACCTTGCGGCCCTCGAAGCTGGTGTTAGTCCACGGAAACCAGATGCCGTGGTGGTGCTTGTGCTGGGCGGGGAAGTCATTCGTCAGGATGCGGCCGGACGGAGTCCACACCGGGTGGATGTACCCGCTGCGATCGTAGACCGGATCCGGCGGCCCGGGCGGCTTGACGATCGCCTGGTTGTAGCCCAGGACTCGCCGGCCGCCGACGCGAAAGAGGATCGACCTGCCGTCGTTCGTGCACTCGACGTAGCTCCCGGCCGTCGGCCCCGGACTCACGACCGGCCCCGGGATCAGCCGGTAGCGCCGCGTGCTCCCCGGGGCCATCTCGCCGTCGAGAATCCAGCGGACCCGGCCGTCGAGAAGCCCCTTCTGCACGTCCACGGGAAGCGGCTCCCGGGTGTCGATCCGCAGCAGCCGGAATGACCCGGCGCCGCGCAGGAGACCGGGCAGCTCCCACGAGACCGGGGTGTCGACACGAAGGTGCTTGCCGGCGGCGACCTCGAGAGTGACAGGCTCGGCGGTGACGAACGTGCCGCAGGAGGCCACGCCGAGACACAGGAAGAGCGATGTTCGGTTCATGGATACGATCCTCGCTTCGCCATACAACACCAGCGCGAAGGCGCCGACGGGGGAAAAGCCTGCATGGTGGGCCCGTTCAGCTTATGTTGGACCGCTCGGAAATCAACCGCGCACCCTCTCGACCGCACGCCAGCTCTCGACGGAGGTAGACGGATGCCGGGCTCGAGCCCCCTCAGTCGACGGCGCTTCGTCATCGCGAGCGGGAGGACGTCCCCGCGACCCTTCCGCCGCTGCTCGAGCCCGTCAGCCGGGTCCACCGGGCCGGCAACGAGACCTCCGGGATCCGGGCGGCCACATGGACGGCGCGGCGCGCTCCCGAGAGCGGGTCGCGATCGACATCGGCAAGGCGCTCGAGGCAGAATCGACCATGGAGAACAGGACTCGATGACACGCACCTGGACACGCACACTCGCCACTCTCGTCTTCCTCACCACGAATCTCCCCGCGGAAGATGAGCAGACGTCGAGACCGCCGCGCGTTCTCCTCATCGGCGACTCGATCTCGATCGGCTACGCCGGGCCGGTCATCGAGCTGCTCGCGGGCAAGGCCGAGGTCCACCGCGTGCCGGGCAACGCGGGGCACACCGCCATGGGGCTCGCCGGACTTCCGGAATGGCTGGCGCCGCAGAATGGAAGCTGGGACGTCATCCACTTCAACTGGGGCCTCTGGGACATCTGCTACCGCGACCCGAAGTCGAAGAACCAGGGACGACGTGACAAGGTCAACGGCAAGCTGACGCACACGGTCGAGCAGTACGTGGCGCATCTCGAGAAGATCGTCGCGCGTCTGCGCGAGACCGGCGCCGAGCTGATCTTCGCGACGACGACGCCGGTGCCGTCCGGCGAGGCGGGCCGCAAGGTCGGCGACGAGATTCGCTACAACGCGGCGGCGCTCCGGGTCATGCACAAGCACGGCGTCGCGATCGACGACCTTCATGGGCTCGTCAAGAACCGCATGAGAAAGCTGGCGAGAAAACCGGGCGACGTCCACTTCACGAAGGACGGCTCCCGGATCCTCGCGGAGCAGGTGGCACGGAGCGTCGAGCGCTCGCTGCGCCAGCGCTTCGCGGCCAGACGCGTGAAGGGAGCGACGAAGACGGCGTGGGTGCCTTCGCGGAGGATCTCCTACAAGAAGGTCGGCGAGGTGCAGCTCTGGCTCGACGTCTTCGAGCCCGACGGGCACCGCGCCAGCGACCGC
Source organism: uncultured Planctomycetia bacterium (assembly GCA_964390645.1). GTDB lineage: Bacteria > Planctomycetota > UBA8108 > UBA8108 > UBA8108 > CAYMLL01. The sequence continues at coordinate 9,288 of CAYMLL010000131.1, read as the reverse complement.
CGTCCCGCGATCGTCTTCTTCTTCGGCGGCGGGTGGGTCTCCGGCTCACCGTCACAGTTCCATCCACACTGCGAGTACCTGGCGTCACGAGGCATGGTCGCGATCTCGGCGGAGTATCGCGTCAGGAAGCGGCACGGAACCACCCCCTTCGAATGCGTCAAGGACGGCAAGTCGGCGATCCGTCACGTCCGCAAGCACGCCGCGGACCTCGGCATCGATGCAGATCGCGTCGCCGCCGGCGGCGGCTCTGCGGGCGGCCATGTCGCCGCCGCCGTCGCCACAGTCGAAGGCCTCGACGAGGACGCCGATCGCAGCGTCAGCGCGCGACCCGACGCGCTCGTCCTCTTCAACCCCGTCTGCGACCTCGGGCCGGGCGGCACGGGCCACGCCCGCGTCGGAGATCGATACCTCGAGATCTCGCCGATACACAACATCCGCGGGGGCATGCCTCCGACGATCGTCTTCCTCGGCTCCGAGGACGCGCTCATCCCCGTCGCGTCGGCGAGGTCCTTCCAGTCGAAGATGCGCGCCGTCGAGAGCCGCAGCGAGCTCAGCCTCCACGAAGGCCGCAAGCACGGTTTCTTCAACCATGGTCGCGGTGACGGTGGCGACTACAAGGCCACGGTTCGCTCCATGGACGCCTTCCTCGAGTCGCTCGGCTACCTCGAGGGCAAGCCGACGATCCGCTGAGCCGCCGCGCAGCCACCGGGATGCGGCGCTGCCATGGGAGCTCCACACGGCCGTCGCACGCAGCTCTCAGAACAGCGGATAGATGAACGGCGCCACCCCGAACTGCCCGAGCACGACCAGCAGACCGAGGATCCCCAGGAGCACCAGGATCGGCAGCAACCACCACTTCTTGTTGTGCTTCAGGAAGTCCCAGAACTCCCGCACGATGTTCGTACGCCTCCGCGTGGCCGCGTCGCGGAACTCGTCGGCCCGGCTCTTCGGGTCTCTCTCGTGCTCGCCCATCGATAGGATCGGGGTCAGAACTGACGGAAGTAGCGCTTCACGTCCTTCACGGCCGGTCGCTCGACCCAGTAGGTCGACGCCTGCGAGCCAATTTTACGCTTCAGCGAGTCTCGCCCCAAGACTCGAAAGACCACCGCGATCGGGAAGAGCAAGCCGTACCAGATCGACGCGAGGACCACGAAGGACGCAGCGAAGCCGATCGGGAAGGCGATGAGCGACAGGACGACGTAGAGCGGTCGCAGCAGCGCCGGCGCCGCAAGTGTCGAGACGAGAGCGTACGCGGCGAGAACTCCGCACACGTCGCCCAGGACTCTCGATGTCGACGACGCGAACGGAAAGTCGTCGTGACCCGCGCCGAGCCGGAGCCAGCACGCGGCCGCGGCGAGGACAGAGCCGCCGACCGCTCCGAAGACACGCAGCTGCTTGCGCTCCGGGCGCAAATCGAGCTCGATCATCACTCTGTCCTCCGCTCGTGGTCGGCGCGCCGTCCCATCAGTCGAGCTCCCTTCCAGACAGGCGTTCGTCGATCTCGTGCAGCTTCGCGCCGGGCTGCTCGTCCTTGATCAGGACAAAGCTCTCGAGAACGAGCACGTCGATGTTCGTCGCCATGAAGCAGCGGTACGCGTCGTCGGGTGAGCAGACGATCGGCTCCCCGCGCACGTTGAAGCTCGTGTTGATGACGACCGGGCAGCCGGTCTTCTCCTCGAAGCGTCGCAGCAGCCGGTAGTAGAGCCCGTGGCGCTCCTCGTCGACGGTCTGCAGGCGCGCAGAACCATCGACGTGAGTGACCGCGGGAATCTGCGAACGCACGACCTTCAGCAGACGATCGATGCCCCGGAGCGCCGGGTCGCCATCACCGGGATCGGTCCGACGTGACGCGGCGACGTCGGCGACGAGCAGCATGTACGGACTCTCCCGTCCCTCGTCGATCTCGAACCACTCGTGAGCGACGTCGGCCAGAACGCTCGGCGCGAAGGGCCGGAACGACTCCCGGAACTTGACCTTCAGGTTGATGATCGACTGCATCCGCGGTGACCGAGCATCGCCGAGGATGGACCTCCCTCCGAGCGCCCGAGGGCCGAACTCCATACGGCCCTGGAAGAGCCCGACGACCCGCCCCTCCGCGATATGCTCGGCGACATCATCGAGCAGGTCACTCTCGCGCTCGTGATGACGGTACTGCGCCGCGACACCATCGAGGACTCGCCGGATCTCGTCGTCATCGAAGCGAGGTCCGAGGAAGGAGCCCTGCTGCAGATCGCGCGATCCCTCGACACGGCGCGGGTTGTCGAGCAGGTCGTTCCAGACGAAGAGCGCTGCCCCGAGCGCCCCGCCGGCGTCGCCTGCCGCCGGCTGGATCCAAACATCCTCGAAGACTCCCTCGCGCAGGATGCGCCCGTTGGCGACGCAGTTCAGCGCCACACCGCCGGCGAGGACCAGCTTCCTCATGCCGGTGGCGCTCGCAACATGGCGTGCGCAGCGCAGCATGATCTCCTCGGTAACGGACTGGATCGACGCTGCGATGTCCATCTCCCGCTGGGTGATCTCGGCCCCGGGCCGCCGTGGGGGACCGCCGAAAATCTCGTGCATCCTCCTGCTCGTCATGGTCAGCCCCTGGCAGTAGTTGAAGTACGACATGTCCATGCGGAACGAGCCGTCTTCGCGCAGGTCGAGGAGCCTCTCGAGAATCAGGTCGCGGTAACGCGGCTCGCCGTAAGGAGCGAGCCCCATGAGCTTGTACTCTCCCGCGTTGACGCGGAAGCCACAGAGGTACGTGAACGCCGAGTAGAGAAGACCGAGCGAGTGCGGGAAGCGCAGCTCGTGCGACAGCTCGATGCGATTCCCCCGGCCGACGCCGAACGACATCGTCGCCCATTCGCCGACACCGTCGAGCGTCAGGATCGCGGCCTCCTCGAAGGGCGACGGAAAGAACGCGCTCGCCGCGTGCGATTCGTGGTGCTCGGCGAACACGTAGCGCCCGCCGTACTTGCCGCCGAGGCTGCGGTCGATTTCTCGAGGAACGTGAAGCTTCTGCCTCAGCCACATCGGAATGGCCTTGAGGAACGAGCGGAAGCCGCACGGCGCGTACGCCAGGTACGTCTCCATCAGACGATCGAACTTGACGAGCGGCTTGTCGTAGAACGCGACGAAGTCGAGCTCCTGCGTCGCGATGCCCCCCTCCCGCAGGCAGTACTCGATCGCACGGTCGGGAAAGCGCTCGTCGTGCTTTCGTCGCGTGAATCGCTCCTCCTGCGCCGCAGCGACGATCTCGCCGTCCCGGACGAGGCAGGCGGCGCTGTCGTGATAGAAGGCGGAGACTCCGAGGATGCGCATCGAGATCCCGTCGTCGATTCGGCGACGCGGCCCGCGACGCGGCCGGCGACGCGTCGGAAACGCTGCGCGTCGTCGCCGTCGGGCCGCTCACGCCCGCGAAGGCAGGAGAATTGTAGCACACCGGCAGGCGCCGGCGACGAAGCTCACGCGAGAGCCAGGCCGAGCTCCGAAGCGTTGAGGATCGAAGGCGCACGATCGGGCACGTCTCCCGCGAGAAAGTGCTCGGCGACAAGCTCCCTCGTCGCGGGATGGCCCTGAAGGACAGCGGCCACGTTGCAGGCGGCCAGAGTCGCCATGCCCTCGCGCGTCCAGTCCGTCGCGCTCGCGATGTGAGGCACGATGACCACGTTGGGCATGTCGGCGAGACCGGCCGCAAGGGCCGGCTCGTCCTCGAAGACGTCGAGCCCGGCGCGAAAGCCCGGGTTGGCACGCAGGTGCTCGACGAGAGCCGCCTCGTCGATGATCGGACCTCGCGCCGTGTTGACGAGCAGCGCATCGGGCTTCATTCTCGCCAGTCGTTCGCCGTTCATCAGGTGTCGCGTCTCGTCCGTCAACGGCGTGTGAAGGCTGACAACGTCGCTCCTCTCGAGCAGCTCCTCGATCCCGTCGACACGCCGGCAGACGAGCCTCCGGCGTCCGCTCTTCTCGACGAGATCCGAATAGCCGGCGAGGAAGGCCTCGAGCTCCGGTCGATCGACGACGTCGCTGTAGAGAACGTCCATGGAGTGACCCGGAGCGAGCATGCGCGCGAACTCGGCGCCGATACGGCCGGCGCCGACGATGCCGAGCGTGCCGCCCCAGAGCCGCTTGCCGAGGAAGAGGTCGGGCAGCCAGCCGTCGAAGCTGCCGTCGCGCAGGAAGCGCTCCGCCTCACCGACGCGTCGCGCGGCAGCGAAAGTCAGCGCAACGGCCATCTCCGCCGTGGTCTCGGTCAGGACGCCGGGGGTGTTTCCGACCGCGATGCCGCGCTCGGTGGCCTCGTGCACCCGAACATTGTCGAAGCCGACCGCGTAGTTCGAGTACACCTTGCCTCCGGCAACCCGCAGCGCGTCGAAGAGCTCCGTGCCCCAGGGCTCGGTGAGCTGGCCGATGACGCCGTCACATCGGTCACCGATCGCGGCCTTGATGTCGTCGACCGTGAGCACAGCGCGCGACTCGCAGACCATGACCGCGCAATCCGCGCCGGTGAGGACCTCGATCCATCGGCGCCCGGGAAGGTCCTTGGTGACGACGTCCCTGCGGACACCGCCCTCGTTCTCCGTTCTGTATCTCATCGGCTCTCCGTCCCCCTGCGTGATGCCTGGTGCTCGATCACAACCTGTGCGCCGCGCTCGAAGTGAGGGCGAAATCGCTCGTCGAAGAAGAACCTGTCGACGAGAGGCCGGCTCGACTTCGTATTGTGCTCCGTGCCGCTCAGGACCGGGAAGCCGCGGGCGACGGCCTTCTCGACGATGTCGAGGAGCCGCTCGACGGTGTTGCGGTCCGGGATGACCTCGATGGCGTGGATGCCGAGCGCCTCGAGCCGATCGTAGAGCGTGTCGAGATCCTCTTCCCACGGCGTGACCGGATTCCCGAGCACGGGATACGTCGGGATGGCGCCGAGGTCGAGACAGAGCGCGACCATACGCTCGACCGGAATGAAAGCCTCCGTCGACTCCTCCACGTACGCCGGTCGGCCGATCTTCAAGGTGCGCGCCCGGATGAGATCCTGGAACGCTGCCGCATCCGTGAGCGCGGCGGCGTCGACCTCGGTCTCCAGCAGAGTGGATGCGGCCGAACACCGTTCGTCGAGCTCGGCGTAGGCAGCCTCGAGAAGGAGAGCCGCGGCCTGCGCCACATGACGCTCGGTCGGCTGATCGTGAGGCGTCAGCGCGAGAACGCCGTCGAAGGTGATCGTCGGGGCGAGGCCGAGCCGGCTCTCGATCAGGGAGGCGAGCTTCGCGGTCATCGCCCGGTTACGCTCGAGCAGCGCACGGTTCATGCGCGCCAGGTCCCTCTCTCCGGCGCAGCCGGCCGGGAAGCTCCGGGTCACGCCCTTCGCGGTCAGATAGGTGCGCCCGGGGTTGTTCGGGTCGTTGACGGTCGCCCCGGCGGATACGGCATCCTCCCACGTCGCCACGGCCTCCATGCTGAAGAGAGGCTCGATGTCGAGAATCTCACACGCCGCCGAAAACTCAGCATGACCGGCGATCGTGTAGTGATCGTTGATGCCGAGAACACGTACACCGGCGAGCTTCGCCTGCCACGCCGCATCGGACGGCGACGCGAAGTACGAGAACGACTTCGCCGTGTGGACGTGCGTGTTGATGCCGCCACGCTCACCGACGACCACGATGTCGCCGGACTCCATCATCTCCCCCAGCCGACGCAACGCGCCGAGTCTGGACAGGGTCTCGGCGCCGTCGACATGGCCGTTCTCGCCGACGTCGGGTCGAAGCAGCCTCGACTCCAGATCCGTGCGGGTCGTGCCGCCGCGCTCCTTCGCTCTCGTCACGGTCACCGCACCATCACCTGACCGCCGTCGACGACCAGGGTCTGGCCGGTGACGTTGCGCGAGGCGTCCGACAGCAGATAGGTCACCGCGTTCGCGATGTCGTGCGGCTCGATCTCCTTCGCCAGCGGCGACTGCGACGTGTAGAACGGGATGACCTCCTCGGGCTCGATTCCCTTCTTCCGGGCGCAGATCCTGATGTACTCGTCGTTCCAGATCTTCGAGCCCTTGAAGAGGTTCCCCGGCGCCACGCAGTTGACACGGATCCCGTCGGGGCCGAGCTCCATCGCCCAGCCGCGCATGAGGTGAATCTCGCCCGCCTTCGTCGCGTTGTAGGCGGAGTTGGCCTTGCTCGCCTCGAGCCCTGACTTGCTGGTCAGGTTGACCATGGCGCCGCCCGCGCCCTGGCGCAGCATCCAGCGTGCTGCCTCGCGGGCGCAAAGGAAGTAGCCGGTGAGGTTGATATCGAGGGTCTTCTGCCACGCGCCGACCGGGAAGTCGACCAGGTTGAACGCCGGAGCGATCCCGGCAGCGTTGACGAGAAAGTCGATGCCACCAGCCGACGCCACCGACGTCGCGAAGGCCGCGGCCACGGATGACTCGCTCGTCACATCGCAGTGGACCGGCAGGTAGCGCCCCGGAGGCTGCTCACTCGCCACCTCCGAAAGCCCGGCACGGTCGACGTCGCAGGCAAACACCGTGGCGCCCGCGCCGACGAGCCCGAGAGCGATGCCCTTGCCGAGCCCGCTCGCGGCTCCCGTGACGACGGCGACACGACCGCCGAGCGGTCGCGCGATGCCCTCCAGCAGCCCGGCGCGGAAGATCTCCACCTCCCAGCCCTCGATGAACCGCGCCTGCGCCCGAGACAGGAAGCGCGCGCCGCCGGCCTGACGGGCGCGAAGCAGCGTGACGATGGCGCCACGGTAGACCTCCGAGACGATCCGTAGCCGGCCGAGGTCCTCGGCGGCGTAGTAGACACCGTCGCCGGGAACGAGGATGACGCGAGGCTCGACGCGGCGACGCTCGCGGTAGGCCGTGACCCCCTTCTCCCGGGCTGCAGGACTCTTGCCCCGAAGCACGAGCGGAACGGTCCCGCAGTAGACGATCTGATCCGGGGTGAACGCGCCCTTCGTCGCCTCGTCGAACGCCGTTCTGGAGCGCACGAAGCGCCTCGCGACCTCGCTGTCGTCGCGTCGAACGACCCCGTGCGGGACGCCGCAGCGCAGCAACGTGCCACGCAGCTCGGTCGAGAGGTCCCGCTGATCGTCGACGACGCGGCTCGCGCCCTCCGGGGCGACCTCGCGCACCAGCGGAAAGACCTTCGGGTTGACGCGTCCGAGCCCCGCCCACCTCTCGCCCGCGCCGGTGACCTTGCGGGAGAGGCCGAGGCACCGCTTGACGTCGGGCGCCGCGACGAAGACACCGTGGTTCTCGAGCAGCACGACGCTCGGACGCTTGCCGTGCTCGGCGACGTACTTCGCGATCTCGACCTGGACGCGCGCGGCGAGCGTGAAGCCCGGGTCGACGTACGGCACATGGAGCGGCCTGGGGACCTTGCCGTCGAGGAGCTTCGCGGCAGCCGCCGCGGACCTCCGCGAACAGAGCAGTGCATCGAGGCCGATGGGATGGGTGTGGATGACGACGCGATCGAGGAGCGCGTGCAGGCTCGACTCCACCGACGGCCGGGCCCCGGCGGGCTCCACCACCGACGCCTCGAGCAGACGCAGCACCTCGGACTCCCGACGCGCCGAGGTCATCTTCCGCAGTGCCGCATCGTCGAGCACGTGGCGAGCCGCCGCGAGATCCAGTCGCGCCCAGCCGCGGGTCTCGTCCATGTCGCCGAGCGCGGTGCCGGACGCCTTGACGAACATCGTCTCGCCGTCCGTGGCCTTGACCGACGTGTTACCGCCGCCGCCCTGCACGAGGTCGGGATCGTCGCCCACCGCGCGGGAGATCTCGATCAGCTCCTGCAACGCCGGGTGAACGGTGCTCTCTCTGCGCGCCACTCTGGCTCTCTCCCGTGGTGTGTCTCGCCGGCGAACAGGGCCCGCGATCAGACGGCCGCCAGAGCGGCGATCATCTCCGCCTCGGCGTCCTTCGTCCAGACGCCACGCCGCACCTCGCCGGCGACCTCGGGCGAAAACTGGACGATGTCCGGCAGGTCCTCGATGCGCGTCAGCGGCAGGTCCGGAAGCTGCGGATAGAGCACGGTCTTGTTCGTGATCGTGCCGTCCGCGACCGCAGCCACGCCCTCGGCGCAGGCCTTCATGCCGACGACCGCACCGGCCGAGGCGTTGGTGTCCATGTCGCCGCGCTCGGTCTGGCGGAGCACATTCTCCATGTCCTCGATGCGGCTGCCGGAGTTGCCGGTGATGGTGTGCTGGTCGTAGTGGATGTCACCGAGGTTGAGGTCGCCCTCGCCGCGCTTCAGCCCCGCGAAGAGGTTGAGCACTCCGTAGCGCTTCAGGTAACGGCGCGAGTCGTTGACGACGGCCGCGATCTGCGCGCAGGCGATGATGTAGTCGACGCCGCCCGGCGCCAGCTCACGGATCCCGTCGTCGAAGCCCTCGTTGCGCGGATCGAGACAGATCAGCTTCGCGCCCGCCTCCTCGGTCGCCTTGCCGTAGCGCTCGGTGACCGCGGCAAGGCGCTCGTCGCTCACATCGGTGACGAGGATGTGCTCGAGCCCCGGAAGCTTGCCGCGACGTTTGAGGCCGATCGTGCGGATCAGGTGCATCTGCCCCATCGGTCCGCCGCCACCGAGAACCCAGGCCACCCGATCGGTCGCCTGCAGGTCGGCGCGCTCGTAGGATGCCTCGATGCAGGCCCACGGCTCGACGAGCGAGGCCTGCGAGTATCCGATGTCCTCCTCGACCCGGATCAGGAACTCCTGCACGCGCTCGTCGAAGACGCCGTACTGGATCATGCCTCCCCAGATCGCGTAGCCGACCGCGGTGTCGTACTTCAGCATGTCGGCCTGGACGATATAGCGCTCACCGACCTCGAAGCGGCCCTTCGCCTCCTCGCCGACCTCGACGACGGTGATCGAGATCTCGTGACCCGGGACGACCTTCTCCCTCTGCAGGTCGTACCCGGCGAGCCGCGGGTGCTCCTGCCCCGCACGCACGACCTTGACATCCGAGAAGCAGATGCCGTTGGAGTCCGAGCGGAAGCGGATGTCCCGCGGCCCCAGCGGCGGCAGGTCGATCTCCTCGAGATGGAAGTTCTCGAGGCCCTTTCCCGTCAGCTGCCAGACGAGGGTCTTCGCGGGAACGTCGTACGAGTGCTGCTTGTAACGCTCGATCCTCTGGCGGGCTGCCTGCGCCTGCGACGACATCCGGGGGCTCCTTTCCGTGGAATTCACCCCGCCCCGGACGCGAAAACGGTCACCGTCCCGCGACGGGCAGAATCCCTCATTCTGCAAGATCCGGGCCCACACATCAACCCCCGGATTTGGCGCAAGACCCGCCCAACAGGTGACTTAAGGGCTC
>CAYMLL010000130.1:0-19645 GCA_964390645.1 uncultured Planctomycetia bacterium | reverse complement strand
ACATCTGGACGTGCAACTCGAACGGCCCCGCTCGCCACACCGAGCGCGGATACGGATCGATCATCAAGCTCGAGATCGTCGGCGACGGTATCAAGACGGCTGGCAAGTAAGCACCCTGAAGATTCGTCGGGATCAGGGATATGAGAGCGAGGGGTCCGCCCGGGCCCCTCGCTCTTTAGTTACCTCCTGGCGCGCGACGGAAGCTCCTTCACGAGACGTCGACCCGCCGCCGCGGAAAGCCCGCCTGCTGCGTCGACTTCGTCCGCGCCGCAGGACCCCTGCACGGACTGGTTCCGATTGGCCTGCCGAGCTTATCGGACGAACGGCGTCTCGAAGCTCGCCCGGAGCATCCCGGAGGATGACGCGGTGCGAGTCACTCGCAGCCGAGCGGGCCCCGGCATCCGCAAGCCGCTGGACGCGGAGCAAGAACAGCCGAGCGGGACCGACCGAGTTCCCGAGACGGTCGAGTCTCGGGCCCGCGGAGCCTGCCACCGCCCCGGAGGGCGGCAACGGCATCCGCCGCGCTGGAGTCGGATGCCACCGCCACGAGCTCTCTCCGGGCTCGATCTCGTCGGTTCCTCGGGCAGGTCGCTGCGGTCGCCGAGGTGCAAAAACGGCATTTCACGGCACTTTTCTTCCCACCGTCTACTCACATTCCTCGGGGTACATGGCTCTCGTTGTCAACAAGCCAGCTCTGACGGTTCCCGTCAGCTTGCCCGAGGACTCATCGTGAAACCCAAGGAACCTCGCGAGTTAGTGGCATTGGAGAAGGCGGCCGAGATGCTCGATTCAGCCGCATCATTCGAAGATATCAAGTCCATACGCGACGCGGCGATAGCCGCACAGGCCTATGTCAAGGCCGCCAGGCGGGGGCTCGATGCGCAGAACCGGGTTGCGGTCATCCGGATCCGGGCCGAACGAAAAGCCGGCGAATGGCTGGCAAGACTCAAGTTGCGAGGTGGCGACCGAAAGTCGAAATCAAAGCGGCGTCCTGCCCCTTTGAAGCTCGAAGACCTCGGAGTCACACGCGACGAGTCAAAGCGTTGGCAAAAAGAGGCGTCCGTCCCCGAGAGAGATTTCCAGAAGTATGTCACTTCCTCACGTCGACTCGGCCAGGAAGTCAGCTCGGCAGGTCTGATTCGCATCGCACGCGGGCTTCCGTCGACGGGCAACGGCTCCTCACAACGGTCTTCGGCGGCGAATCACAACGGCGAACGAGGTACACCTGCGTCAGCGTCACGCCTGGCGGGTTTCCCCTCGGCTGACCACGTGACGATTCCCCCCGTCCCATCGAACGGTTCGAGCGAGGCGAAGCAGCTGATTCACGAGATCGAAGATCATCACCAGCTCTTGACCTCGATGCTCGCTCCGATCTACGCGAACGGAGACACGACACTCAAGCTCGCCGAGCGCAGACACCTGAAGTACTTGCTGGGGGAGATCCAGCGAGCGCTCCAGACACTGAACAGACTCGTGTGAAGATTCCGTCGGTCGCGTAGTGATCCGGCCCCTCTGTCTCCGTACCGGCCTTCCTGGTTCGCGAGGCGACCGAAGATGCACCCGGCGACATCCGCGTGGCGGTATCGCCCTTCTCGGGCGCCTCCGCAATCCGATGGACGCGGGTGAAGGCGTCGTAGACGGCGCGTCGGGTCCTCGCCAGGCGATGGATCCTCCTCTGCCGCTCGGATGCTCCCCTTCTGCGCAGCGGCTATCGGGGTGATCCGCGAGACGCCTCGAATTCCTTTTCGGAAAGGTCGGTCAGTGTCCCGAGGAACGCGACCAACGGGGCGATGTGCTCACTGGCGATATTCATGGTCGACAGCGCGCCGTCCCCGCCGCGCAACGCTCCCGACCTGGCCAGCCCGCAGGCCTTGACCTTCTGAAGAACTGCGTCCTCCAGCGTGCGGTACGCCCCGTTGTGCATGTAGGGGTCCGTGTACTGGAGATTCCGCAACGTCGGGGTCTTGAAGGCTCCCAGCGCGGCGACCAGGAACGAGCCGGCATCCCGGCCTTCCGGAGCCGACCGAGGACCCGCGACGAAGTTCCAGTAGCCCAGATCGGCATGGACCTGTTTGCGTTTTTCGATCTTCGGAGCGAAGGCCGCCACCGGACGATCCGCCCCGGCAGCGTCCGGCACGACGAGTCGTGCGAACGACCCGCCCCCGTGCACGGCGTCGTATTCCGCTTGCGCGATACCGGTGTTGTGGAACCGACCATCGGAGAACAACGGTGGGCAGTGACATGCCACGCAGCTCCCCGTCCCGGACTCGCCCGTTGTTCGCAGGAAGATCTCGAGTCCCGCGTAGGCCTCGCGGCTGAACCCCGCATGAGTCTTCAGAGCCTTTCGTGCTTCGAGTCCGGTGACGCGAGCGAGCAGAGACTCGCCATAGGCCACCGCCGACTCGCCTCTTCCCGGTCCGGCCGGCAGGCCGTTCAGGCGCAAGAACGCGTCAAAGGCGGAAGTTCGCGGACTCTTCAAGCTCCTGACGTACTCCGCCAGACACTTCACCACCCAGCCCACGGCCTTCTCGCGCGTCATCGCTCCCAGATCGATGCCGTACGCGCGCTTGAAGTGCTCGGCGTACGTCCCCCCCCCGACCCGATCCACCTCCGCATCGTTCAGCAGAATCCGGTGGATCTCGTCCAGAGCGCTCTCCCGCTCGTCCGGAGGCCAGCCGAGATGGGGCGACGTGATCTCTACGGCGATGACGTCCTCGAGAGTGGCGAACTGTCCATCGTGGTTGAATCGCGCCTGGCCCCCGACGTCCAGCAGCGACGGCGTATTGCGCAGGGTCGTTCGCTTGGTACTCTCGCCGAAGTGGGTCGGAACGAGGCTGTACTGCTCCGAATCGCTGTAGGCCCGCCTGGCGCCGGGTTCCCACTCGGGTCGGTGGCAGGAATGGCAGCTGCCCGGAACATTCGATGCAGGATTGCTGAACTGCTTCTCGACGAACAGACGCTTCCCCAATCGCAGCACGGGGGTGCTCGCCTCATCGATCGATTCATCATCTTCGTCCGCGCGGAGCGAGTACGACATGAGAGCGATCAGGACCGCAAACACCGCCGACAGTCTGCGATCCACGAGCCGACGCGATCCCAAAAGATCATCGGACAGGACTACCGATCGCATCTCGAGTTCTCCTCGGTTCGGTCTCGTGGTTCCTGCGGCTGCCGAGGTCGCATTGTAAGCGTCAACTCCCGTCTGCAGCAACTCGCGGATGCCACGGCTGAAACGAGTCACTCTCGAGGCCGCAACACCGGATCCGCCGAGCGCCCGGATCGGGCAGGCCCGGGTGTCGATCACCGACCCCGACTCCGGTCAGCATCCGGACACCAGGCGCTGTATCTCGCCCGGAGCCATCGTGACGCCCATCTTCTGGAGAGGCTACCGGGCACGGTCGGAACAGGAGGACGATGACGGAACCGAACGGCTCATCAAGCACCTCCAGGACCGGCTGCCGCAGAAGCGAGCGGGGCGGCCGGAAGACATCGCCCACGCAGCGGTGTACCTCGCCAGCGATGAGAGCCTCCACACCGCCGCTCACAATCCGACGGTCGACGCCGGCCTCACGGCGAGACCGACACCTCGCGAGCAGCTGGACGAGAGCCGGGCCCTGCGCGCGAGGCAGATCGCTGAAGGGTGAGCCGCGCAGCTGCGTGCGGGACGGCACCTTGCCTCTCTGCCGCGGCCGGCTGCTGATCCCGGTCGCCCCGGTCCCCGATGAGCTCGAGAGCTCGCCCCGCCGTTACAGCCGGCGCGAAACCGGCCGTATCGCCCGAGCTCGTCTCGTCCGAAGTCGTCGTCGCCGGAACTCGGCAGTGCACCCCAGCCCCTGCGTTCCGGAGTCTCGATCCCGGACGAAGGGACTCGCCATCGCGTCCGAAGAGCGTCTTCACCGGGCTGCTAACGCACCTTGACGACCAGCTTCCCGAAGTTGGCGCCGTCGAGCAGGCCGATGAACGCCGCTGGCGCATTCTCGATGCCCTCGGCGACGTCCTCCTTGTACTTCAACGAGCCATCGCGGACCCACTCGGTCAGCCGGGCCAGCCCCGCCGCGTAGCGGTCCCTGAACTGGAACACCAGGAACCCCTCCATACGAGCGCGTCTCGTCAGCAGCATGCGCGGGATGTTGCGCGGCCCCTGCGGCCTCGAAGTGGCGTTGTACAGAGCGATCTGTCCGCAGATCACCGCTCGACCTCGAATGGCGATCTGCTCCATCGCGGCGTCCGTTACCGGTCCCCCGACGTTGTCCCAGTACACGTCGATGCCGTTCGGACAGAGGCCCTGAAACCGAGCGGAAACGTCTTCGGTCTTGTAGTTGATGCAGGCATCGAAACCCAGCTCGTCGACCACGTAGTCGACTTTCTCCTTCGATCCCGCGACACCGATCACACGGCAGCCGCTGCTCCCGGCCAGTTGCCCGACCACCGCACCCACCGCGCCGGACGCGGCCGTCACGACGACGGTGTCTCCCGCCACCGGCTTGCCGATCTCGAAGAGCCCGAAGTACGCCGTCAATCCCGGCATGCCGAGAATCCCCAACGACGTCGAGAGCGGCGCAGCGTCAGGGTCGACCCTCCGGACATCCCGGGCGCTCCTGACCCCGTACTCCTGCCAGCCGACCCTCCCCATGACGAAGTCGCCCTCCGCGAACGAGTCCGATCGAGAAGCGATGACCTCACCCACGGCGTCCGCTTCCATCACCCCGCCGATCTCCACGGGCGGCGAGTAGGCGGCCGGGTTGGGCGGGTTCATGCGGCCGCGCAGGTAGGGGTCGAGGGAGTGATAGTGGGTCGCGATCAAGACCTCTCCGGGGCCCGGCTCGGGTATCCGCGACTCCTGCAACTCGAAATCGGATGGCTTCGGGGGTCCCTGCGGACGCGCCGCCAGCGTCCACGCGCGGTTCACTGCGTCAGGCATTCGACAGTCGTCCTCTGGTGGAGCGAACGAGCCGCGACCGGTGTGTCGGTCACGGCATAGAGCATAGCCAAGACGAAGCTCTCTTCCTATCCCCGGTGTTCCCGGCCAATCACCCGAAGCGTACCGTGGAAACTGCGCGGGGCTGTCGGCGACACCGACCGCCGTGTACAATTCCCGGCGTCGGCGTCAGACCGTGAACCTACCCACATGTGAGTCTCATCGTGAAAGCTGCCGTTCTGCACCAGGTTGGCGGTCCCTTCTGCGTCGAAGATGTCGAGCTCTTGCCGCCAGAGCCGGGTGAAGTGCGCGTGCGCCTCGCTGCCGCCGGCATCTGCCACAGCGACTGGCACTTTGTCGTCGGCAATCTGACCCGCCCCCTGCCGCTCGTCCTGGGCCATGAGGGCGCCGGTGTCGTCGAAGAGGTGGGAGAGGGTGTCACCAGCGTCCAGCCCGGCCAGCGCGTCATCCTCAACTGGGCGCCCTCTTGCGGCGCCTGCTTCTACTGCGATCGCTCGCAACCCATGCACTGCGAGACGTTCTGGCCCTGGCACCTCGGCACGATGCCCGACGGCAGCACACGCCTGCGTTTCAACGGCGAGCCGGTGCGCCAGTTCAGCACCCACTCGACCTTCGCAGAGCAGGCCGTCGCGCCGGAGCAAGTCGTGGTCCCCATCGACGACGATATACCCTTCGACGTCGCCGCCCTCGTCGGATGCGCCGTCACCACCGGTGTCGGGGCCGCGATCAACACGGTGCGCATCCCCCCTGGCGAGAGCGTCGTGGTCTTCGGCTGTGGTGGAGTCGGTCTGAACATCCTCCAGGGCGCCCGTCTGAGTGCGGCCCATCCGATCATCGCCGTCGACACGGACCCTGCCAAGATGGAGATCGCCCGGCAGTTTGGCGCCACCCACACGGTACAGGCCGGCGAAGATGCGCTGGATCGGATACGCCACTTGACCGGCGGCCGCGGCGCGGCCTACGCCTTCGAGGCAGTCGGCGTACCCGCCGTACAGGAGGAGGCTTTCAAGGCGATTCGCCGCGGCGGCACCCTGGTGGTCGTCGGTGTCGCACCGGCCGGATCAAAAACACGGTACTCGGGACTGGACCTTCACGCCTCGGAGAAGAAGATCCTCGGCTCTCTCTTCGGATCCACCGAACCGCGTCGCGAGTTTCCGCGCCTGCTGCACCTGTATCGAACCGGCCGGCTCCTGCTCGACGAGCTCATCTCCGCACGCTATGCCCTGGAGCAGATCAACGAAGCCTACGCTGCACTCCTCGAGGGTGGCTTCAAGCGCGGCGTGATCGTCTTCGACGGAGCCGATGTTTGAGTCCGCGCTCGCGACAGCCAGGGCCTCCTTCACCGCTGCCGTCGTAGCGTTCATCAGGGGCTCCTTGCCCACCGAAGCGGCGAGCGTCAAGAGCCCCGGAATCGTCACAAGTTGTATCCGGCCACCCTATTTGGTTGATCCCGGTCGCTTCTCACGGTTATGCTCGGCCCTTGATGCCGCCTTGTCACCGCGCGCGGTCGCAGCCCGTCAATACAGGAGAATCGTCGATGACGAAGGCCACCTGGATCGGATGTCTGTTGGGAGTTCTGATGGCCGGGGTGGCGACGGAAGCCGCCGACGGACCCGAACCCCGCCTGGGGAAACAAATCGCTGATTTCACGCTGCGCGACTATCGAGGCAAGGAGCGATCCTTGCACGAGTATCGCGGCCATCCGGTAGCCGTGGTCTTCGTCGGTTCCGACTGTCCGCTGGCGAAACTCTACGCTCCACGGCTGGAAGGGCTCCATCGAGAGTTCAAGGGCAAGGGAGTCGGGTTCTTCGCGATCAACTCCAACTCCCAGGACTCGATGGCGAAGGTCGGAGCGTTCGCTCGAATCCACAAGCTCAGCTATCCGGTCCTGAAAGATCCCGACAACGCGGTCGCGGACCTGTTTCAGGCACAACGTACTCCCCAGGCCTTCCTGCTGGACAAGGACCATGTCGTCCGTTACTTCGGCCGCATCGACGACCAGTACGGACTCGGTGCCACTTCCGGTTATGCCAAGTCGAAGCTCGAGTCTCGTGATCTGGCGAACGCGATCGCAGAGCTGCTGGCCGGGAAGAAGATCACTGCCCCACGGACGGTTGCCACCGGCTGCATCATCGGCCGTATTCCCAAGGTCAAACCGCACGGCGACGTGACCTACTCGAACCAGATCTCGCGCATCTTGAACACGCGCTGCGTGTCGTGCCATCGAGAAGGCCAAATCGCGCCGTTCCCGCTGACGAACTACGACGAGGTCAACGGCTGGGGCGAGATGATGGTCGAGGTCATCGACAAGGGACAGATGCCGCCGTGGTTCGCCAACCCCAAGTACGGCGAGTTCAAGAACGACTGCCGACTGTCCAAGGAAGAAGTACAGAATATCGAGACGTGGGTCGCCAATGGCTCGCCCGAAGGTGATCCAGCCGATCTGCCGGAACCGCCAAAGTTCACCGTAGGCTGGCAGATCCCGAAACCGGACGAGATCCACTACATGTCCGAGGAGCCGTATGACGTGCCGGCCGAAGGCGTCGTCGAATACAAGTACTTCACCACGGACCCGGGCTGGACGGAAGACAAGTGGATCACGGCGTCCGAGGCTCGCCCCGACAATCGCGCGGTGGTTCACCACATCATCGTCTACGCGGTGCCGCCGAAGTCGGGGGGCAGATCGGGTCGGACCAGGAGCGTGGCGGGGTTTGCGCCAGGCAGTCCCGCGAGAATCCACCTCGATGGCGTGGCGAAGTTCGTTCCGGCCGGCTCGAAGCTCAGCTTCCAGATGCACTACACGCCGAACGGATCTGCGCAGAAGGATCGCAGCTCCGTCGGCTTCGTCTTCACGGACGGCGAGAAAGTCGAACGCGTGGCCACTGGTGGACTGGTCGGCAACTGGCGTTTCGCGATCCCTCCCCACAAGGCCAACCACAAGGTCGTCGGCGAGCGCACGTTCCGGAGGGACGAGCTGCTCGTCAGCATGCTGCCGCACATGCACTTGCGCGGCAAGTCCTATCGGTACACGGCCCTGTACCCCGACGGCAAGGAAGAGATCCTGCTGGACGTGCCGAACTATGACTTCAACTGGCAGCTCCGCTACGAGTTCGTCGAGCCCAAGCTGATGCCGAAGGGCACGAAGTTGCGCGGCATCGCCTACTACGACAACTCCGAGGGCAACATCGCGAATCCGGATCCCACCGCCACGGTTCGCTACGGCGATCAGACCTGGGAGGAGATGATGCACGGATTCTACGGCAGCATCCCGGTCGAGAAACGCAAGCGGGCAATCCCGAAGGTGGACTAGACAGAGACGGGCGCGCAGAAGGCCGCCTCCGCGGTGATACCCGGCTTCCACGGTGATGCCCGGCTTCCACGGTGATGCCCGGCTTCCACGGTGATGCCGGCCTCCGCGGTGACGATCCACGCGTCCGTGATTCCGGCAAAGGGCACAGGTCGCGAGATCTGGTGCCACTGATCCGCGCGACGTGGTGGCGATGACGTCGCGCGGTTCGGCAAATCCGCCGGCCCCCACGGCGACACGGTCTCCAAAACCGGTGGCAGGGACTTCCCGTCCGCCACGATCGAGGCGGCGCGGGCCTACTCGTTGTAGCCCAGAATGGCCTTGGTCTCGAGAAACTCCTCGAAGCCGTAGCGGCCCCACTCGCGGCCGTTGCCGGACTTCTTGTAGCCGCCGAACGGCGCCTGTTGACTCACACGGGCACCGTTCAGATGCACGTTGCCGGTACGGATGCGGCGCGCCATCGACCTGGCTCGATCGCTGTTGCCCGAGATGTAGCCCGACAGTCCGTACTCGGTGTCGTTGGCGATGTTGACGGCTTCCTCGTCGTCCTCGTAACCGATCAGCGACAGCACCGGTCCGAAGATCTCCTCGCGGGCGATGGTCATGTCGTTGGTGACGTGAGAGAACACGGTCGGCCGCACGTAGTAGCCGGCGTCGAGGCCCTCGGGACGACCCGGACCACCCGTCTCCAGCTTTGCACCCTCTTCGATGCCCTTCTCGATCAAGCCCTGGATCTTGTTGAACTGCACTTCGGAGACCACCGGACCGATGGTGGTGCCGTCGGCGGTCGGGTCACCGACCTTGATCTTCTCGCCGGCAGCCCTGGCGATCGCCGCCGCTTCATCCATGCGGGACTTCGGCACCAGCATCCGGGTGGGCGCGTTGCAGCTCTGACCGGAGTTGGTGCACATACCGAACATGTCGCGAGCGATCACCTCCGCGAAGTCGGCGTCGTCCAGGATGATGTTCGCGGACTTGCCGCCGAGCTCCTGGGCCACACGCTTGACGCCGGGGGCGGCGTTCCTGGCCACCTCGATACCGGCGCGAGTGGACCCGGTGAACGACATCATGTCGATGTCCGGGTGACAGGACAGAGCGACGCCGACCGTCGGTCCGTCACCGTTCACCAGGTTGAACACACCCCTGGGGACACCAGCCACGTCCAGAATATCCGTGAAGATCCCTGCGTTGAGAGGCGCCACTTCGGACGGCTTCAGCACCATCGTGCAGCCGGCGGCGATGGCCGGAGCCACCTTGCAGGCGATCTGGTTGATCGGCCAGTTCCACGGGGTGATGAAGCCACAGACGCCGGCAGGCTCTCGGATCACGCGGACCTTGCCGATGTCCTCCTCGAACTCGTAGCTCTTGAGAACCTCCAGGGTGGTCATGAAGTGGCCGAGGCCGGCCGGAGCCTGGGCGGCGTTGGCCAGCTTCGTCGGCGCCCCCATCTCCTGGGAGATGGTGCCGGCGAGGTCACCGATACGCTCCTTGTAAACTTCGATGATCTTCTCCAGCAACTCGACGCGCTCTTGCTTGGTCGTCTGCGAGAAGCTTTCGAAGGCGGCCTTCGCAGCGGCGACGGCGCGGTCGACGTCCTCGGCACTGCCCAGGGAGATCTTGCCGATGGGCTTCTCGGTGGCGGGATTGATGACGTCCATCGTCGCGGTGCCGACCGGGTCAACCCACTGGCCGTCGATATAGAATTTCAGCTGATCTGCCATCACTCTGCTCTTCCTGTGACTCTCGAACAATCGAACGGGCATTCTCGGAATTGGCGCTCAATGCTAAGACGTCGGGCCACGGAGCTCAACGCCGTATCCCGGATCACCGTCCATCGCCAGGCCCCCTCCCGATGACCTGGGAGGAGCCGAAGGGGAGTCCGTGGCCCGGCCGGCTCAGCCGATCTTTCTGGCCGGCTCGATCACACCGAGCTCGATCAGAGAATCGCCGGTGTCCTTCAGCGTCTCCTGGACGCCGTGCGTCCGCAGACCCAGCTCCTTGATCGCTTTCGTGCACTTGGCATGTGGCTTATCCGGCGTGGGCGGCGGCGCGTAGTCGCCCGCCACGTCGATGTCGGGGTAGAGCCCCCTCAACGAGTCGATGAGCCCTTGCACCGTCAGCTCACCGGATTCGTCGGTCGCCACCAGCATGTACCGGGAGCCGTTCGTGGCCATATCGCTCGTCGCCATCAACCGCTGCGACTCCGCGATGTCACGCACATCGATGATGTTCCAGAGCATGTTGTTACGGCCTTCGTGGCCGCTCTGCCCCGTCAGCATCAGGCCGATCCGACGCTGCCATCCGGTGTTCTGGGACTTCCCCAGAATCGGGCCGAGCACATGGCAGGGGTTGCACGAGACCACGTCGATGCCATGCTGCTCCCCGAAGGAATAGCCGTACTGCTCGGCCTCCACCTTCCCCTTCGCGTAGGCTTGCCGATCGAGGGTCCACAGCTGAAGAGGCTCCCCCGTTTCACGGTGCTTGACGGTCCAGCGGGATTCGATCGTCTCGTAAGGGCCCGCTCCGGCCCAGTCCTCGTCGCTGTACTCGTGGCCGGCGAGGTCTCTTCCACCTTCTCCGAGTCCCATCACCGCCGCGCAGGACGAGGTGTACACGACCCGCCGCACAGTCCCGGCCGCCAGGCACGAGTCCAGCACACCCTTCGTCGTCGTCATGCACCCGTCGTACACCCGCTGGGGGTCGGGCTTGCCGTAGGCAGGATCACTGCCGAGATCCGCCGCAACGTGAAACACGGCCGGGCATCCCGCGAAGACCTCGTCGTACACCCCTTCATGAGCTTTGAACAGATCGCGCGAGAAGAGCTCCACGCTGCCTTCACCCTGGCCGTTCATCGCAAGCAGGCAGGACACCTTGTCCTCGCGGCTCGCGTCGCGGACACAGGCTCGAACCGTGTAGCCCGCTGCGACGAGGTTCTTGACGACGTGAGATCCGATGTAACCCGAGGCGCCCGTCACGGCCACCGGTCCGTCGGACGGTCCGGAGATATGTGGCATGGTCGACGTTTCCTTTCCTGGCCTTTCTTGTCTACTTGAACTCCGACGGGATCTACTGGAGTCCGGGTATACTCTCGAAATCAGGCTGGCGCTTCTCGAGGAACGCCTGTACTGCTTCCTTGTTGGCCGGCGCGCCGAGGAGAGATGCGTAGGCGGCGGCCTCTCGCTCGTGGGCAGCGATCACCTCGGTCGACCTTCCGGAGGCGAGCATCAGCTCCTTCGTGGCTACCAGGGAAGGAACGGGGTTCGCCGCGAGTTCCCGAGCCACCTGCAAGGTCTCGTTCATCAGGTCATCCGGCTCGCACACCCGCCACACCAGTCCCATGCGCAAGCACTCCTGCGCATCGAACCAGCGGCCGGACATCAGCGTGTACGCCGCGTTCTGCCATCCCATGACACGAGCGAACGAGCAGCTGCTTCCCGCTTCCGGAGCCAGACCGAGCTGCGGGAACGGCGTGCGCAGGCGCGCGCGCGAGGACATCAGCACCAGGTCGCAATGGGAGAGAACCGTCATACCGAAGCCCACACCGAGTCCATTGACGGCGGCGATCAGCGGCTTGCGGAAAGAGGCCACGGTCTTCAATGCGCTCGGGAAGAGAGACTTCTCCTGCTTCTCGCCACTGTTGCGAGCTTTCATCTCGCCGAGATCCGCGCCCGCACAGAACGCGCGCCCCGCGCCGGTGAGCACCACGACCGCAATTCCCGGGTCCGACTCCGCCTCCAGCAGGCCATCACGGAGGCCGGCAAAGACGCTGTTGTTCACCGCATTCAACACATCCGGTCGATTGATCGTGAGAGTCATCACACGATCTTCCTTGTGGACCTCCATCATGAGGCTTGCCTCTCCTCTCGTCCCCGTTCGTCTTGCATCCGCCGGCGCGTCGACTTGCGCACGGGTCGTGATCTCGAGACGCGACGCCTCGTAATTCGTGGATTCGGCACGCCGATCATCGTCAAGGAACGTCGAGAGAGAAACAAGTCCCCGCTTCGAAGGCGCACGCCGAACAACAACGCGATGGCCGCAGGAGGCGCGAGTGGCAGGGAGCGAATCGACCGTGGTATAACGACCTGGCTGCGTCACCTGGCGAACGCTTCTCCCCGACACCCTTGCCTGACAGCTGTTTCGTTCAAGACCACGAAGGGAAGGAGACAGCATGGACTTCCAGTTCAGCGAAAAGGTCCGCATCCTGCAGGAGCGGATCACGACGTTCATGGACGAGCACGTCTATCCACTGGAGCCGGAGTACGCCGACCATGTGGAGAAGGCCGGAGGCTGGACCACCCCACCCGTCATGGACGCGTTGAAGTCGAAGGCACGGGGCGAAGAACTCTGGAACCTGTTTCTTCCGAACGACGAGCATGGAGCTGGATTGAACAATCTGGAGTACGCACCACTGGCGGAGATCATGGGACGCGTGGGATGGGCTCCGGAAGTGTTCAACTGCAGCGCCCCGGACACGGGAAACATGGAGGTCCTGGCCCGATACGGAACACAGGAGCAAAAGGACGAGTGGTTATCACCGCTGTTGAAGGGGGAGATCCGCTCCTGTTTCTCGATGACGGAACCGGCAGTCGCTTCCAGCGACGCGACCAATATCGAGTGCCGCATCAAACGTGACGGCGGTGAATACGTCATCACGGGCCGCAAGTGGTTCTCGTCCGGCTTTGCCAACGAACGCTGCAAGGTCGCGATCGTCATGGGCAAGAGCGATCCCGACAACGAAGACCGCTATCGACAGCAATCCATGATCCTCGTGCCGAAAGACACGCCGGGCGTGACGCTTGTTCGTCACCCGACGACATTCGGCTATCAAGGCAACCCCGGTGGCCATCCGGAAGTCCTGTTTGATGATGTCCGTGTCCCGGCCGGCAACATGCTGCTGGGCGAAGGTCGCGGATTCGAGATCGCTCAGGGCCGCCTTGGTCCGGGTCGCATTCACCACTGCATGCGTTTCGTCGGTGCGGCACAGCGAGCCCTCGAGCTGATGTGCCAACGCGCGGAGAGCCGTACGGCCTTCGGCGTCAAGCTGTCCGAACACGGCTCGCTGCGCGAGGATATTGCCAGGTCATTCTGCGAGATCGAACAGGCCCGGCTCCTGACTCTGCGGGCGGCGGACAAGATGGACCGAGAGGGCAACAAGCAAGCCCGCGATCTGGTCGCCGCCGCCAAGATCGTCGTGCCGAAGATGGCAACGCAGGTGATCGACCGCGCGATGCAGGTGCATGGTGCCATGGGCTTCACCCAGGACACGTTTCTTCCTCGGGCCTTTGTCAGCGCCCGTTACATTCGCGTCGGCGACGGCCCGGATCAGGTCCACATGTCTTCACTCGCCCGGCAACTGCTACGACGTTATGCCGCGGTCTGAATTGCGACGCCGGACTTCCTCCACGCCGACAGACCGGTGACGAGACCGGCTGCTGGCTCGACAGCGGACGGGCGCGTACGAGCTGAAACGGCCATGACGGAGAACGAGATCAGGGACTCGAACGCACATCAGTTGCAAGCGGTCCTGCAGGACAAGGCGGAGGAGGTCTACGGCCCCGGATCCACGGTGGAGAGTCTCACCCGGCTGTCCGGTGGCGCCAGCCGCGAAACCTGGTCGTTCGACGTGATTTCACCGGGTGGCACCGTCGCTCCCCTGATCCTCAAGCGCGACCCGGTCTTCCACGAGCCGGATGGCTCCCTGGTAACGGAGGAGTCGAGGCTCGGCGTCGACCGACTGACGGAAGGCAGGTTGGTCGAGCTGGCCGCACTGGCAGGAGTGCCCGTACCCGAAGTTCGCTTCTATCTCGAGGAGGACGGACGCACGACTGAAGGCTTCGTCATGCAACGCCTGGAAGGCGAAGCGTTGGGTCGACGCATCTTGCGAGAAAACGCGTACGCCGCAGCACGTCCGAAGCTGGCCTTTCAGTGCGGACATGCCGCTGCCCGACTGCATGGTATTCCCTTGGGCGACTTGCCGGATCTCGAGTCGATGAAGGTCGGCGAGGAGCTCCACCTCTACCACGACCAGATGAGCTCCGTGAACCACCCCTACCCCGGCTTCGAGTACGGCTTCCGCTGGCTACGAGAGCGACTGGAGCTGGCGGGCGAACGGCATACGCTGGTCCACGGTGATTTTCGCAACGGCAATTTCGTGGTCAACCGCGAAGGATTGAGTGGCGTGCTGGACTGGGAAAGGGCTCATCTCGGCAATCCACTCAACGATCTCGGCTGGATCTGCATCCGCTCCTGGCGCTACGGAAACGTCAGCAAGCGGGTCGGCGGCTTCGGCGAGGTCAGCGAGCTTCAAGCCGGCTACGAAGCGGGCGGCGGCGGCCACGTGAGCGCTGAAGCCATTCACTACTGGGAGGTCTTCGGCGCGGTGCTGTGGGGCATCCTGTGTATCACCATGGGGTTCAGCCACATCCTCGGCAAGCGTTCCTCGTTGGAGAAAGCCGCGATCGGCCGTCGCAGCGCCGAGGCCGAGTATGATCTGCTTCAACTGATCGACTAGCCGTCCGTCGAGGAGCTGCTCCGGACGCGAGAACGACCATTTCTCCAGCACCGACTTTTTCACCAGGATGTCGAGCAGGGAGTGCCGTCATGCCAATCGACCGACCGACCGCGGCAGAGCTCCTGTCCGCCGTACGTGATCACTTGATCGAGAACCTGGCACCCGTGCTGGCAGGACAGCCGGCTTTTCACCTCCGCGTGGCAACCAACGCCCTGGCGACGGTTCAGCGCACGATGGCGGACGGGGACGCGCTGGATCAAGCAGAGCTGGATGGACTTCAGGAGCTGCTCGGCCGCGACGGAGACCTGATCGACCTGAATCGGACCTTGGCAGTCCGGATCAAGAGCGGTGAGCTGGATGACCGCAGAGAAGACTTGTTGACACATCTCCGCCGCACGGCGATCGACAAGCTCCGAATCTCCAATCCCCGGTACATGATACCGCGCGAGTGAATCGACAAGAGCCCCTGCAGAGCCCCGAGACTGGAACGAAACGATGCCTGAGAACCGACAAGTCCTGATCGACTCCCTCCCGGAGGGCAAGCTCGACGAATCCAACTACAGAATGGAATCTTCGGTAGTGCCGGACCCCGGTGACGGAGAGGTCCTGTGCAGGACCCTGGTTGTCACCGTCGGCGCCGGTAACCGTGCTGCGTTGCAGGGAAGCGCCAGCTACGCGGGAGCACCCAAGACCGACGTGGTGATGAACAGCGCCGGCGTCTCCCGGGTCGAGAAATCGAACGACGCATCCGTCAAGGAAGGTGATCTGGTGCTGTGTCGTTCCGGCTGGCAGGACTACTCGGTGCACCCTGCAAGAGACTTGACGCCTGTTGCCGACGGTATCGACCCGGCCCCCTACCTGGTCGTGCTGGGAACCAACGCGCTCACTGCATACTTCGGCTTGCTGGACGTCGGTCGACCGCAGGCGGGTGAGACGGTCCTGGTGTCTGCTGCAGCAGGATCGGTGGGCCACATGGTCGGACAGATGGCGAGGATCAAGGGGTGTGATGCCGTCGGCATCACCAGCACCGACGAGAAGTGTCGTGTGCTGACCGGTCCGTGCGGATTCAACCGGGCGGTGTCGTATCGCTCACCGGACTTTCGCGCCGAGTTGAAGGAGGCGTGTCCTGCTGGCGTCGACGTCTACTTCGACAACACTGGAGGCGACATTCTCGGCAGCGCCCTGTTCCGCATGAACGTGAACGGGAGAATCGCCTGTTGCGGCGCGGTCTCCCAGTACGACACCGGCAAACCCGCGGCCGGCCCGAGGGGCATACCCGGGCTCCTGGTGACCAAGCGCATCCGTATGGAGGGTTTCCTGGTCTTCGACTTCGCTGCTCGCTACGACGAGGCCAGAGCCGAGATCCGTGGCTGGGTCGACTCGGAGAAGCTGAATCCGATCCAGGACGAGTTCACGGGTCTCGAGCAAGCGCCCCGCGCCTTTGTCGACCTGCTGGCAGGCGGCAACGTGGGCACCAGGATCATCAGGATCTCGGACTGACGGGTCAGTTCAGGTCCTTGAAATCCTTGCCTTCGCCGACGAGCTTCTCGATCAGCGGCGCCGGCTGCCAGAAATCGTCGCCGTCGCGCTCCTGGAACTCCTTCAGCGTTGCCAGCACATCGGGCAAGCCGATCGAGTCGGCGAAGTGCATGGGGCCACCCCGGTACATCGGCCAGCCGTAGCCGTTTACCCAGACCACGTCGATGTCACTGGGCCGCGAGCTCATCCCCTCCTCCAGGATCTTGGCTCCCTCGTTGATCATCGGGTAGATCGCGCGCTGGAGGATCTCGTCGTCGCTGAACTCGCGACGGGTGACACCCTTCTTCTGCGAGAACTCCTGGATCAACTCCTCGACCATCGGATCGGGGCTACCGGCACGGGTCTCGGGATCGTAGTTGTAGTAGCCGGCACCCGTCTTCTGACCTCGCCGGTCCATTTCGCAGAGCCGATCACGCAGCGTTTCGCCCTTCGACGTCTTGGGGTCCCAGCCGATGTCGAGGCCGGCCAGGTCGCTCATCGCGAAGGGTCCCATGGGCATCCCGAAGTCATAGAGGACACGATCGACGTCCCACGGCATGGGACCTTCGAAGATCATCTTCTGACTCTGTACACCACGCTGGAAAAGCATCCGATTGCCGATGAATCCGTGGCATACGCCCGAGACGACGGCAACCTTGCCGACATGTCTTGCCAGGTCCATGACCGTGGCGAGCACTTCCTTGGAGGTCCGGTCGCCACGTACCACCTCGCAGAGCTTCATGATGTTGGCCGGGCTGAAGAAGTGCGTGCCCACCACGAACTCCGGCCGCTTCGTCGATGCGGCGATCGCGTTGACATCGAGCGCCGACGTGTTGGTCGCGAGAATGGCCCCGTCCTTGACGATGGCGTCCAGTTTCTGGAAGACCTCTTTCTTGAGCTCGAGGTTCTCGAAGACGGCCTCGATGACGAGGTCGCAATCGGCCAGCCCTTCCAGTGACAGCGAGGGGCTGAGACGCGCCATACGTTCCTCGATGTCGGCCGCCGTGATACGTCCCCGCTTCGCCGTACGATCGTAGTTCTTCTTGATGATGCCCAATCCCCGGTCGAGCGCTTCCTGATTCTCCTCGACGATCACGACCGGAATGCCTGCGTTCAAGAAGTTCATGGAAATGCCGCCGCCCATGGTGCCGGCTCCAACCATGCCTACCTTCTGGATGGGGATCTTGGGCGTGTCCTTGGGGACGTCAGGGATCTTGTTGGCTTGCCGCTCGGCGAAGAAGTAATAGCGCTGCGCGGCCGACTTTTCACCCTTGATCAGCTTCTTGAAGCGCTCACGTTCTCCCTGGAGACACTCGTCAAATGGCTTGGCGATGGCATCCTCGACACACTGGATGATGGCTTCGGGCGCGTCGAAGCCACGCGTCTTGCGAGCGATCGACGAGCGAAACTGATCGAACAGCCCTGGATCGCTCCTGGCTTCCTTGATCTTCTCGTCGAGATCGCGCACCTTGGCGAGGGGACGACCCTCGGCCACGACTTTCTTGGCGAACGCGAGACCACCTTCGAGAAGATCGCTGACGATCTCATCGATGAGCCCGGAATCCAGAGCAGTGCCCGCACCGATCGGCTCGCCGGACGTCATCATCTGAAGCGCTTTCTGGACACCGACGATTCGCGGCAGTCGCTGAGTACCGCCCGCGCCGGGCAGCAGCCCCAGCTTCACCTCGGGCAAACCGAACTGCGCGGAATCGACGGCCACACGGAAGTGACAGCAGAGCGCGGTTTCCAGTCCTCCCCCCAGGGCCGTGCCATGAATGGTCGAAACGACCGGCTTGGATGCGCTCTCGATGGCGTCGTGCACGTCGAACAGCGGGGTGCCGGACGGCGGTTGGCCAAACTCGCGGATGTCCGCGCCGGCGATGTAGGTGCGGCCCTTGCAAATGATCAGAATGGCGCTGGCGGAATCGTCACCGTCGGCCTTCACGACTGCCTGGTTCAGTCCATCTCGCACGCTTCTGCTGAGCGCGTTCACCGGCGGATTGTCTATGCTGATGATGGCCACTCCATCCTGCACATCCAGTTCCACCGTATCGCTGATTTTCGCCATGTCGGCCTCCCTCTCCCGATTCGCCTGGGGCGCACCACTCATTCCGGTTTATTCGAGAAACCCACGACGAACATGCCCAGGGGCGCAGCGTACCAACTCGACGAACTCTTTGCCACGGGGCCTCTGAAAAGTGGCAGGACTTCGCGGGAGCGACGCTGGACTCGGCCGCCGAGAAGAACGGCGAGTTCGCGGCGCTCGACCTCGAGGGCCCGGTGGAGGAGGCTGCCGTGCTGGACGGCGAGGTCGCCTGGCCGCTTCCGACGCCGTCCTCGAAAGGACCCGAGCAGGCGCTCTCCGAACTCCCGGGCTCCGGGCGAGAAAAATCCAGGCTGGTCCGGTTGCCACGTCGTGTTTCGCTGCGTTATGCTGAGCCGGTTCTCGGCGGATATTCTCCTGACTTCGGTCGTATTCTCGTCATGCCAGCACCACTGGAGGGCGTTCGCGTCATCGATTTCGGCCGCTACATCGCCGCGCCGTATTGCGGGATGATGCTGGCCGACCTGGGCGCCGAGGTGATTCGCGTTGAACGCCGGGAAGGCGGGGAAGATCGCGCCGTCGGGCCGGTCACGTCCGGTGGCGAAGGAGGGATGTTCCTCAATCTGAACCGGAACAAGCGAGGGATCACACTCAACCTCGGCAGCCCTGGCAGTGAAGATGTCGTTCGTCGTCTTGTTTCGCACGCCGACATCGTCATCGCCAACCTCCCCATCAAGGTGCTTCGAAAAGTCGGTCTGGACTACGACTCTCTGAAGGAAATCAGGGAAGACATCATCCTCGTGATGGCAACGGCGTTCGGATCGGACGGGCCTTACGCTGATCGGGTCGGCTTTGACGGTGTGACTCAAGCGATGAGTGGCGCCATGCACCTGAGCGGTTTTCCGCAAGCGCCCGTGCGGTCGGTCAGTCCTTTTGTCGATTACGGCACGGCACTGCACGCTGCCTCCGGCGCCATGGCGGCTCTCTATCAGCGCAAGGAGACGGGGCGCGGTCAGCTGGTGGAAGTCTCCCTGCTGGAGACCAGCGTCACGTTCATGTTGCCGCTGCTCGCCGAGCATGCGACGACCGACATC
This sequence comes from uncultured Planctomycetia bacterium, assembly GCA_964390645.1. Lineage (GTDB taxonomy): Bacteria > Planctomycetota > UBA8108 > UBA8108 > UBA8108 > CAYMLL01. The sequence continues at coordinate 232 of CAYMLL010000130.1, read as the reverse complement.
CGACGCTCGCGGCAGGGCAACGCCGCCTTCTTCGCCGCACCCAGCGACACCTACGAGACCCGGGACGGCTGGATCATCGTGGCCACGCTGGGGAACTGGATGTTCGCTCGCTGGGCAAAGCTCGTCGACCGGCCCGATCTGATCGACGACCCTCGTTTCAACGACGACAGCGCGCGCGGGGACAACTATACGCTCATCAACGAGATCATGGCTGCCTGGTGTGCCCAGCGGT
>CAYMLL010000129.1:4698-19684 GCA_964390645.1 uncultured Planctomycetia bacterium | reverse complement strand
GTGGTTTTGCGGGGCGCCGGGCTCGGCGGTCGGCGCCTCTACTTGCTCTTGGGGGGGGGGGGGGGCGGGGTCGGCGAGGCAGTCCCGATCGAGGAGCTCAGCCGTAACCAGGCCCTCGCGAGCTACCCCGACCCACACATCTGGTTCGACCTGACGCTCTGGAAACGGGTTGTCGTTTCGATCACCGCCGCGCTCGAGAAGCGCGCGCCGCAGCACGCCGCCGATTTCGACGCAGCGAAGAAGGACTACGTCGCCCTCCTTCTCGAGACTCACGCGTGGGCTCGCGAGCAAGTGGACCGGGTCCCCGAAGCGCGGCGGTACCTCGTCACCAGTCACGATGCTTACAGCTATTTTGCACGGGCGTACGGTTTCGAGGCCCACTCGCTCCAGGGTATCAGCACCGACTCCAAGCCCGGGCTGCGAACGATTCACGAAAGCGTCGCCTACATCAAGGAGCACGACATCCCGGTGATCTTCGCCGAGACCTCGGTACGCAACGACGCGGTGGTGCAGGTTGCGCGCGAGGCGCAGTGCGAGGTCTTCGAGCGCAAGTTGTACAGCGACGCGCTCGGCATGCCGGGGTCCGGCGCAGAGTCCTTCCTCGGGATGTTCCGCCACAACATGTCGACGATCGTCGAGGCTCTGTCGAGCTCGAACGACGACTCGAGCCTGTGAGCACGCCACCGCTCGAAATCCACGACTTGACGGTCTCGTACAGCCAGAAGCCCGTGCTGTGGAACATCGACCTCGAGGTTCCCGAGGGCGTTCTGGTCGGCATCATCGGCCCCAACGGCGCCGGTAAGTCGACCCTGCTGAAGGCCGTCATGGGGCTCCTGAGACGGTCCTCGGGATGGGTGAAGTTCTGGGGCGAGCCACTCGCGACCAGACGCCGCTCCGTCGCGTACGTTCCGCAGCGCGAGGAAGTCGACTGGGACTTCCCGATTACCGTGCGCGAACTGGTAACCATGGGACGCTACGGCCACATCGGGCTCCTTCGTCGTCCGGGCCGCGAGGACCGGCGAATCGTCGACGGGGCCCTCGAGAAGGTCGGCATGAGCACGTTCCAGGATCGGCAGATCGCCAACCTCTCAGGCGGGCAACAGCAGCGGATCTTCCTGGCTCGCGCGCTCGCTCAGGAGAGCCAGGTCTACCTGATGGACGAGCCCTTTGCCGGTGTTGACGCGACAACCGAGAAGGCCATCGTCCGCATCCTCGAGCAGATGCGCGAGGAGAAGCGGACCATTCTCGTCGTCCATCACGATCTGCAGACCGCCTGCGAGTACTTCGACTACTTGCTGCTGCTCAACCGCCGGCTCGTCGCCTTCGGACCGACCGACGAGGTGTTCAACGAGGATCTTCTTCGCAAGACCTATGGCGGACACCTGACGATTCTCTCGCGTGCGGGCGAGGCAATTCGGGAGTCGCACGACGGAAGCTGATGCCCACCGTCACCACAATCGTCGAGCAGACCGGCGAGTTCTTCTCCAGTCTCGCAGGCCTCGGTGATGCGGCTGGTGCGATCCGCTCCGCTGTGCTCGGCGCTCTGCTCGCCAGCGTCACGTGCGCCGTGCTCGGCTGCTTCATCACGCTGAGGCGCATGGCACTCTTCGGTGACATGATCGGGCACGCCGTGCTGCCGGGGGTCGCGGCCGGGTTCATCGTCGCCGGGCACAAGAGCATAACGGCGCTGCTTCTCGGCGCGTTGGTCGCAGGGCTTCTCGCAGCGTGGATGACGAGAGCCATCTGCGCGCGATCGCCGATCAAGGAGGATGCCGCCCTCGGCATCACGCTGAGCACGTTCTACGCGTGTGGCGTCTGGCTCCTCAGCTGGATCACCGGCCCGAGCCGGCCGGATCTCAGCAGCGAGGCTTCAGGACTCGATCGCTACCTCTTCGGCAATCCGGCCGTGATCCAGACTCTCGACCTCGTCTTCCTCGGCATAGCCGCCGTGGTCGTGATCGTCTTCGTCATGCTCTTCTTCAAGGAGCTCCTCGCGTGCTCCTTCGATCCGGCCTTTGCCTCGACCGTGGGTATTCCACAACGCTTGGCCGACGCCGTTCTCGTGATTCTGCTGACACTCGTCATTGTCGTTTCCATCAAGATTCTCGGCGTCATCCTCGTTGCGGCACTCCTGGTGATCCCACCGGCGACAGCCTATCTGCTGACCGACCGACTGCACTCGATGATCTTCTGCGCGAGTATCGTCGGCGCTGCCGCAGGCTTCGCGGGCGCCTGGATCGACTTCGTCTTCGACAGCGGGGTCGGTCCATCGATCGTCTGTGTCGCGTTCGGCATCCTCGTCGTCCCGTTTCTCTTCGCGGGTCGTCGCGGGGTTGTCGCAAAGTGGCGTCGCCATCGACGGCTGGAGCTGCGCACGGCTCGCGAAAACCTCCTGGCGACGGCCTATCGCATTCAAGAACGCGAACTCGACGTCGGCCCGGAACTCGAGCTCTCACTTCTCGCCCGGGAACGCGGTGAGGAGACCCGTGTGACACGGGCGCTGGCGCGCAAGATGCACGGATCCGGCTGGGGCGAGATCGTGGGCTCCCGCCTCGTTCTGACCCCACAAGGCGAGAACCGCGGCCGCGAGATCGTCCGTGGGCACCGACTCTGGGAGCTCTTTCTGCAACGAGAGGCGTCGCTGGATCCGGATCACGTTCACGCGAGCGCGGAAGAGATCGAACACTTCCTCGGTGAGGAGACCATCGGGGAGCTCGAGCGGCTGCTCGACCACCCCGACACCGATCCGCACGGGCGCGAAATCCCCACGGCCTCGATCGTCGACGAGGAGGAAACGCGGTGACCGTGACGCCCCTCTTCGCCGCCGTCGAGCTCTGGTTCGACGCCGATATCGACGCCTGGCCGCTCGTGATGGCCTCTTTGATCGCCGTCGGCTGCGCGCTCCTCGGCGCGGTATTCGTGGTCCGTCGCACCGCTCTCCTCGGCGACGCCGTCAGCCACAGCGTGCTGCCCGGGGTCGCCGCGGGGCTCCTCCTCTCGGGCCTCCTGGTCGGGCACTCCGAAGGCGGTGCTTTCGGCATGTCGACGTCGATGCTGTTCATACTCGCCGTTGAAGTAATCGCAGTTCTCGTGTCGAGGGCCTTTATCGTGGCGCTCTCCAGCCACTCGCGATTCAAGCCAGACAGGGCGCTCGGCGCCGTCTTCCCCGCGTTCTTCGCGGCCGGCGTCATCCTGATCAGGAGTCAGGCGAGTGACGCGCACTTCGATGTCGACTGTGTGTTCTACGGTTCGCTCGAGAACATCGACAACGCCCGGCAGGTGATGCCGACGATGGTGTCGACCGTGCTCGTCGTGCTCTTCTTCGCGCTCGCCTACAAGGAGATCCTCATCACCTCCTTCGACCGTGAGCTGTCGCGGAGCCTCGGGCTGCGATTCCGGCTCATCAACGTCTTGCTGATCGCGCTTCTCGCCATGACCGTGGTCTCGGCTTTCGAAGCCGTCGGTGCGATCCTGGTGATCGCGTTCCTGATCGTTCCGCCCGCGACCGCGACGCTTCTCGTCGACCGGTTTCACCGCGTGCTGCTCCTCTCGATGCTCTTCGGCTTGACCGCAGCCTTCTTCGGGTCCTGGCTGACCATCCTGCTCGGAAACGTCGACCTGGATACCGCGCGCGCGCCGAGCGTCGCGGTCACCGCAGGCGTTCAGTTCCTCGTCGCGTTCACCCTCAGCCCGAAGCACGGACTGGTCGCCACTTCGCGGCGCGCACGGTCGCTTCGCCGGCGGATTCTCGAGGAGAACCTCCTCGCCGCCGTCTACCGGATCGAAGCTCCCGACGACCGCAAGCAAGTCGGGCTCGAGGAGGCCGCTCTCGCTCTCGACTACCCGACGTCCCACTTGCGGAGCACGATGACCCACTGCATCCGTCGTGGGGAGCTCGTCGGCTTCGACGACGGCCGTATGTGCCTGACGGACAGCGGCCGCTCGCGAGTCGAGACGATCATCCGGGCGCGGCGGCTCTGGGAGAGCTACATGATCACCGAGATGGGAGCCGCTCCCGACCACGCACACGACGCGGCGGACAGGATCGAGCACCACCTGCAGCCGGGGCTCGTTCGCGACCTCGAGGAGCTGCTCGACCGTCCGCAGGTAGCCCCCCGGGGCCCCACGATCCGCGACGGAAGCGGCTGATCGGCTCGAGTCTTGCGGGCCTCCAGGGACCGGCCTCCAGGGACCGGCCTCCAGGGACCGGCCTCCGGATACCGGGCCCGGTATCCCGTGAGTCCGACCCAGCCCTTCGCGGACCGCGAAGCTCGCCAGGCCGTGCGGCGTCCTCAGCCGCGGCCGCGTGACTCGCGAAGCGGGCGACGAAGAGTCGCGAGCAGTCCGCCCTCAACGCCGCCGCGAGGTCGTCATCTTCGCTTTCTCGCGCGCCGTCAGGAGCTTCTTCAGCCCCTCGTTCGCGCGGTCGACGTAGTCCTTCTCGTCAAGGAGTCCACGAAAGACCTCCTCCGACTCGTCGAAACGCTCGAGCACGAGCAGCGATCGAGCTTGATTGTAGCGAAGAGTGCGCGAGACGATGCCGGCACCGAGCCCCTGACGGCAGATCTCGACGCACTTCTCGTGGTCTCCGGCCTCGTAGAGCCTGCGGACGTACTCCTTGTAGAGGGCTTTTTCGGGCCGCTTCTCGAGCAGCGCCTCGATCTTCGGCGACGCCGCGGAGCGGCCCTGCGTCACCTTCAGCGCGAGGATTTCGCGGATGAGGTCGGACCGGGTCGGATCTACCTGCTCAACGAGGCGCAACACCTTCTCGCGCGCCTCCCGGTTCTGAGGCTGCGTCGCGCGCAGATCCTTGACGAGATCGAGAAGCCACTCCGCCGAGCAGTGCAGTGCGATCTGCTGCGGTGTCAGCTTGGCGAGCGCGCGGATGCCGAGCTCGGCGGCGGTCTTGCGATCGCCGAGCTCGCGATAGTAAAGACTGAGATCCGCCAGCCCGACAAACGTCGACTCGAGCTTCGGCCGCGCCTCCCCGAGAAGCCCCGCGGCCTCCGCCTTCGATCTCGCCGTGCTCGGCTTCGCCGCGCGAAGACCTCGCGCCTGATCGATCAGCGCGAGCCCCTCCTGGAGCTCCCACCTGTACTTTCTCGCGCTCTCGACCCATACGGCAAGGACATCGCCGTCGTGATATCCGCTGGCGCGATACGCGGCACGAAATGCGTCAAAGGCCTTCAGCGGCGACTCGAGCCGCAGCATGGTCTCCGCGTACGTCACCAGCCCGGCGGCCGAGTTGGCACGCTTCGCAAGCCCGCGGTTGGCCCAAGAACGGGCCGCGACCAGGTTGTTCTGGCCCAGGAAGGTCCTCGCCACGGCGATCGCGACCTCGGGATTACCCGGGCGAAGCGACTCGGCGGTGAAGAGCTTCTCACGCGCACCGTCCCAGTCCTTGCGCTCGAGCGCTCGGAGTCCGGCCAGCACGCTGTCGAGGAACTCCGTCGATGGAAGCGGGATCCGCTCGTAGACATGAATGTAGAAGCGAAACTCATCGCCGCTCGAGTCGACCTTGACCAGAAGCCGGTTCTTGCCACGCCTGACGAGCGCGAAGACCTCGTCGTCGTCCTCACGAATATCTCGACGCACCTGATTCTCGTGAATCACGGTGTCGTTGAGCCAGGCCTTGATGCCATCGCCCGATCCAATACCGAAGCGAACCCATCCGGCCTTCGTCGCGTTGAATTCACAGTACCCGTAGCCGACGCCACTGCCCTCGATGTCGAGCTCGCGGCGATAGTCGATACGAGGCCCCTTCGCCTTCTTCCAGCGGCAGATCTGTCCGTCACCCTTGTAGCGGGCGGTGAAGTCGGGATCCCCCTTCTCCGGCTCGTACTCGTGTTTCAGGCTGCCACGACCCTTGTACGGAAAAGGCGCGAGGATTCGCCAGTCGACCAGCGGCACCGGATCCTTCGACGCGGACGCGCGGCGACGCGATCCACCCGACAGGAGCGAGCGGGCGCCCTGGAATTCACCGCGCGAAATCCGCAGCTCCGACAGCACCGTGCGGACGATCGGGTTGCGCCTGTCAACACGGAAGAGCCCGCTGAAGACCTTCTCGACCGACGCGCGGCGTCCACGCTGGAAGTCGCGGTAGGCCTTGTTGATCCTCGGCACCCACGGAGCGAGCTTCGAGAAGCTGGCGCTCGAGGTCGTCGTCGGAGTGACCGTCGCCCCCGTCGAGACCGTGGCGCGTCGGCGAGACGTCTGTCCCGATGCCGGGCCCGCCGCGGAAACGACCGCCGCGAACACGATCGCCGCCGGCACGAGAGCCGCGACACGAGGGAAGTAGTCGAACATCGGCATGGCAGATCCTGTCAGTGATTGTGGCCGAGTCCGCCAAAGCGCCGAAAGTCGCCTGGACCTGACCTCGATCGCGGATCTATAATCATAGACGTCACGACAGGGAGTGCAAAGCATGTCGAGAACCCCACTAGCTCGTCGTCTTCGTGTCCGCACACGTCTGCTGGGAGCCGCTCTCGCGGCGGTCTTGGCCGCCAGCCCCGCCGGTCACGCGGCCCCGGAGCGTTCCCCACTGGCAACAGCCGCGGAGGTCGATCGGCTCCTGCAGGAGGCCTGGGCAGCGTCGTTCTCCGAGCCCGCGCCCGGCGACACGGAGACGGCTCTCTTTCGCCGGCTCTCCCTCGACGTACGAGGCGTCATCCCGCACGCTGACGAGGTCGAGCGCTTCGTCGCCGACCGCTCTGGTGACCGCATGATCAAGTGGACGGAGTGGTTCCTGGGCACGCCGGACTTCGCCGAGTACCAGGCGGAGGTGTGGGAGCAGCTCCTGATCGGCCGCAAGAGCAACCCGGACGGTCTCGACCGAGGCTCCTTCCGGCGTTACCTGCGCGACGGGTTTCTTCGCAACAAGCCCTACGACGAGATGGCCCGGGAGATCCTTCTCAGCGAAGGGATGCCCGAGGACAACCCCGGCGTGAACTTCTACCTGCGCTACGAGGCCAAGCCCGTCGACGTTGCCGGACGTGTGGCGCGTGTCTTCCTGGGCACGCGTATCGAATGCGCGCAGTGTCACGACCACCCCTACGCCGACGTCAAGCGAGAGGAGTTCTTCGGCTTCGCCGCGTTCTTCTCCCGCACCCAGCGCTACCGCGGCTACGATCGCGCCGGCGGCAACTCGCGCCAGTACGGCGTCCGCAGCGTCGACAAGGGCGAGATGATGATGCCACCGATGAAGAAGGGCGAGAGGGAGGTCAAGATCTCGCCGCTATTCTTCGGTGAACGCTACCAGGCGCCGGTCTACGTCAATCCGTTCAAGCAGCCGCCGAAGAAGAAGTCGCGCGTCCGCACGACGTCGCCGAAGGAAAAAAGCACCTCCGGCAAGATGTCCGCAAGGGGCCGCCGGTACGGCAGTGGAAAGAGCTCCCTGGCTCGACGAAAGCAGCTCCTGTCGTGGTTGACAAGCGGCAAGAACAAGTACTTCGCACGGGCGCTCGTCAACCGCGTCTGGGCACAGTTCCTCGGCAAGGGCTTCGTCAATCCGGTCGACGATTTCTCCAACGACTCGCAGATCGTGCTGCCGAAAGTGCTGGAGTACCTGACCGAGGACTTCGTCGACAGCGGCTACGACATGCGTCGCCTGATCCGCGTCGTCGTCACGACGCGCGCCTACCGTCAGCAAGCGACGAGCGGCGTTCCCGGCGGCATCGCTCCGGGCGAGGATCACGACCTCTTCGCCTCCGTCCCCGTTCGATCGCTCGAGCCGGAAGTGCTGGCCCGCTCCGTGCTGCGAGCGAGCGGCATGGAAGAGCCGCAACCCGAGGAGAACTCGCAACGCGTCCGGAGCTACATCGACAAGGCTCGACGGGACTTCGTTCGCCGCTTCGGTATCGACGAGGCCGAGAAGCGCCCCGAGTTCCAGGGCACGGTGCTCCAGGTGCTGCTGCTGTTCAACGGCGAGTTCACTGCCGGCAAGGCGCCCGCCTCACGGCCCTTTCACGCCCGGTATCAGAAGAAGTACCCCGGCAACCTCGACGTCGTCCTGCACGGGGTGCCGCCGGCGAAGCAGGTCGATCGACTCTTCCTCGCGACGCTGTCTCGACCGCCGACGGCCGCCGAGCGACAGGCCTTCCAGCGGCATCTCCACCTCGCCAAGGACGACAACGAACGCCAGAAGTCGCTCGCCGACCTGCAGTGGGCGCTCCTCAACTCGGCGGAATTCCTGCACTCGAGCTGACTCCACGCGCTCGTTGACCGCACTTCGATTCGCGCTGGATCCGGGTCGCAGGGCCGGGAAAGCGCCGATGCGGCGCCGGGGAGACTGCGGGTCGCCGGCGCGGAGAACGAGAATCTCCTCCTGTTGGAGCTTGCGAGAAGTGTCGGATTTGGGGACACTTCAGAGTGGGTTCCTGACGGCCCCCGCGGGCGGTCCGCGTCCGCAATCGCCGTCTCGAATAACAGGGCCATCAGACACGGAGATCAACGTCGTGCACGAGAATCCCGCAGCGAGCGATCGGCGTGAATTCCTGCGCGTGAGCGTCGGTGGAGTCGGCGGCATGATGGTCCTCGGCTGGACCTCGAGCCCGGGCTCCAGACTTGCTCACGCGGAGGACGGTCCCGGCAAGACGGTCGTCGTCGCGGACGAGCAGCCGTGGCAGAAGGGTCGCGCGAAAGCGTGCATCCTCGTCTGGCTCGGCGGCGGACCGAGCCAGATCGAGACTTGGGATCCGAAGCCGGACCACAAGAACGGCGGACCGACCCAGGCGATCGATACGACCGCAGACTTCCAGGTCGCCGAGAACTTCCCCCAGGTCGCGAAGGAGGCGAAGGAGGTCTGCCTCGTACGCTCCCTGACCTCTCCGGAAGGCGATCACTCGCGCGCCAGCTATCTTCTCCACACCGGCTACAAGCGCACCGGCCCGATCACGCACCCGTCGCTGGGGGCGCTCGTCGCGAAGGAGCTCGGCAAGGAAGATGCCGAGCTGCCCCACTTCGTCTCGGTCGGAGGCGGCTCCTACGGACCGGGCTACCTCGGCGTGCGCTACGGTCCCTTCCAGGTCGACAACCCGTCACGGCCGGTGCCCTACCTGCAATACCCCGAGGACGTCGGCAAGGGACGCTTCAAGGGCCGCATGCGGCTCCTGAGCCTTCTCGACAGCGGCTACCTTCGCACCAAGCAGGGCGAGCTTCTCGCCGGCCACCGCGGCCTGCGGAAGAAGGCGCTGTCGCTGCTCGACTCCCCTGCCGCGAAGGTCTTTGACGTTCGCAAGGAGCCCGAGTCCGTACGCGCCGACTTCGGCCTCAACAACTTCGGCCTGCAGGCCTTGCTCGCGACTCGACTCGTCGAGAAGGGCGTGCCCTTCGTCGAGATCAACCTCGGCGGCTGGGACACGCACACCAACAACTTCAACGCGGTCGCCGGCCGCGCTGCCGTTCTCGACCCGGCGCTCAGCGGGCTCCTACGCGTGCTGCGCTCCAAGGGCCTCCTCGACTCGACGCTCGTCGTCTGCATGGGCGAGTTCGGACGCACGCCGCGCATCAACCGCAACACCGGTCGCGACCACTTCCCGCGCTGCTTCAGCGCTCTGGTTGCCGGCGGTGGCGTCAACGGTGGCACGGTGATCGGCTCGTCGAGCAAGGACGGCCAGGAACCCAGGAAGCGGCCCGTCTACATCAACGAGCTCTACGCGACGCTGCTCTCGATGATGCGGATTGACCCCGTCAAGGAGAACAAGCTCGCCATCGGACGCTCGATCAAGATGGCGGACGGCGCCGAGCCGATCGCGGAGATGTTCATCTGACGCGCCTGGACGAGGCCCCGACCCACTCGAATGAGGGGTGCTTCCGCTCGGCGCCTCTCCGGGTTCGGTCTCAGTCGAAGATCAGCGTGCCGAACTTCTCGTACTCGTGGAAGCGCGACCCGACGCGCGCCCAGTCCCACGCGGTGCGGTTGCCGTGGTCGTGGTCTACGCGGTAGAAGTTGGCGCGCCATCGCGACCCCTTCTTCGGAGGCACGTTCGGTAGCGGCCGCAACAGCTCGTAGGGAACGAAGAACTCGGCCGTCCATCCCTTCACGACGGCCCCCGGCTCGTGCCGGTCGCCGACAACGCTCGTCTTCTTGCGCGTGCGACGTCCTCCGTCGTAGTGCCAGGGTCGCCAACCGAGGAAGACGCCGTCGAAGTTCGGCACCAGAATCGGCAGCTCCCGGTTCAGCGGCGAGATTTCGTACTCGAAGTAGATCGGACGTCGCTCGTCCGTCCACAGGAAGACCTCGTAGACGTCCTCCTTCCAGAGGTCCATGAAGTCCTCCGCCATCGCCGACGTCAGCAGCTCGTCGCTACCCGTCATGAGGAAGTAGAGCCCGGAGGTCGAGTAGAGCACCTTGAATCGCGCCCGGTAGGACAGATCGCCCCCGTCGCGACGGTTGAGCTCCGTCCACTCCGTCTTCGCCCATGCGGCCGCCGAGCCGGTGCCGTCGACCTCGAAGTCCTCGACCGACGACACACGCAGTGAAGGAGGGTCGATTCCCGGCGCGGAAACGGTGCAGCCGGCGCAGAGAAGCGCCACCGCAAGCGCGAGGAGATGTGTCCTGGGGAGCATCGAGTCGTCCCGGTCCATGGAGCCGCAATTCCGTGGTCCGCAGGCTTTACTTCGCCTCCGGCCTGCGAGTACATCACATCAGAGCACGCTCGAAGAATCCTCGCCACCCTCCGGAGACGAACCGCTGTGTCCTCTCTCGACGACGAGACCCGCAAGACGATCACGCGCATCATCAAGAGCTGCGTCTACGGTGACCTCGCGACGATCTCATCCGACGGCAGCTCTCCGCGGGTCCGCCCCGTCTGCGCGTTCCTGGAGGACGACCTCGGCATCCTCGTGCCAAGCCACTCGCACACCCGCAAGATCGACGAGATCGCGAACAACTCGAACGTCGAGATCTGCTTCGTCGACAAGGAGCACTGGCAGGTACGCGTCGCGGGCATCGCCGAGCTCGTGGAGGACAGATCCCAGAAGAAGCGGCTCATCGAGACCACGCTGACACCCCAACTCTGGCGAGGCTTCTTCCCTGACGCCGAGAACGACGAGCGCTTCGTCCTCTACCGCATCCGCCCACACTCGCTGGAGTGGATGAAGGAGTGGGAGCTGAACTACCGGCGAGTGGAGCTCTGACCGGTACTCGCGGCTACCCCAGATAGCGGCTCAGGTACGACATCGGAACGGCCCGCATCTCCGGCCGACATCGGCTCTCGTAGGCGAGCTCGTAGAGAGCCTTTTCGAACTCGAGCAGCTCCAGCAGCCGGCTCGACAGCGGCTCCGGAGGGATGAGGCTCGGGGCCGCGCCCTCCATGCTGCCACGGTAGGCGTCGAGAAACCGCTCACGAGTCTCCGCGAGGTCCGTGAGTGCCGCGGCGGCTTCCGACCTTCCCCTCACGCAGATCGCGTAGTGAAAAGACCGCAGCATCCCGGCGACGTCGCGTAGCGGAGAGTCCTTCACACGCCGCTCGTCCAATGTTCGGAGCGGCTCGCCCTCGAAGTCGACAACGTAGGAACGGCCACCGGAGAGGACGATCTGCCCGAGGTGGTAGTCGCCGTGGACGCGGATTCGGAGGCCTCCCGCGGTGCTGTCATCACCGCGGTGCTCACCCCCCCCCAAGAGAAGGGGAAGACGCTCCGAGGCAGGCTCCGGCAGCTCCATCGGTGGACACCTTGCCTCCTCGAGCGCGTTCCACACACGGTCACGCAAGGCGTCGATGTGCCCGTGGGCCAGCGCCTCGGGAGCGAACGGTGGCTCCGAGCGCGACGCAAGCGCGAGGTGTAGCTCCGCCGTGAGATCACCGAGAGAGCTCACATGGTCAAGCCACTCCTCACGACGCCCCGGGTCTCCCGCGAGCTCGAGAGCGTGCTCCCAGCCGTCTCTCGCTTGTGGAAGAAGCTCGGAAAAGAGCCCGAGCGACGCGACTCCCTTCGACGACTCGTGCTCGATCCAACCGGCGACGCGCGGCGCCCGCTCGAAGCCTGCGCGGCTCGAGAGAAACTCGCTCATCTCCACGTCGGGATTCACCCCCGGCTCGACCCTGCGAAAAACCTTCAAGAGAAGAGTCTCGTCGAGGACCATCGAGGTGTTCGACTGGTCCACGCAGAGAGAGCGGGCACTCCCACATCGCCGCGGCAGCGGAAACCCCGCCGCCGACCGGCGAAAGCGCAAGACGCCGTGATCCCCCTCGAGAACCCTCTCCTCACGCAGGGCTGCCACGGTCTCGAGCCACAGAGCATCCGACGGTTCCGGCGTGCGAACCTCGGCGTTCGAGTCGACGACACACGGCAGCTGGTAGCGCTGTGGCTCACCCTCGAGGAAGAAAACGTCGACGAGAGCCAGCACACCGACGGTCTCGGCCTTGCACAACACGAAACGGTCGGCGAGCTCGACGTGGTCGATCGCGCGGTCCTTGCCGGCGAACCACCTCTCGCCGAACCAGTCCCGTCGGCTCGGGTCCACATATCGGCGCAGCGCCTCGACAATTTCGTCGTGATGCATCCTGCTCAGCGAAGCTCAACGGGCACGCGGAACGTCTGCTGGTCTGCGCCTCGGACAGAGCTCCGCCACGGATTGAAGCACGCCGAGACGCTCGACGATACGCCGTTCGAGCGCCTCCTCCACCACGACCTCACGCAACGATCGCGCCTCCAGACGGACACACAGGACCGCGCCGACCTCCTCGTAGCGATCGACACCGATCATCTCTCCGCCTGGCGCGAGGAGCCCGCCGGCGACAGGATCCGCGCGCACGTCCGCAACCGCCTCGCGCAGCGCCTCGAGCACCCGGTCGAGGTCCTCCGCATACGCGATCCGCACGTACGCGCAGGCCCTCGACCACGCTCTCGTGAAGTTGCTTGACGCCTGAATCTCCCGGTTGGGAAGGTGGTGAACACCGCCTCCAAAGTCGCGGATAACGGTGCTGCACACACCGATTCGCTGAACGACCCCCTCGAGCTCACCGACACGCACGACGTCGTTCGCCTCGAAGGGTCGCTCGAGCAACAGAGTCGCACCCTTGAACGCATCCCGCAGAGGGTCGCGCGCGAGAAACGCCACCATGACGAGGAGAGCGGTGGCGACACCGACGGCCCCGCCGACCCCTAGCCCACACTCCACCGAGACCCACACCAGTAGACCGAAGACGACGACCGCACCCACGATCCCGACCATGAAGCGCCGATGATCCTGTCGCGACACCGGGACGGGCCGTGTCGCAGCCGGACGATCCGGCGAAGCCTTGCGTCCGACGTCGCCCCGGAACCTCGCGATCCAGACGAGAAGCAACACGCCCAGCACGGCAACGGCGACGGGGACGGCCACATTCGACGAATCCTCGCTGCGGGCCGGAAGCTCCGTCACCCCGAACGGACGCACCGGCGAGTCGGAGGCCGCCGAGTCCGAGGCCGCCGAGACCGAGGCATCGGCCTTCCGGGTGCGTGACCTCGCTTTCTCCAGCTCCCCACGGAGACGGGCAACGTCCTCCGCGGGCGCGTCCGCCTGCAGACTGTACAACTCCTCGGCGACCGCGAGCTCCGCTCGACGCGCCGCGGCGATCTCGTCGTCGGGAGCGGCAAGAGCGGGTCCCGGCAACGCCAGCAGGGCGAGAAGAGCAGGAACGAGACTCGCGGGTTGACAGCGCGTCATGCGCTCAATTTTACCGGCTCGATTTCTTCAGCATGCGGACGAATTCTCTCAGCAGCGGAGTGTTGTCGTGCCACGTTCGGGCGCTGACGAGGTTTCCGTCGCGTACGCAGGCCTCGTCGACGTACTTCGCGCCGCCTTGCTCGGCGTCCATCGCGCACTTCGCGACGGTCGTCACGGTGCGACCCTCGATGCACCCGGCAGCAGTCAGAATCTCGATACCGTGGCACAGGGTCGCGACCGGCTTGCGCGCCTCGAAGAAGTGCCGCGTGATGCGCAGCAGGTTCTGATCGTATCTCAGGTACTCGGGCGCGCGCCCTCCGGAGACGAAGAGGCCTGCGTACTCGGTCGGGTCGACATCCTCGAAGGCGACTTCGGCACGCAGATGGTAGCCGGGACTCTCGCGTGTGATGTCCCACTGCGAGTCCGGCGGAATCTCGTGAAGCACCATATGGTACAGACGCGCCTGCGGTCCCGCGACGACCACTTCGAAGTCGTCCTCAGGCAGACGGAAGTACGGATACATCGTGTCGAGGACCTCGGTCGCGTCCCCTATCGGCATTAGCACTCTGGCCATGGCTCTCCTCGGACACTCCGGCGGCCGCCTGCGGACAATGCCGACGGCTGCGGGTATTCTAACGGAACCCGCACCACGGAACCCGTGAAAGAAGGCATCAGATGCCAGAACAATTCCTGAGCTGCGACTGGGGAACGTCGAATTTCCGCCTGCGGCTCGTCGACGCAGAGTCGGCATCGGTCGTGCGCGAGCTGTCGACCCCGGACGGCGTCGACAGAATCTCCCCGGGCAGCAACGATCGCTTTCGCGCCTTGCTCGACGAGCGATGCGGGGAGCTGATTGACGCAGCCGATCTCGACCTCTCGGACACGCCACTCTGGATCTCCGGCATGGCGAGCTCCTCGATCGGCTGGCGCGACGTCCCCTACGCGCCGGTGCCCTTCGCCCTTGATGGAAGCAGCGCCCACGTCGCCGACCTCGGCCCGCTCAGCAAGCAGCGGCCCTGTCCCGTGCGGCTCGTATCCGGCCTGCGGACGGAGACGGACGTCCTGCGCGGCGAGGAGACCGAGGCGCTCGGTATCCTGTCGGCCTGCGCCGACGACACGATGGAACGCGAGCGTGTTCTGGTCCTCCCCGGCACCCACTCGAAGCATCTCCTCGTACGTGGCGGTGCGATCGTCGACTTCCGCACGACGATGACCGGTGAGGTCTACGAGATCCTGCGACAGCACAGCATTCTGCGCCATTCGGTCGACGACGTCGTGGCGCGCGCCGCCGCCCCCGCGCGGGCGGTGCGCGCCGGCCGCCGCCCCCGCGCCCCCCCC
>CAYMLL010000129.1:0-4688 GCA_964390645.1 uncultured Planctomycetia bacterium | reverse complement strand
CGATCCTGCCACTGAACAGTATGCTGGCCATTTGGGTCGACGCGGGGGTGGAGTTGGAGTACGACGGCGAGCGTGCGTTTCGCGACGGCAGCCGACGCGGCGCACAAGGACCGCTGCTCTCGTTGTTGTTCTCGGTGCGCACACGACAGCTGCTTCACGGCGATTCACCGTGCCAGTGCGGGGCCTACCTGAGCGGGCTGCTGCTGGGAAGCGAGATGCGGGCGGCAGGAGACCTCGCCGGTGCGGACGCCGAAGTTCTTCTCGGTGTTCGTGGCCTGATGTCTCGCCTCTACCTCGCGGCGGCGCAGGAGGTCGGGCTCGGAACACAAGCCCGTCTCGTGGACGAGAAAGTGCTCGCGTCCGCCGCCCCGCAAGGTCATGCGGTGCTGACGAGCGCCGCACCTTCGCTGTTGGCTTGACCTCCGGACGCTCGCGGTCCGCCCGCTTCTGAGCCGGCATCCGCTTCGCCCGAGCCGCGTTGTGACAAGGGCTTCGAGCCTCGAGGGGTGAAGCACCCTGCCACGACCGGGTCCGCCGTCGCGCCCTACCAAGCTCACGTCTCCTCGTTCTCCCGATGGTGTGGTCACGAGTGGTCCGGGTTGACGAGCCGCGACCCGCGCGGTAAACCCGACCGTTGCCGGTCCGGTGCAGCACGTGAATCGACCTACTCCCGCAAACCAGCAAGGTGATGTCGAGAAGGATCCCCCCGAGCGGACGCAAGGCTCGGCGGCTGATCGCCGCGGAAAACACCCTGCGTCTACGCGTCGTCTCCTCGCCGCGTGTATCGCCCGATGGCTCCCGGCTCGCGTTCATCAGCGGTCCCAACGAGCAGACCGGTCAGCTCTGGACCATCTCGCCGACCGGCGGGGAGGCCACGGCTCTGACGCTGGGGAGAACCCCGACACGCTTCGTGCGCTACCCTGCACCGACGAACCACGGTATGAGCCGTAACGGTCCGTCGGACCTGCGCATCCACCCCCTCACCGAGATCGTCGCCTGGCTGCGTGAGCATCTCGGGAGCTGACCGCCACATCGACATGCAGAACATCGAGATCAAGACACCGCTCGCCGACCGTGCCTTCGTCGAGGAGACGCTCCGGAATCTGGGAGCGTCACGCCAGTGGAACCTCCGACAGCGCGACACGTTCTTCGAGGTGCCCCGGGGCTGGCTGAAGATCCGCGAGCAGGAAGGTCGCGATCCCGAGATGATCTCGTACCGCCGATCGACGGATGACAGCGGCCCGCGAGCCTCCGACTACGACGTCGAGCCCCTGCGCGATGCCGGGACGTGGAAGCGGCTCCTCGAACGTGTCCTCCAGTGTCGCGGCGTGGTCGAGAAACAACGAACTCTCTGGCTTCTGCGACACACGCGAATCCACCTCGACCGCGTCGAAGGTCTCGGAGACTTTCTCGAGCTCGAGACCCTCGTACACACCATCACACCATCGGAGGCGGCGGCGGAGACGGATGAGATCATCGACAGCCTGAATCTCGATCGATCGGGGTTTCTTTCAGTTCCATACCTCGAGCTCATACCGGATAACGGATAGGATCGCGAGGCCGGAGGCCGCGAGACCCGTCGACCCGTCGTGAGAGCGCTCCGGATTCTGCAAGAACGTCATTTCAGCCGGGATCCGGACGCCAGAGCGGGCCCGATGTGGTGTAATGTCGAACTCTGGCAGCGAAGACCTCGGTGCTCCTCCTGATCCGGCAAGGGCCGGGAAAGACTCTCGCGCCCACTGGCGGATCCAGGACTGGCGGATCCAGGACTGGCGGATCCAGGACTGGCGGATCCAGGAGAGGGAGCGGCGAGAAGTTCGAGATCCGCGGAATGGCCCCACTTCGCCCGGCTGTGTCCCCGGAAAACCTGTCCCTGGAAATCCGTGCCCCCTGGAAGACCTGTCCCTGGAAATCCGTGCCCCTGGACTCCGGCGGCACACGAGGTCGGACTCCGGTCCCCTCGGCGACTGGTGCGATACATGATGGAACGACTCAGCGTCCTGGCGATCATCTGCGGCCTGCTCTCGTGCGACTCCGTCCCGGTCCACAGCGACCCGGTGCTGGCGTTTCACGGCCAGTCTCAGCTCGATATCCTCGTCAGCCCGGACCATGTCGAGAGCTACCGCCTCGAGCCCTACAGCTTCGGCTCCAAGGAGCCCGGCGATCGCTTCGCCGGCTACCTGGTCATCACGAAGGGACCCCATCTCAACGGCCGCCAGGAAATCGAGATCTTCCCGCTCCTGCTCGACCCCGGCAATTACGGCTTCGAGTTCAGCCAGGGGTGCGAGTTCACTCCGGGCGTCGGCCTGCGCTTCCTGAAGGGGAGCCGGGCCGTCGACATGCTGATCTGCTTCTCGTGCAACGAGTGGCAATTCGAGCACGCGGACCGCGTCGTCGGTGAGGAGTTCCACAAGAAGAGAGTGCGACCGAGGCTCGTGACGATCGCCAAGGCACTCTTTCCGACCGACGTCGTGATCCGCAACCTCACTGCTGCCGACGAGTGATGACGACGTCGACGGTAGCGCCCGTCACAGCCGGACTCCAGCAAACGGCGACGGATCGCTGCACACGCTTCTGGTGACCGCCGAGACCGGGTGCCGTGACCGGGCTCGACTGTCCCGCGGGCAACAGATCGAGCCTCGACCCGAAGCCGCCGAGCCAACCCGGGTGGACCGAGCTGCACCTGGCCCTGGCCGCGACACGGCCGTCGACGCGCAACCTGTCGCCACGGTGTCGAGACGAATCGAGTCCCTGGTCACGCGGTGGCGGGGTCGATCGACCTCGCCGGAGAGGATGACGGCCGCCGGCGCCGGTCGCACCGTTCGCCAGCGCCAACGTGTTTCGCCAGGAATCCGGGTTGCAAGACGTGACCCCGAACCGCTTGATGACGCCATGCCGAGAGACTCCACCAGCATCATCCTGCACCGCCACGAGCCGGAGCTTCAGGTCTTCCTCGTTCTTCGCTCCCCGGACCTGAAGTTCTTCGGTGGTTATCACGCCTTTGCGGGAGGACGCATGGAGCCCGGCGACGAGCTCGTGCCCCTCGCTGCGGCAGGCTCCATGTCGACCTCCCGGCGCGCGTCGATCGGCTGCGGGGTCCGGGAACTCTTCGAGGAGACGGGGATCCTCACGATTCCGGAGCCGGGGCTCGACGCGGACCTGGCGACCGAGCTGCGAGAGCGCCTGATCGACGGCGGCGACGGCACGGAGCTCGTGTCGGCTCTGCGCGAGCGCGGCCTCGAGGTCGATGCGTCCCGCTGGATCGAGGCAGCGCGTCTGATCACACCGAGATTCTCCCGCATCCGTTTCGACACCCGCCTCTACTTCGTGTCGACGTCTCAGGAGCCGGAGATCCGCGCCGGCGAACTCGTCTCGGGGAGCTGGTGGAAGCCGGGTGACGCGCTCGACGCATGGCGGCGCGGCGAGATCCACCTGTCGCCCCTGGCGCTCGTCGTGTTGCGAGCTCTCGAGAATCACCCCACGATCGCCTCGGCCGCGGCGGAGCTGCGCGAGATTCCGCCGCGCTTCGAGGGCAGTGGTCACGCGATCCCGTGGGGGCCGGGAACCGACCTGGTGCCGCTGAGGAGCCGACCGCTACCGGCGTCGATCCCGACAACGACGTTCATCGTCGGGGAGAAGCGCGTCCTCGTCGTCGATCCGGCGCCCGGCGACGCGGACGAGCAGGACCACCTTTTGCGTGCGGTCGGGACGCGCGTCGAGCGAGGCCACCGGCTCGAGGCGATCGTGCTGACTCATCACCACGTCGACCACGTTGGCGCGGTCGGCAAGCTCCAGGAGCGATTCGGCCTGCCGGTCTGGGCGCACCCTCGAACCGGCGACCTCCTCGAGCGCCGGCTCGACCGTGAGCTCGTCGACGGCGCCACGATCAGGCTCGGAGCCAGCCCCGACCGCCGCGACGGCTGGACCCTGCGCTGCCTCTTCACGCCGGGCCACGCCGAGGGGCACCTCGCGCTCTGGGACGAACGCCACCGCGCGCTGATCGCCGGTGACCTGCTCTCGACCCTCGTCAGCATGTACGTCGGATCGCCCGGTGGGCACCTGGGAACTTACTTCAGGTCGCTCGAGCGCATCCGCAGGCTCGACATGCGGATCCTCTACCCGTCGCACGGCCCGCCGACCGTGACTCCCGTCGATCTGATCGATCGCACGCTGGCGCACCGCGTCCGGAGGGTCGAGCAGATCCATGGAGTGCTCGCTCGCGGACCCGGCGAGGTGACCGAGATTGCCGGCCGGGTTTACGGCGAGGAGACCGACTCGCGCCTGCGGCCACTCTACGAGCGCACGACGCGGGCCGCTCTCGTCTACCTGGTCGAGAACGAGCGCGCGCGCAGGGTAGGCGAGGACTGCTTCGAGGCGATCTGATCCCGGCAACACCGCCGAGCCCGCCAAGTTCGCGAATCCCCGTCAATCCTGTCAATCCTGTCAATCCTGTCAATCCTGTCAATCCTGTCAATCCCGTCAATCCCGCGCTGCGCAGGCGGCGACCGCGCCGCGAGAGCACCGGGCCGTCAGGACCGCGGCGACGATCAGGAACACCGTCTTGACGGCCTCGACCGCGGTGTAGACGTCGTGGTAAGCCTCGAACCCGGCCTGCCCCTGCGGGGGCGGCTCCCGCGGGCCGCAGGCGCGCGCCCGGCCGCGCTCGGGGCTCTCGGGCGGCCGCTGGC
>CAYMLL010000128.1:3833-19778 GCA_964390645.1 uncultured Planctomycetia bacterium | reverse complement strand
GCGGAGGATACGGAGGCTGCCGGTGAGCCGGAGGCTGGCGCCGCGGCGGATACGGAGGCTGCCGGTGAGCCGGAGGCTGGCGCCGCGGAGGATACGGAGGCTGCCGGTGAGCCGGAGGCTGGCGCCGCGGCGGAGGCTGATGCCGAGGTTGCGGAGGATTCAGAGGCCGTGGCCGTGGAGGACTCCGAGGCCGCCGGGGAGCCGGAGGCCGTGGCCGCGGAGGACTCCGAGGAGGCCGCCGGGGAGCCGGAGGCCGGCGCTGCGGAGGACTCCGAGGAGGCCGCCGGGGAGCCGGAGGCCGGCGCTGCGGAGGACTCGGAGGCTGCGGCCGCGGAGGACTCGGAGGACTCGGCTGCGGAGGACTCGGAGGCTGTGGCCGCGGAGGACTCGGAGGCTGCGGCCGCGGAGGACTCGGAGGCTGCGGCTGCGGAGGACTCGGAGGCTGCGGGGGAGCCCGAGGCCGAGGCCGCGGAGGATTCGGAGGCCGCGGAGGATTCGGAGGCCGCCGGGGAGGAAGGGACCGCCGAGGAGGTCCGGGAAGGCTGATCCGTCGTGTTGCGACGAGTCGTCATGGACGATCGCGAGGAGGAGCGATGACCGGTTCGGGTCTTCCACGTTTTCTCGCCCGGGTCGTACGGGGCTCGCCGCTCCGCGTCCGTCACGGTGACCGCCCTTCTGCGGTGAGGTCGAGTGGCGAGAGACGTGGCTGGGTGATCGTCCTCGTCCTTCTCGGCGTCGGGAGCGTCCCCGTCCTCGACGCGGTGGGTCGTGCCCAGGAGCGCGGGGGCGGGGACGAGCAGGCCCGGAAGAGTCGCGGGGACGCGGACGGGAATCGGGGGGACCGGAAAGGGGGCGAGGGTCGCGTCATCGGTACGACCGATCCCGATGGACTCGAGGGCCTCTCGGCGCCGGCGAGCTCCGAGCACGTGCGTCCGCAGATTCGTCGGCTCCTGGGTCGACTGGTCGCGGGGAAGCCCGCCGAGCGTCAGGCTGCCGAGCGTGCGCTGCGCAAGATGGGTGCCGACGCCGTGCCGGATCTCAGGGTGTGGCTGGGCAAGGTTCGGATCGAGACCGAGCGCGTCGAGGCGCTGCTGCGCTCGATCCTGGCGGAGATCGTGGACGGCGAGCTTCCGGAGACGGCCGTGTCGCGCGACTTCTCCGCCGCCCGTTACTTCGAGCGCAAGTTCCGGCAGGCGAAGGAGCATCTCGAGTACGGTCGCTACGATCGAGCCCGTCTCATCGCTCAGGCGATTCTCGAGCTCGACGAGAACACCCCGTTGAAGTTTCTCTGTCGTCGGCTCGTTCGCAAGGCGTTGCAGAAGAAGGTCAGCGAGAAGCTCGAGGTGCGTGTCGATGTCGGCTCGCTGGTCTACGAAATCGGCGAGACGCCGGAGATTGTCTTTCGACTGCAGAATCGTTCCGAGGCGCCGCTTCTCTTCGAGGTGCGCGAGAGAGTTTTCGGCGAGCTGACCGTCACGATCGAGCGTCGCTTCCTGGCGGGCCACAGGAGCGGCAGTACGCGCATGGCGTTGCGCTTGTCGAAGAGGCGTCAGCGGATCTCGCTGGCGCCGGGGCAGGGCTGGGAGTTCGACATTCCCTTCGAGCCTCCGAAGGATCTGCCGATCGCGAACATCGCGGCACGCGTCAAGTTCCATGCGGTGTTTCGCCCGACGCTCTGGGAGATCGAGGGTGAGTCGGATGGCAACATCCCGTTGCGCACCGTGGAGACGGAGATCTGGCTCATTCCGCCGGGCAAGAAGCGCAAGTTCGAGGACCCGCTCAAACGGCTGACGCTCGCGCTGCTCTTCGACCGTCCGGAGGATCTGCTCATCGCCGGATGGTTCTGCGCCTGGGCCGGCGAGCATGACCAGGATCTCAACCTGCGCTTGATCGAACGCCTCGTGCGCGAGCTGGAGCAGATCGATCCGAAGTATCACCTTCTCGCGCACGAGCTGCTGCGTCACGCTACGGGGCGCATCTTCAAGACGCCGCAGGCCTGGACACGTTGGTGGAAGCGCGAGCAGGTTCTGGGCGAGCGGAAAGACGACGCGGCGGTGCCGGACGTCCCGTCCGCGGGTCGAAACAGCCCTTTTACCGATCGGAGCTGATTCGTGCCCGGCCGTTCTCGAAGACGATCTTGCCCGCCAGGCAGAGGCTGATCGCCTCGGGGTAGGCGATGCACTCCTCCGCGAACACGCGCGCCGCGAGGCTGTCCGTCGTGTCGTCGTCGAGCACGGGAACGACACGCTGTAACACGATCGGTCCGCGGTCGTATTCGTCAGTGACGATGTGCACGGTGCAGCCGCTGAACCTCGCTCCGGACTCGAGGACGGCTCGGTGAACCCGCTCACCGTAGAATCCCTTGCCTCCGAAGGACGGCAGCAGTGACGGGTGGATGTTGAGGACGCGCTCTCGCCAACGATCCGGAAAGCGAAAGTGGCGGATGAAGCCGGCGAGCACGATCCAGTCGACATCGGCCTCGACGAGACGCTCGCAGATGCGCTCTGAGAGGTCTCCTTCGAGGCGGCGGTAATCGAGGGTCTCCGTCGGGATGTCGAAGCGCTGGGCGCGCGCGATGCCGCCGGCGTTCGCATGGCTCGAGATCGCCACGGCAATCTCGGCCTGGAGCGAGCCCTCGACGATCTTCCGGGCCAGGTTCTCCACCGTGCGGCCGCCGCCCGAAAAAAGAACGCCGAGTCTCGCTCTCATGCGAATTCGCGAAGCAAGAGGGACGGCTCAGAAAACATCCCGGAGACTCGACACGACGCGTCCGATGAGGCCGTAGTCGAGTGCTTCCTCGGAGCTCATCCAGTAGTCGCGGTCCGTGTCGCTCTCCACCTGTTCGATCGTGCGACCGCACTCCTGGGCGATCAGCTGGTTGGCGCGTTGACGGAGCTTGACGATTTCCTCGGCCGTGATCTCGAGGTCCGAGGTGCGTCCCTGGCCACCGCCGGAAGGCTGGTGAATCATGATACGCGCGTTCGGAAGGGCGAGTCGTCGCTCCTTGGGCGAACCCAGCAAGATCAGGGTGCCCGCGCTCGCGTTGAGGCCCGTCGTGATGCAGTAAACGGGCGCCTTGATGAAGCGGATCATGTCGTGGATCGCAAACCCGTCGTCGGCCGAGCCGCCGGGTGTGTTGATATACAGCTTGATCGGGTCTTCCGACAGGGAGTCGAGCCACAGAAGGCAACCACTGATTCGCTGTGTCAGCTTCGGCGACACTTCCTCGGAGATGAAAAGAGTGCGCTCCTTGCGGAGAAGATCGAGCGCGATCGGGGATTCCTTCTCCTCAGCCTTCTTGTCGTCGGGTTCACGCTCCTCCTCTTCCTCCTCGTTCCTCTGTGCTCTCGGGGGATTGCCACGCTGGGAGTTTGGATCGAGCGTCGACCATCTTCGCAGTTCGTCGTCGTGCATGTTCCGATGCGCCCGGGCGGGCGGTTTCCTCTTCGGGTATCTTTTCGGACTTCTTTTTCACCAGAAATCCGTGTCCGCGGCGCCGCCCGACAAAGGGCCGGACAGCGGCCGTCCAACATCCTTATATCGTACGACGGGCACCTGGATGCAAAGGAAAGATGCGCGGGAAAGCGGCGTCCCGTGTGATGGAAGGTCCGGATACCCGCGACGACTGCTTTCAGGGGCCGCCGGGACCGTTCGGCTCCCGCCCCGCGCGCCGGCCGGTCCGGCTGTTTCCGGATCTTGTCCGGCCGGAAATCTCTCGTCGTCGTCGGCCGCCGATTCTGCCGGGGTTGCGAGAGCAGGACGCCGTGGCGATCTTCAGGACAGCTCTCCCAGCCGCGCAAGCAGAGCCTCCTCGGCCATTCCCTCGACGCGCAGCCACTTGTCTCGCGACGTCGCGCCGGACTCGAGGCTCACTCTCGACCTCGGCAGCCGGAGAGCTCTCGCGAGGACGCGTACGATGGCATCGTTCGCCCTGCCCTTCTCGGGCGCGGCGCTGACGGCGATCTTGACCGCATCGTCGTGCAGCCCGACGATCCGGTCGCGGGAGGCCCGGGGAGCGGCCCGGACCTTCAGGAGCACCGCGTCGTCGAGGGCCCTGACGCTCGGACCTCGTCCCGGGGTCACGGTCCGGGAGTCTCGTAGAGGGCCGAGCCGATACGCACGACGGTCGCGCCTTCCTCGACCGCCACCTCGTAGTCGCGGCTCATACCCATCGACAGGCCCGCGCCGGCAGGCAGCCTTCCCGTCGCCACGGCGCGGTCGCGGAGATCGCGCAGACGACGGAAGAAGGGACGGGACGCCTCCGGATCGTCGTGGTAGGGCGCCATGCCCATGAAGCCGGTGAGCGCTGCGTCCACCCGGGGCAACCGTGAGATCTCGTCGAGGAGGCCGTCCAGGTCCTCGAACGGCACGCCGGTCTTCCGGGGCTCGTTGGAGAGGTTGGCCTCGATGTAGAGCTCCGGGGGGGCACCGGGCAGATCGGTGAAGATCTCCTCGAACAGGGTCGCGAGTCGGCGTGAATCGAGCGACTGGATCGAGGCGAAGGTCGAGGCTGCCCGGCGCGCCTTGTTGCGCTGCAGATGGCCGACAAAGTGGAGGCGAAGGTCCTTCAGGTCACCCAGCGCTTCTTTCTTGCGCAGCGCGTCCTGGACGCGATTCTCGCCGAACTCGCGGACGCCGAGGTCGTGGAGAACTCGCATGACGTCGACATCGACGTACTTCGACACGACAAGCAGGC
This sequence comes from uncultured Planctomycetia bacterium, assembly GCA_964390645.1. Lineage (GTDB taxonomy): Bacteria > Planctomycetota > UBA8108 > UBA8108 > UBA8108 > CAYMLL01. Next base: position 15,082 of record CAYMLL010000128.1, on the reverse strand, counting down.
CGACATCTTCCGGCTCACGTCCGGCGCGCCTGGCGGCGGCGGCGATCCGGGAGCGGCAGCGCTCGAGGTTCGACGCGAGAGTCCCCCGGGCGTCGCCGGGGAGGTCGCGGGCGGTGAGGACTCGTCGAGGCATCGCTGCGTGGTGGCCCGTTGAGAGAGTCGACTCGGCGAGACGACCATCACTTTCTCCGAGCTCCTTGTTGTGGGAGCCCGACAAGGTGGTACGCGGTCTTCACGTACGGAGCTGTTTCTGGACGGACCGGCGTGACTCTACCCGCGCCGGCCCAGCCGGTTGACGACGATCGAGCGCGTGCCGCAGAGTGCCTCGATGCCCTCGAAGAGTTCGGGCACCGGGCTCACGTAGTTCTCTTGCCCGACGTGGACGATGGCGCGATCTCCCGGTCTGCCACCGCCTTCGCCGTTGCCGAAAACCAGGTACACGGGGCACGTCCCGCGGTGGTTCGCGAAGACCTGCTTGAGACGGAAGATCCGATCCTCGTCCTCACCGTGAATCCGGTTGCCGTTTGCCTCCCGGTCGTGGTTGTCGTTGCCATGCGGCTCCGGCGAGCTGCTGTGAATCGGAACGTGAACGGCGATGTCGCGTGTCAGCCGCTCCGAGACGGTCTCCACCGGAAAGAACATCTCCGTGCGCAGGGACATCGTCGTGTCCCGGTACTTTACCTTGCCCTTGATCATGACGATCTTCTCGGCGATCAAGCACTCGCGCGACTTTTCGTAGAGCTCCTCGTTGACGAAGAGCTCGAGCGAGCCGCCGATGTCCTCGATGAGCACGATCCAGAACGGGTTCCCGTTGCGCTTCGAGACCTTCTTGGTGATCTTGGAGATCTGCGCACCAACCAGCACTTCGGAGCCGTCAGACGCGTCGGCGAGACCGGAAATCGACAGCCGTGTGTACTTCGAGAGCAGTGGCATCCAGCGGAGCAACGGGTGCCCCGTGAGGTAGAACCCCAGTGTCTGCTTCTCTCGCGACAGACGCTCGGCTTCGTCCCACTCGGGGAGCTCCGGGTAGGCCTCCTGGAGGCTGCCTCCGTTCGAAGGCGTGTTGTCGGCGCCGCTCAGGAAGTCGAAGGTCATCTGACCGGCGGCGCGGTCCCTGCGTTCCTCGGCGCCACGACTCATCGCGGGCTCAACGCTCGCCATCAGCTGCGATCGGCGCTGGCCGAAGTCGTCGAAGGCACCGCATGACACGAGGCTCTCGAGGATGGACTTGTTGACGGACTGTCCGTCGACGCGCGCGCAGAAATCGAAGATCGATGTGAACTTGCCGTCCTCGTTTCGTGCTCGAAGGAAGCTGTCGACGACGCGACCACCCACTCCCTTGATGGCTTCGAGGCCATACCAGATCTTGCCGCTGCGGACGGTGAATCCGTTCTCGCCGAGGTTGATGTTCGGAGCCATGAACTCGATGTCCATGCGTCGACACTCTTCGAGGTTCTCGACGATCTTGTCCGTGTTCGACATCTCGCACGTCATGACAGCCGCCATGAACTCCGTGGGGTAGTTTGCCTTCAGGTAGGCAGTCTGGTAGCTCACGAGAGCGTAGGCGGTCGAGTGTGACTTGTTGAAGCCGTAGCCGGCGAAGAACTCGATGAGATCGAAGATGCTCGTCGCGAGCTTGCGATCGATGCCGTTCCCGGCGGCGCCGTCGATGAACTTCGACTTGAACTTCTCCATTATCTCCTTCTTCTTCTTGCCCATCGCCTTGCGCAGGGAGTCCGCCTCGTTGAGCGTGAATCCCGCGAGTACGTTGGCGATGCGCATGACCTGCTCCTGATAGAGAATGACGCCGTTGGTCTCCTTCAGAATGGGCTCGAGATCGGGGTGGTCATACCCGATCGGCTCGACTCCGTGCTTGCGATCGACGTACTTGTCGACCATGCCGCCTTCGATCGGACCCGGGCGGTAGAGGGCGAGAAGCGCGATGATGTCCTCGAATCGATCGGGCTTCAGCCGGCGGAGCAGACCGCACATGCCCTTGGACTCCAGCTGGAAGACGGCCTTCGCTTCGCCCAGGCAGAGGAGGTCGTAGGTTTTCGGATCGTCGAGCGGGATCGAGTCGATGTCGATCTCCGTACCGTGGGTCCTCTTCACCAGCTTCAGGCAGTGGTCGATGACGGTCAGCGTCCGCAGCCCCAGGAAATCTACCTTGAGCATGCCGACGCGTTCGAGATCCTCCATCGTCCACTGGCTCGTGACATCATCACCGTTCTTGTAGAGCGGGATCATGTCGATCAGCGGGGCGTCGCCGATGACGACTCCTGCCGCGTGGGTCGAGGCGTGGCGGTTGAGGCCTTCGAGCCGCAGCGAGAGGTCGAAGAGCTCGGCGAGCTTCGGGTCGCTCGCGCGCATCTTGACGAGATCCTTGTCGGCCTCGAGGCTCTGGTCGAGCTGTACCCCGGGAACCGCAGGGATCTTCTTGGCGATCGCGTCGACCTCCGAAAGCGGGATGTTGAGCGTTCGTCCGACGTCACGCAGCACCGCTCGAGCCGCCATCGTACCGAATGTGATGATCTGGCTGACGCGATTCTCGCCGTACTTTCGGCGCACGTAGTCGATCACTCTCTCGCGGCCGACCATGCAGAAGTCGATGTCGATATCCGGCATGGAGATGCGATCGGCGTTGAGGAACCGCTCGAAGAGAAGGTCGTACTTGAGCGGGCAGAGATTCGTGATCCCGAGCGCGTACGCGACCATGCTGCCCGCCGCGGAGCCGCGACCGGGACCGACGGGAACGTCGTTCTCGCGAGCGAAGCGAATGAAGTCCCAGGTGATCAGGAAGTAGCTGATGTACCCGGTCTTCTTGATCACGCCGATCTCGTGCTCGAGCCGCTCCTTGGGCGCCGGGTTCGTGTCCCAGTCCGGGTAACGCTCGCGGCAGCCTTCCTCGCAGATGCGTCGGAAGTAGCTCTCGACGTCCTCGCCGGTGTCGATCTCGAAGGGTGGCAGGTGCGTCTTCGAGAAGTCCAGCTCGACGTTGCAGCGCTCGGCGATCTCCACGGTGTTCTCGAGCGCTTCCGGAAAGTCACCGAGGATGCGGTTCATCTCCTCCTTGTTGCGGAAGTAGAACTCGTCGGAGTTGAACCGCATGCGATCGCTGTCGTCCATCGTCTGGCCCGTGTTGATGCAGAGGTGCACCTCCTGGGCGCGTGCGTCGTCACGGCGAAGGTAATGGACGTCGTTTGTCGCGATCAGGGGGATTCCGTACTCCTTCGCGAGCGGCGGGATCTTCTCGATGATCCGCTCCTGCTCGGGCAGACCGTTGCGCTGGATTTCGAGGTAGAAGTCGCCTGGATCGAAGATGTCCCGGTAGTCCTCGATCTCCCTGCGCACTTGGGGCTCGTCACCGCCCAGCGCTGCACGGTTGATGGGGCTCGAAAGGCACGCGCTCGATCCGATGAGCCCCTTCGCGTGTTCGCGGAGGACCTCCTTGTCGAGGCGCGGCTTGTAGTAGAAGCCTTCGAGGTAGCCGATCGACGACAGCTTCATCAGGTTGCGGTATCCTTCCTCGTCCTTCGCGAGAAGGAGGAAGTGGAAGAACGCTCCCTGGGCGGTGCGCTTTCTCTCGGTGCGGGCGCCCGGAGCGATGTAAGCCTCCATGCCGATGATCGGCTTGACACCCTCCGCCTTGCACGCATCGTAGAACTGCACTGCGCCGAACATGTTGCCATGGTCGGTCAGGGCGAGGGCCGGCATGCCGCACTCCTTCGCGGCGCCGACGAGCTTCTTGATCGTCACGGCTCCGTCGAGCAGCGAGAAGTGGCTGTGAACGTGGAGGTGGACGAAGTCCTTGGTAGCGGGCATCTCTTCACCGGTGTGGGGGCTGGAGGAAACAGCGGTGATTATAGTCGTGGGCGTGAAGGGGGTCGAGGGGGGGAGGTCCGCGGGACGGGGGTGCAGGGCGCCAGGCCGCGAGGCGTTGTTCGCCGAGTGCCGCCGCGGGCGCCAGTCGGATTCTTGTGGGACCGTACGCGGATTCGGACCCGGACCCGGCTGTCGGGTGAGCGTATCTCGCGTGGGCGCGGGTCGTCGGCCTGCTACTCCCGTCTTGCCCTTTCTTTTCGGAGCTCGACCTCTCCCTGGCAGCACGCGCACGATCCCGGATCGATGGTCTTGATCGAGCACACATCGCACCAGTAGTAGACGTGGTATGCGTGTCCGTCTTCGAGCCAGCGCCAGCCGCTGACCTCCAGGAACGGAGCTTCGGGAAAGGTGCGTCCGATGAGCATCAGGTCGCGATCGAGGAAGCGTTTGTCGACGAATAGGGCCTTGGACTGGGCGGTCTGCAGGATCACCAGGTAGCGCGGGCGGCGTCCCTGCTTCGTCGTCAGGCGGAACCCGAGGACGTGGTCGTGAACTGGCTGTACGGCCGCCTGATGGAGCCGTGAGAGTTCCTCCGCGACGCAGACGAGTCTTCCTCGGGCGCGAAACGCCTCGGGTTCGATGGGGGCGTCGGCTCGCGTTCCCGAGGTCGGATGGCAGCCGGCAGTCGCGACGGCGACAACGGGAAGGAGCGATAGAAGCGACGGGCCAGGTGGGCGAAGGACCTTGCGCATGACCTTCAGGCTCGACCTACACGGGATCGTTGTCAAGAGACGCGGCGATCCTCGGTTCCGACTTTTTTTGTTGTTCACGCGACCCCGGCCCAGCTACAACGGAGACACAGGGTCGCCGGAGGGGTTGTCGGAAAGCCGTCCCCGGGGTCCGCCGTTTTCAGATCCGCAAGCGATTGATGGTCTTGAGCGAGTCCGGGCGCGCCTTCCGTCGGGCGTGATCTTCTGCTCGTTGCGAAGTCTCCGCGCCATGTACGGGATCGAACGCTGTTGAACGGGTCGTCATCAGGGGGAACGCCATGACGAAACCTCATGATTCGAGCGGACGCCGTGAGCCGCTTTCCGACGAGTTCGCCTCGAAGGACACTGTCTCGTCGCAAGGCTCCGATCCGGACGGTGTCAGTCGACGCCGCTTTCTCACCGCGGTCGGTCTGGGTGCGGCGGCGGCGGTTGGCGATCGAGCTGCAGCCGACACGCCGGGGCCCGTACGCGTGGGCTCTGCGGATCAGGGGCCCGGTGCCTTGCCGGTGACCTTGAAGGTCAACGGTGAGACGCTACGCATGCGTCTCGAACCCCGCGTCACGCTGCTGGATGCTCTGCGAGATCACACCCGTGTCGACATTCACGAATACGTCGATCTGACCGGCGCGAAGCGCGTCTGCGACCGAGGTTCGTGCGGCGCGTGCACGGTGTTGCTCGACGGCAAGACGGTCTACGCCTGCAGCGTCCTCGCGATCGAGGCGCAGGGGCACGAGATCACCACGATCGAGGGCGTCGAGAAGGATGGCAAGCCGCATCCGGTTCAGGAGGAGTTCGTCGAGACCGACGGCCTCCAGTGCGGATTCTGCACGCCCGGTTTCGTGATGTCGTGCGCCGCTCTTCTCACCGAGAACGCGAGTCCCAGCGATGAGGAAATCCGCCGCGCTCTCGATGGGAACATCTGCCGCTGCGGCACACAACCGCGCGTCGTCGAGGCTGTTCAACGGGCTGCCGAGCGCGTCCGAGGGAGGAGGTGAGACGATGCCCAGCTGGCCGAAAGAACGAAACGTAATCGGAGCGAAGATCCCTCGCGTCGACGGGGCGTTGAAAGCCGCCGGTCGTGCGAAGTACTCGTACGACCGCAATCTTCCCGGGCTCCTCCATGGCAAGATTCTGCGCTCGCCGCACGCCCACGCGAAGATCGGCGCTCTCGATCTCGCGGGTGCCGCGAGTCTCCCCGGCGTGCGCTCGGTTCACCCGATCAAGGCGGTCGGCGATGAGCTCCAGTACGTCGGCGACGAGATCGTGGCGATCGCAGCCGAGTCCGAGGAACTCGCCCGCGACGCCGTGCGCGCGATCGCCGTCGAGTACGAGGTTCTCGCTCACATCGTCACCGAGGAACAGGCCCTCGCGGCCGGTGGCGACCACGTCAAGCCGGGTAGGGTCACCGAGAAGGGAGAGGTGGCGAAGGCTTTCGAGGGCGCTGAGGCGACGATCGAGGGCACCTACGGCGCGAACGTCGTCACGCATGTCTGTCTCGAGACGCACGGCCTCGTGGCGCACTGGATCGGCGAGGATGAGCTCGTCGTCTACGCGTCCACGCAGGCTGTTCACAGCGTCGCCGGAGGCCTGCGTCGGCACTTCGAGGCGATTCCGAACCTCAAGGTGACGTGCAACACGCCGTTCATGGGCGGGGGCTTCGGCGCCAAGTTCAGCGCCGGAGTCGAGGGGATCGCTGCCGCGGAGCTCGCTCGCAAGGCGAAGCGACCGGTGAAGCTGATGCTCGAGCGCGACGAGGAGCACCTGTGTGCAGGGAATCGTCCCTCGGCTTACGCCAAGGTAAAGGCCGGCGTCGACAAGCAGGGGCGGCTGGTCGCGTTCGAGGCCGACAGCATCGGTACTGGCGGACATTCGCGGGGCGCGAACTTCCCGCTTCCGTACATCTACGCGCCGACGAGCGTCAAGCGCACGCATCGCGATCTCAGGACGAACGCCGGCGACGCTCGGGCGATGCGCGCCCCCGGTCACCCCCAGGGCGCGCTGATCATGGAGCAGGTGATGGATGATCTTGCCGACGAGCTCGGCATGGATCCGATCGCCTTTCGTCTGGCGAATCTGCCGGAGACCAACAATACCTTTCGGACGCTGAAGCCCATCTACACTCGCCAGCTCGGCCTCGGCGCCGAGCGGGTCGGCTGGCAGCGGCGAGTTCCTCGTGGCAAGAGCTCCTCCGGCCCGATCCGGCGAGGCCTCGGCCTCGGCCTCGGCACCTGGGGTGGTCGCGCCGGAAGCTCCCAGGCCACGTGCTCGATCTACCCGAGCGGCCAGGTCGAGGTTCGCTGTGGCACCCAGGACATCGGTCCGGGCACGTCGACCCTCGTGCCGATGGTCGCCGCCGAGATCCTCGGCCTCGATCCCGGTCAGGTCACCGGCCTGATCGGCAGCTCCGCGTACCCGTCCTCCGGCGGCAGCGGTGGCAGCACGACCTGCGGTGGCGTCAGCCTGGCGGTTGCCATGAGCTGTCGCAAGGCGCTTGACGGACTCAAGGAGCGGGTCGCCGGCGCCCTCGGCGTCGAGGCGGACGACCTGCGCGCGCGGGGGGGGCGGATCGTCGCTGCCTCCGCTCCTCAATCGGCGCTCACCTGGAAGCAGGCCTGTGCGCTCCTGGGACTCGACCCGATCTCCGAGTCGGCCTCCAAGAACGAAGGTCGGGGGATGTCGAGCCAGGGGGTCGGCGGCGCTCAGTTCGCCGACGTCTCCGTCGACACCGAGACCGGGGAAGTGCGTATGAACAAGCTCGTCGCGGTTGCCGACTGCGGCCTTGTGATGAACCGTCTCCTTTGCGAGAGCCAGGTCATCGGTGGAGTTGTCGGGGGCATCAACTACGCCCTCTTCGAGGATCGACGCATGGACACCGTCACCGGTCGGCAGGTGAACGCCGACATGGAGTGGTACAAGATCGCGTCACACTCCGATCTCGGCAACATCGAGGTGCATCTCCTCGACTATCCCGAGCGCGGCACCATCGGCATCGGCGAGCCGCCGACCATCCCGACTGCGGCGGCGGTCGCCAACGCGGTCTGCAACGCGATCGGCGTGCGCGTGGCGACGCTTCCGATCACTCCGCGCAAGGTCCTCGATGCGCTTGCGAAGGCGTAGGAAAGGAGAGACTGACGATGAAACCCTTCAAGTACTCCGCAGCGACGAGTGTGACCGGGGCCTGCAATATGCTGGGGGGCGGTTCCGTGGCGCTCGCGGGCGGTACGAACCTTCTCAACCTGATGAAGGAGTACGTTCTCCAGCCGGCGGCTCTGGTCGATCTCAAGACGATCGAAGGAGCCTCGTCGATCGAGGCGAAGGACGGCAGGCTCGAGATCGGCGCCAACGTGACACTCGCCCGGATTCTTTCGAACAAGGGTATGGATACCGCCTACCCCGCACTTCATCAGGCGCTGCGGGACGCGGGCACGCCACAGGTCCGTAACCGCGCTACGATCGGGGGCAATCTGTGCTGTCGGCCGGCGTGCTGGTACTTCGCGCAGGAGGGATTCGACTGCGCCAAGCACGGCGGTACGGGCTGTGCGGCGAAGAGCGGCGAGAACGAGTTTCACGCAGTTTTCGAGACCGACGGCCCGTGCGTCATGGTTCACCCGTCCAGCGCCGCCCCTGCGCTGCTCGCGCTCGGTGCGCGGATTCGCGTCGCCGGTCCGACGGGCTGGCGGGAACTGGCGATCGACGACTTCTTCACGCTGCCGAGTGCCGGGGTGACGAAGGAGAACGTGCTGGCCGACAACGAGATCGTCACGCACGTTGTCTTGCCGTCCAGGGCTGCGACCAGCGCCACCTACGAAGTGCGTCCGAAGGCGGCAAGCGACTGGGCTGTCAGCGCGGCTTCGGTGAACCTCGACCTCGACGGTGGTGTCTGCAAGCGTGCTCGCGTGTGCCTCGGTGCGGTGTCGCCGATTCCGCGACGGGCATCGGCGGCAGAAGCGGTCCTCGTGGGCAGGCGAATCACGCCGGCCGTCGCGGAGGCGGTGGGGGCCGCGGCCGTCAAGGGCGCCAAGCCGCTGCCGCAGAACGCGTACAAGGTCGCGGCCACGAAGACGGCCGTGAAGCGCGCCGTGCTCGTTGCGGCCACAGGGAAGTGGCAGTGACCACATCGTCGCGCCGAGCCAAAGGAGACCTCCAGATGTCGACGACTCCCGATCCCAAGAGCGCCTGCCTTCACCTGCGTTGCAAGCAGATGTTCTACAAGGACCCCGACGAGGAGGAGCAGGAGCACCGCCTCGAGGTGGAGAGACTCTTCGGCGCCTGTGATACGACGGCCTGGTGGTGCGAGTGCACGCAGACCGGCCGCGGGCCCGACGGGCAGCCCTGCAACCACGGCGACTGCGTCCGGCCGTCGCGCAAGTGCTTCGTCGGTCTGCACTCTCTGACTTGATCCGACGGCCTGGAAGGAGGAGAATAAGGGTGATTTTCGGTGTTCGCCTCGGCGGACGCCGTGACCCTGCTCACGCTTCCAGGAGGGCGTGTCGATGAGAGCTCGAATCTTGCGTGTTGTCCCGATCATCGCGTCGTGTGTGCTTGGCACGGTGGCGTTCGCGGTCCACTCTTTCGCGGGCGAGGTAGCTGGCGAGAATGCCGGGAGCGCCGATTCGGTGGTAGGTGAGTACGTCGAGGCCCGCACCTGCGATGTATGGACCGGCCCGTGCTTCGCCAATGGCGAGATCAACCTCAAGGGCGACCACGCCGTCATGGCCTGGATCGTGCGTCAGGGGCGTTTCGAAGGTGTCAGGATCGACGGACTCAACGTCGCTGCCGTGGTCGACAGCGAGGGTACGCTCGGCACGGACAGCGAGGGCCGGGTGCGTGCGATCCTCTACGTCGATGCGAAGGCGAGCGAGGTAGAGCAGAAGGCTCTGATCTCGATGGCGAAGCGCCTGGCACCGCGCCTCTTGAAGAACATCGTGCGCGTTGAGAGACGGGCGATCGCCTTCCGGCGCGAGGCTCACTGCAGGTCCCGGCTGCGGATCGAGGCGAAGCAAGGTGATGTCCCGGAGGTAACCGTCGAGACGGTTCCCTTGAACTCGCACTGCGACTCGGTCTGCGGAAACGAGGAGAAGGCGTATCCGACGTTAGCGGAGACCATCGCATCGATGTGCGCGAAGACGCGGGCTCACGCGTTCCGCGGTGCAGGGTTGGGCGTGCGGTGGAGCGACCCCGGCGCTCGGAGCGCCATGCTGGGACGTTTCAGGATCTGAGAGCCGTTTCCCGCCGGGCGATACTTCTTCCGGGATCGCTGTATCCGGCACCGTGGACCCGGGCAACCGATCAGAGAGGGACCCGGGCAATCGATCAGAGAGCCGACCCTGCCATGGCCGCTCGAATTTTGTCGCGAACCGTCCTCTTCTGCCTGTCACTCTTCGTGTTGCCGGTGTCCGTGCGGGCGACACCCCGCTACACGACGGAGACGCTGAAGGAAGCGGTCCCGGTGGGTGTCTCCGGCGAGGTGCGCGCCTGCCTCGAGCGGGTGGCGCTGCGCGTCCTCGATCGCAAGGGGAGGCCGTTCGCCGATCTCTGGCTGCGACGCAGCTTGAGGCTGCAGAAGGCGAGGGAGGAACCGGGTGTCGAGTACGGTCAAATTCCGGAGGGCTCGCTCCTGGGTATCATCCGTCTGCACGCACGCGGCGGTGACTTTCGCGGCGGACTCTTCAAGGCGGGCGTCTTCACGATGCGCCTTGCCACCCAGCCCCAGGACGGGGATCACCTGGGGGTTTCCGACACGCGGGACTTCATCCTGCTGTCGCCGGTGAAGGTCGACACGAAGACGAAGGCGCTGCCGACCAAGGAGGTTACCCGGCTGTCGGTTCAGGCGTCGGGTCGCAAGCACCCGCTGATTCTCTACCTGATCAAGCTCTACGACAAGGCGAGCAAGCTGCCGCGGATCGTGGAGATGGAGGACCTCGAGTACTGGGTCCTCGACTGCGAGATCCGCAGCGCTCCGACAGCGAAGACGGCCGGGTCGACGAGCTCGGCGCCGGTCGGCGGCGGCGAGACGACGACATCCGCGGCGACTCCGTTGCGCCTGTCGATCGTCATCGAGGGCGAAGCCGAGGAGGCTTGACTCCGGAGGGGCATCGCGTGCTCGCCGATTCCTCGATCGCACAAGTTCCGGTGTGCCTTGACGTTGTTTTCGTCTCGCGGCGCGCCTACAATCGTCACCCGTTCGGCGGAGCACGGTGACCGTGGCCGTCCCATGGCCGCTGCTCTGCGAACGTAAAGACTGACACAGAAGAGACTTGCAACAAACGACATTCCAGATCGAGGCCTCCGATCATCGTTGCGTTGGGTGCACGACCGAGATCGTCGCCGGGCAGGGCTACTACTCGACCGTGATGTTCCTCGAGGAAGCTTTCGCGCGCCGCAACTATTGCGAGTCGTGCTGGCCCGAGGTCGGTCGTCGGGGAGTTGCCGTCGTGGTGCCACCTCGGAGCCCGGCGTCGTCGTGTCCAGTACCGCCGGGTTCCTCTTCGCAGACTGTCCTGGCGGAGATCTTCGCGTTCTGGAAGTCCGTCAGGCCGCAGCCGACACAGAAGGCGGCGCGTCGGGTTCGCTTCGACCCTCTGCTGGTGCTGGAGTTCTTTCGTCGACTGGGGGATGGGCGTGACGGGACGGCGACGCCGGAAGGAACCGGACCTG
>CAYMLL010000128.1:0-3823 GCA_964390645.1 uncultured Planctomycetia bacterium | reverse complement strand
CCCCCCACCCGCGGGGGGGGGGGGGGGGGGGGGGGCCCCCGGGGGGGGGGGGTGGTTTTGTGGGGGGGCGGGGGGGGGGGGGGGGCGGGCACGGCGACGACGGAAGGAACGGGACGTGAGGAGGCAGAGCAGGGGCATCCGGACGCGGAGTCGTCCGCGCCTGCGGATGGTGACCCGGATGTGGGCTCCTCCCACCGACCCTCGGTCGCTCAGCGTCGCAATCTGCGATTCGTCCTCGCTCTCCTCCTGATCCGCAAGAAGGCGCTCGTCTTCGGCAGCTCGGCTCGTCGTGATGACCGGGAGTGGCTGCAGGTGAAGGAAAGAGCCGATCCGCAGCGAGCCTACTGGATCGAGAATGTGGATCTTGGCGACGCGGAACTCGAGCGCGTCAGAGACGATATCGGCCAGCTGCTCGAGATGCAGGTTTGAAACCACACTGTCTTGATAACGTGATCCCTTCCGTGAGACGACCTCGATTCCTGGTTCTGGCTCTTCTCTCCGTTCTCGGGTTGTCGCTGGTTTCCGGGTGTCGGCGTCTCGACTCTTCGGCCGCTCCGGATGGGGACGGGGCCACGGCGGGCGAGAATTCAGCCGAGCTTGCGGTGCTCGTGCGCCTCGGCGCATTCGAGATCGGCGAGATCTCGACGAGGCTCTCGGTGCCGGCGGATCTTGAAGCCGTTGACGAGGCCGACTTCTATCCCGAGGTCACCGGCATCATCCACGAGATTCGCAAGCGCGAGGGAGATGTGGTCGAGAAGGACGAGGCCATCGTGCTTCTCGGCGACGAGGAGTTGCGGCTCGCGAAGGAGACGAAGGAGCTTGTTCTCGAGGACGCGCGTACTAAGCAGAGTCTCGCGGCGGTTGCGGTGAAGGAGGGCGAGTCGACCATCGAGCAGAAGATGGCCGTCGTCGAGCAAAGCAATCGTGAGTACGATCGCGCCAACCAGCTTCTCGAGGACGAGGGCATCGTCTCGCCCGAGGCGATGGAGACAAAGCTCTACGCGAAGAAGAAGGCCGAGGGTGAGCTGAACGCGTCGCGCCTGGCTCTCGAACGTCTGAAGCTCGAGGAGGAGCAGGCGGCGAGCACGGTCAAGCAGGCAGCGAAGGACCTGGAGACGGCCGCGTTCAAGCTCTCGCGCACCGTGCTACGCTCGCCCATCGCCGGGCACATCAGCTTTCTGGAGCACAAGAAAGGCGAGCTTGTCAGCCCGTCGTCTCTCGTCTTCGCGGTGGTCAACGTCGAGCGACTCCAGGCGCGTGTCCATGTGCCTCAGCGCGAGCTCGGCCGCTTGCGGGTGGGGCAGCGTGTCGAGATCACGTGTAGCGTTTTTCCGGGCGAGGTGTTTTCCGGCACGGTCGATGTGATCAACCCGGTCATCGACAAGGAGAAGGGCACCGCGCGGATGATCGTCGACGTCCAGTCGACCCCGCAGAGCCCGGACCGGACGGATCCGGTGCCTCGTCTGAAGCCTGGAATGTTCATCGATGCTGATGTCGTCACGGCGACGCACAGCGAGGCTCTGCTGGTCGACAAGCGTGCCGTGATCTACGACAACCGGCAGCCGGTCGTGTTCCTCGTGAGCGACGGCAAGGCGCGACGCTGCATCGTGACGCCTGGATTCTCGAGGAAGGACCGTCTCGAGGTTCGCGGCTTGACCATCGTCGGCGAATCGGCGGACAGTGAGGACGAGATCCTCGACATCTCGCGTCGCCTGCCTGTGGAAGGCGCGTCGGCCCGCATCCGTCGAGTGGAATTGAGCGCCGGACGGCTTGTGCTGGTCGGGCAGAACAAGCTGAAGCACCTTTCGCCGGTGCAGGTCGAGACCGCCAGGCTCGCGAGCCCATCGCCGGGTCAGGCTGAGTCGGAGTAGCCCCATCGCTTCCTGCGCAGCGAGCTCCGGTTTTCGAGATCCGTCCGAGCCGGGAGGGACTCGGGGGGCTGGCGTTCCTCGGCTCGGCGAGTCGGGTCCCCCTCTCGATCGTAGCTTGACTGCGCTGGCGACGCGACGTCCCGTCGGGGTGACGATGATCGTGTTGTCGATCGTCGTCTTCGGTCTGATCTCGCTGAATCGTCTGCCACGCAACTTGATGCCGGACATCTCGTATCCGTCGGTCACGGTGCGAACCGAGTACCCCGGCGCAGCGCCGATCGACGTCGAGGAGCGGGTGTCCCGGCGTCTGGAGGAGGTGCTTTCGCAGGTCAAGAACCTGCGTCGCATCTCGTCGGTGTCGCGCACGGAGGCATCGGACATCATCCTCGAGTTCACCTGGGATGCGAACATGAGTCTCGCGACGGCCGACGTGCGCGAGAAGGTGGCGCAGGCGGTTCTTCCCGACGAGGTCGCCACGCCGTCGATCCTGCGCTACGACCCGTCGCTCGATCCGATTCTCCAGCTCGGACTCTACTACAAGGCGGAAGTCGAGCTGAGCTCCGAGGACGACCTGATCGGACTGCGGATCTTTGCCGAGGACGAGATCGAGCGCGAGCTCGAGACCATTCCCGGTGTCGCCGGGGTGCGCGTTCGCGGCGGGCTGCAGCCAGAGGTGCGAATCGATGTCGACGAGCAGGCGCTCGAGGAGAAAGGCCTGTCGATCGAGCTCATTTCGCAGCGTATCCAGGCGGAGAACCTCAATCAGGCGAGCGGGATAATCTACGAGGGCGAGAGTGCTCGGGTCGTTCGCACCGTGAACGAGTTTCGCGACGTGCGGGAGATCGAGAACCTGCGCCTCGTGCAGGATCCGGTGCCGGTACATCTTCGAGATGTCGCCGTTGTGACGTCGAGCTATGTCGAACCTGAGGTTGTCACGCGCATCGACGGTCGACCCTGCGTCAAGGTCGATGTGCACAAGGAGGCCGACGCCAACATCGTCGAGGTCGCGCAGCGAGTTCGACGGCGCGTATTCGGTAGCAGCGCGGAGCGCGAGCGGCTACGCGAAATTGACCAGCAGCGGCGGCGTGACGCGAAGCGGATCCAGTCGGATGAGGAGCCCGAGTCGTCGACGAAGAGCGCCGAGGATGGCGGCAGGGAACGCGGCGACCGGTCCTTTGGCACCCGGGAGAGCCGCCCTGATTATCTCGTTACGCGCCTGCCGGCGGGCGTCGGTCTCGAGGTCATGTCCGACCAGTCGGTCTTCATCGAGAACTCTCTCAACGACGTTCAGAAGATGGTGCTCAGCGGAGGAGTGCTGGCGATCCTCCTCCTGTTTCTGTTCCTGCGCAGCGCCGCGTTCACGCTTGCGGTGGGACTGTCGATTCCGCTCTCGGTCGTCGCGGCGTTCGTCGCCATGCACCTCTTCGGCGTGTCGATCAACATGATGTCGCTCGGCGGGCTCGCTCTTGGCATCGGGATGCTGGTCGACAACTCCATCGTTGTTCTGGAGAGCATCTTCCGCTGCAGGGAGGAGGGTGATGAGCCGCCAGAAGCTGCGGTCCGCGGAGCCCGGGCGGTTTCTTCCGCGGTGATCGCATCGACCTTGACGACGGTCGCCGTGTTTTTTCCGATCGTCTTCGTGGAGGGCATCGCCGGCCAGGTGTTTCGTGACCAGGCGCTGACCGTTGTCATCTCGCTGGTTGCGTCGCTTGCGGTCGCTCTCTATTTCGTCCCGGCGCTGGTCTGTCGGCGAGGTTGGTTGAGCGGTCGTCAGGGAGGCGGATGCGTGGGACCGCGTGTCTTGCGGAACGAATGGCGACGTAGCCCGACCAGGCTCTTCATCGAGCATCTGGGCGACCGACCGGAGCGCAATTTCGTCTCGGCGGCCTCCTTCTCGTCTCGCCTCCTCCTGGGACTCCTTGTTCTGGTGTTCAGCATGGCGCTGAAGGTCG
>CAYMLL010000127.1:9792-19796 GCA_964390645.1 uncultured Planctomycetia bacterium | reverse complement strand
TGGGGGGCGGGGGGGGGGGGGGCCTGGCGGGTGGGGATGGTCCCCGCTATGGGCTACGTTTTCGCCGCGCTCCTCGCGCGGTTCGGGGGCGGCTGGGCGAAGGTGATCTTCCTTTCGGGGCTCTTCGTCGCCGCGTGGACCGCGGGCATCGGCTGGATCGTCTGCGGTGCGTACGCGATGCTCGACCTCGGCAACATGCAGATCAAGATGGAGTCGCGCCCTTTTCGACGGGCGCTCGCGATCTTCGTCATCGCGTCGGCGAGCATGATCGCGTTGAGGATCAACCCGTTCTACGGGATCCAGGCGTTCACGATCCTGCTGGCGGTCGTCTTCCCGCTCGTGGCTCTGGTTCTCGTCTGGCGCATCAGTCGACCGGACATGGGCTACTTTCGCTGGACCTCGAGCAGCTGGCGCGGCGTGAGCGTGGTCATCGTCGACCTCTTCGCGCTTCTCGTCAGTCTCTTTGTCGGCTGGGGGATCGTCCAGGGGCTCCTCGCGAAGCTCCTGGTTGCCGCCTGAGCCGTCGTGGAGCGGCCCTTCCTCTTCCTGCTCGAGCATCAACCTCGGGCCCTCGCTCTCGCTCTCTTCGCGGTGTCGCTCATCGCGCTGGTGGGCGTCAGGCAGGTCGGCTTCAACGACGTGCCCGAGGATCTCTTTCGCACCGACGACGAGGACTTTGCCGTCCTCGAGCGCGTGCGGCGGGATTTCTCCACGGACGAGAACGATGCGCTGATCATCGTCGAGTCGGCGGACTCTCTCTTCGGCTCGCGCTCCCTGCGCGGATTCCGCCGCCTGCTCGACGGGATCGCTGTGGTCGATGGTGTC
This sequence comes from uncultured Planctomycetia bacterium, assembly GCA_964390645.1. Taxonomy (GTDB): domain Bacteria; phylum Planctomycetota; class UBA8108; order UBA8108; family UBA8108; genus CAYMLL01. The sequence goes on along the minus strand of CAYMLL010000127.1, from coordinate 18,971 downwards.
GCAGGCGTGATCAGCATGGCCAGCGTGCCGCGCTTCTCGGAGGGGCCGCTGTCTCTGCCGCGGCCACTGTTGCCGCATGCCGACTCGGGGCTCGAGGCTCTCGACGAGGCGCGTCGGGCGGCGGTCGCTCACCCTCTCGTGGGTGGAGTGCTGCTGTCGAGCGATGGTCGCACCGCTCTGGTTGTCGTGCGTCTGGCCGGCGAGCGGCTCGAGGTCGCGAACATGCGCCGGGTGCTGGAGAAGGTGCGAGTCGTCTGCGACCGTGTCAGGGACGAGTCGGGCCTTCGCTGTCTGATCACCGGTGTGCCGGCGGTACGCGCGTCGATCCTCTCGGCGATGCGTCGCGACCAGGCGGTCTTCACGGTCGGTGGCGTGTTGATCTCGACGCTGGTCGGGATGCTCCTTTTCCGCCGTGTCTCGACGACGCTCATCGTCTCCACCGGGCCGCTCGTGGGGCTGCTCTGGACCTTCGGTATTATCGGGTTTGCCGGGTTGCGGATCGACCCGATCAGCACGGTGCTGCCGACCCTCGTCCTCGTGATCGGCTTCACCGACTCGGTTCATCTCGGTCTCCACATGTGCGAGCAACGCATGCAGGGAGCGTCCCGACGGGAGGCGGCGCTCGACACGCTGCGGCGTCTCGCGCTGCCGTGCTGGCTGACGTCGCTGACGACGGCGGTCGGATTCGGGTCGCTCTGTGCGGCCACCACGCCGAGCATCCGTCAATTCGGTCTGGTGACCGCCATCGGGGCGGTGACGACCTTTCTCGCGGTGTTGACGGTCGTGCCCCTGCTCGGGTCGACACGGCTGGGCGAGAGCCTCGTGCCGAGGGGAAAGACATGGCGCGTTGACCGACCGCTCGGACGCCTGGGCGGGCTCGCCTCGATCGTCGTGCGTCGGCCGCGGACGATCTCGGTGATCGGCCTCGCCGCCACGGGGCTTCTGCTGTGGCAGGCGACGGCGCTGCGTATGGACAGCCGGCTGACGGAGCTGGTGCCGAGTCACTTCGAGGCCTACGAGGGCATCGTCGTCTGCGATCGTGCTTTCGGCGGTATCCTCGAGGCGCAGATCTGCATCGAGTGGGATGAGAGCGGGGAGGTGCCGATCGCCGCGGTGCTGGAGGCCGTCGGGGCGGCGCGTGATGTTGCAGCGCGCGACGATCTGTTCGGCAGGCCGCTGTCCATCGTCGACGTCCTGGCGGCCGCGCCCGGGCGCGCTGCGCTGATCGAGCGAGGAGCGCTCCTCGAGCTGGTCCCCGAGTCCGTCAAGGGACGCTTCCTGCGACGGGATATCGGGCTGGCGCTCGTTCGTCAGCGCGTGCCCGACGTCTTCGCGTCCGAGAGCCGGCCCCGTTTCGACCGCATCGAGGCGGGGCTCGCCGAGCTCGAGAGCGCGCATCCCGGTTTTCGCTTCCGGCTCACCGGCGCCGTCGTCGTTATCTCCGCGAAGGTGAAGGAGATGATCGGAGATCTTCTCAGAAGCCTCGGGGTCGCGGCGCTGGTGATCTTCCTCGTGCTCTCGATCGCCTTCCGGTCGATCACCATCGGCCTTGTCAGTCTGGTCCCGAACATCTTCCCTCTGGCGCTCACGGCGGCGGTGATCGTCGCGCTGGGCTGGCCGCTGGTCCTCGGGAACGTCATCGTCTTCAGTATCTGTCTCGGCATCGCGGTCGACGACACGATCCACTTTGTCGCGTCGTATCGTCGGGAGCTCGCCACGGGGATGGACCACCGCGATGCCGTCGCACGCAGCTTCGTCAAGATAGGCCGCGTTCTGCTGATCACGACGCTCGTCTTCGTGGCCGGCTTCGCCTCGACGCTCTTCAGCGAGCTCGACATTCTGCGGATGTTCGGCGCGCTCGCGTGCGTTGCGATCTCATCGGCGCTCGTGGGAGATCTCCTGCTGCTGCCGGCACTGCTCCTCTGGCAACGGCGGGGCGGACGGCAGTGTCGGAGCGGGTCGAGTCGAGGGACCCGCCGGCGGGACGACGTTCGAGATTGACGCGCCTCGCGGCCCGTCGATCTGGTACAGTTGGATTGCGCGTCGCGTAGACCGCGGCGTGACCGGACGCTGAGCTTTGATGGCTTGTCGGTGGGCATGTTGTCGCCTCTCCGGGCGGCTCCGCCGGAATGTCGTCGAGTCGACCGTTCTTCGAGTCAGCAGGGCGGACGGTGTTGCCGGACCGAGTCGAGGGAGAAGGGCATCTCCCTTTGCCGCCGGTATGCAGGGCTTGACGAACTGGCAGGGGTGCGGGATCGGGCTGTCGCGAGACGGCGTTCCGAATCCGGGCTGCTGTCCGTCGCGTCAATTCGTGGGGCAGTAGGAAGATACGTGGTCGGGCGTCGGCAAAGTGGCCGACCGCCGGAGCCGCAGCGTCATCGAGAACCCTCCCGGCAGCTCCTTGCGGAGCTCTGGTGGAAGAGCCGGTTTCTCGGTTTCGCGTTGCTCCGGCGGGTCTGGCGACTCTTGCCACGCCAGGGACCGGGCGGCAAGCGTCCTCGACCGTGTCGGGGCGAGTCGCTGTGCGGTCGGCTCGGAGGCCGGTCGTGATGGTCCGCGCGCTGTTCTGTCGGCGTCCGACCGGCAGTGGATCCAGCCGCTGGCATCGGCCTTCATCCGCCTCGTTCTCGAGCTGCGAATTCGCCGCGATGGGCTCGCCGAGGTGCTGACCCGGCAGAGCTCGTCGTCGCTGCGGGTTCGTGTACGGTACGTGATCGCGCCTTTCCCGTTTTTCCTCGCGCGGGCTGCTTCCTTTCTGACTATAATACGGAAGCTGAGGGTCGGGTCCGTTCGATCGAGGAGGAAAAAGCAAGATGGCTGTGGTGAGTCCTGTTGCGGTGCCTTCGCATGGTGTTGTTTCTGCTGGTCTGTCGATCGCAGCCGTGTTGCTTGTTCTGGTCGTCCAGCGTCCGCTTCCTGCTGACGGGGATGAGACCCTGGGGGCGCCGTCGATTTCCATCGCTGACGGAAGCCGCATCCTGGCCGCCGGCGTCGGGCTCTCGACGTTGGAGCCGGGGACGATTCGCCTCGATGTTCCCGAGCACATGGCGGTCCTGCAGGTCTTGCTCTACTGGGGCCTGCGCTCCGAGGTCGGAGACGACGACGTCGTGCTGGACGGGTCCATCGACGTTACCGGGCAGCTGATCGGCCGGTCGGCCTGCACGGGTATCAGCAGCTCTCGTGCCTGGGTCTACCGTGCTGACATCACGAGCCTCGACCTCGTCGGCAGCGGCTCCAACGAGGTGACTGTCGATGGCGTGGTAGCGGACGGACTGCGGCCCAACGGTGCCTCGATCGTGGTCATCGCCGACGACGGCTCTGACAGCGAGATCATGCTTATCGACGGTAGCGACTTCGCGCTGGGTCGTTACCGGGAGCCTTGCAACACCACTGTGCGTCAGTCTCTCGCGAGCTCGTCACCCGACCTCAAACGCAAGTTCGACCTGATCCTCATCGTCGGGGACGTCGCCGCTACGAGCCAGGGGGCGCTGCCCACGGTCGTCGAGGTCGAGTTCGGGGGCGAAGTGCAGGAGCTCAACAACATCCTGGTCGGCGCGGACGGTCCGGAGTGGGACACGCTGGCTTTACCCGTGACGGTCCCTCCGGGACCGGAAGCCGTCGATGTGCAGATCTTCAGCGAGGACCGGCTCGGCGTCGGCGGTGTTCCCGCGTCGCTGTACTGGGTCGTCGCCGGGTTGACGGTCTCGACGGTCGGCGAGTTCCGTCGTTGTGACTCGAACAACGATGGCCAGGTCAATCTCGCCGACCCGGTCTGGCTCGTTCTGGAGCTGCTGCAGGGCGGGCCGACGACGGCGTGCTACGACGCCGCCGATTGCAACAAGGACGGCCGCAAGGATCTCTCGGACGCGATCTTCGCGGTGAACTACCTGTTCCGTGGCGGCACCCGGCCTCCGCCGCCGTTTGCCGACTGCGGCATCGATCCCGACTCGACACCAGAGAGCTGCCCGGTGGATTCGACCGGCTGCTCGTAGACCGTTCGCAGAGCTCACCTCCCAGGGGGCCCTCCAGGCCCCGAGCTCCGGCTATCGGAAGTCCCGCGTCCCGGTGTCTTTCAGCGATCTCGCCGTAGTGCCGAGGATGTTCAAGAGTCCTCGTTGTGGCCACCGAAAGGCCTGACGACGGAGTTGGCGCGTGTCCTCGTGACGCGAGTCTCATAATCCGACGAGGTCCGGAAGGGATGCCTCAATCTCGGGGCGCCGGTTTGCCGAGAAGAGCAGAAGAGAAGATTCTATCCGGAGGAGAGCAGAGTCATGGGGATTTTCGAGAACCTGTTCGGAAGCAGTGAGTTTGTCGACTCGGTCGAGCCGCTGGTCATGATCCGGGCGACGCTGGTGAGCTTCTTCTTGTCGCTCATCGTCGGTTACACCTACCGAATCACGCACCAGGGCCCGTCCTACTCGCAGACGACGGTGCACACGATGATCATCATGGCGGTGGTCGTCTCGTTGATCATGCTGATCATCGGCACGAACATCGCGCGGGCGTTCAGTCTGGTCGGCGCGCTCTCGATCATTCGTTTCCGCAACGCGGTCAAGGAGAGCAGGGACGTCGCGTTCTATTTCCTCGCGATGGCCATCGGGATGGCGTGCGGCACGCAGCACACGCCGCTCGCGATGCTCTTCACGCTGCTGGTCTGTCCGATGATCTACGGTCTGACACGATTCCAGGTGGGCTCGAAGCCCATGATGGAGGTGCTGTTGAAGCTGACGACGGGCGACAAGCTCGACTACAAGACGGCCTTCAACGAGGTCTTCTACAAGCACCTTCAGGCTGCGGACCTCTTGTCCGTGGACAGCGATGGATCGGGGCGCGTGGAGCTCATATACAGCGTCACGATCCGCAAGGGAGCTCGCGAGCAGGCGCTGTTGAGCGAAGTTCAGACGATCGACAATTCGGTCACCGCTCAGCTGATTCACGGGCACACCAACGTCTCGATGTAGTCGATTCATGGCACGCCGCATGCGATTGTTCCTATGGCGTCACCAGCGGTTGCTCACGATCCTGTACGTCGGCATCCTCGCTCTGGTCTGGGCCGGGTTTCTCCTCTTCGCCTACGCTACTCCGGGCAGGTACGGCGTTGGTATCACCGTCGTTGCTCGTGCTCTCGCGTATCATGACTCTTTCGAGGAAGTGAAGGTCGCGCGCGAGGATATCAGGGCCGGTCACATGGACGACGCTCAGCTGCGACTCGAGCGTTTCCTGGAGGTCACGAAGGACGTCCAGCGTAGTCAGCTCGAGACGCACGCGGTCGTGGAAGCGCACGAGACTCTGTCGGACCTGCACATGCGGCTTGACCGGCCACGTCGCGCGATCAAGTTGTTGCGAGATCTGACTGAACGGGTTCCTCTGCATTATCGTGCGTGGTACCTGCGCGGTCTCGCGGAGAAGAAAGGCGCCAGCTCGTCGGCCGCGGCGAAATCGCTCGATCGGGCTTTCCGACTGACTCTCAACCATATCGATGTGACCGAGGCTTACCTCCTGGTGCTCGCCGAGTTGCCCGACCTCGAGAAGGTAGTATGGGTCGCGGACCAGTTTGCCCGTGCCCAGCAGCGCGCGGTACCCTCGGCGGTCGTCAAGGTGGTTGTTCCGCGGAGCGTCCTGGAGCGCTACAGTCTGGGGTGGGCGGGCATTCCTGTAGAGCACGGGACGTTCTTCCGTCAGTTCGAGGCGCGCGGGCTGACACGCGGCAATCGCCAGGTCATCTCCTGTCCTGCCGAGCTTTTCGCCGACTGGCCGTCGAGCAACGTGATCACGGTGCAGCTTCGCTTCGAGCACGTCTACCGTGATCTGCGCGTCGACGCGCTGCGGTGCCGCATCGGTGCCGAGCAGATGGAGTTCGCGCTCGATCCGCAGGACGTGCGCCACCTGCACCAGCCGAACTCCTCTCGTGAGGCTTTCGTGGAGTTCGACGTGAGGCTCGACATCGGCATGGCCACGGATTTCGAGATTCTCTACTCGTGTCCGGAACGCAGGTTGACCGACGAGTCGCTCGCGATCATCGACAAGGCGCGCGCCAACCTGAAGCCGCGGAGGAGCTAGGGGATGCGAAGCCAGAGGCATCTCTTGCGGGACGTGTTCATCCTCACGCTTCCGGCCGTGGGCGTGGTGGTTTACCTGGTCGTGGCCACGGCCGCCAGCTTCTACAACGTCGAGATCAAGAACTTTCACGGCTACCTGACCCGCAACGTTCGCGTTGCCGGCGCCGACGTCATCAGCCGCCTCGTGCTCAACCCCGCGGTAAGACCTGTCCCGACAGCGTATCTGCCCCTCTCTCCACCCCAACCTGGTTCCGCGCGGCGCTACGACCTGAGAATCCGTGGTGACGTCCTGGACTCGTTGGCCAGCGCGCTTCCCGGATCGGGCGAACGGTGGCACAGCGGCAACCTAATCGAGAACGGAGTCTCTCAGCAAGTCGAGGTCCGCCACCGAGGGCAGGATCTCGGGAACTTCGTCTTTCGACGGAAGACCTGGAAGATCAAGACACGCCAGAGAGAGCTGATCGACGGCTACCGGGTCATCAATCTGACGTCCCTGGAAGGTGGTCGTCTCTCCGATCATCTTGCGTTCATGGCCGCCTCCATGATCGGTTTGCCCGCCTCGCGTTCGCGGGTCGTTCACCTGTACCTGAACGGGATCGACCAGGGTCTGTACCTGCAGGAGGAGCAGATCGACGAGTCGCTGATTCGCCGGTACGGCCGTATGCCGGGCGACGTGTTCTACGGTGAGCTGTCCTTTCCGAACGAGGCAAAGCTGGGCTCCAACGACCTGTTCTGGAATCCCTTCCTGTGGCGGAAAAAGTCCAGCTTCAACCGGTACTCTGTTGAGCACCGCCCGCATCTGACCGAGCTGCTGGATCTGATCGCCGATCCTTCGCTCCAGTCCTGGGGCGGGCTGCACGAGCTGCTCGACGACGACTATGCCGCGTACTTCGGCCTGCTTTCCTACCTCGGTGATCAGCACACGGATCGAGCCCACAACCACAAGCTGTACTTCAGTCCGCTCACCGGGAAGTTCGAGGGGCTCCTCTGGAACCTCGAAGTGCTGATTCCCGAGGGTGTCGGAGTCGAGACGAGCGCGAACGCGCTGTTCGTCAAGCTCTGCCGCGATCCGCGCTTTCTCGATCGCATGCACCGGGCGATGGACGAACGATTCATGAAGGCCCACGTTCCGGCGAAGCTCTTCGCCGAGGTCGAACGGATCCTGACGTCTTACAGCGGGGAGGCGCTGGATCGTCACGCGTTCGAGGCCCACGCGAAGTGGGTTCGGGCGAGGGTTGCAGGGCGCCTCGACACTGTTCGGTCCACGCTGGGCGTGGCTGACCTGGCATTCGAGCCCGAGGACGGGGGCTTCGCTGCCTACGCACGCTCGGCTTCGTCGCTGAGCTTGAAGGCCCTCGAGCTCGACGCATCGGCGGACGGAGTGCGTCTCTGGGAGGACCGTGACTTCGACGGCTCGGTGAGTCCCGGTGACCGTGAGCTCGGTGTTCGAGCTGACGGCAGCACCCTCTACGTCGACGAGGAGGAGGACGTCCCGCTCTACACCGGTCGGGACTTCCGTGCGCCGTACCACGAGCCCGGCGAACAGAACAAGGACGTGTTCACGCAGTTCCGGATGTACACGCGGCTGGCATACCTGCGCAGCCCGTTCCTGCTTGCGGACCGCAGCGGCGTGACACCGCGTGTGACCGGGTTGCGGGCCGTCCGCACTGTCGGTAGGGGCCCTGTCTCCGTTCACGAGGGAGCGCCGAACGGCTACGTCGCCGAGCTCTCGATTCACCCGTGGCGCTTTCCGGTGCCGCCGGAGCCCCGCGAATACCGTTTTCGCGGCACGGTGGAACTGACCAGGACACTCGTCATCAGGGAGAAGGACAGGTTCGAGGCCGAGCCGGGAACGCGCTTTTTGCTCGGCCCTGGCGTGTCCATCGTCCTGAAGTCACGTGTCGACCTGTCGCGCATTACCGTGGAGCGGCTCGATCCGGAGCAGCCCTGGGGCGCGTTCATCCTGCAGGGGGCCGGGGCGTCGGACAGTCGTATCGTGGGGAGCACGATGCGCGGCGGTAGTGATGCGGTGCTGCGGCACGTGTATTACAGCGGCATGTTCAGCGCTCACCATGCTGACCGCGTCGTGCTCGAGAACTGCTTGTTTGCTGACAATCTGTCGGGTGACGACACCGTACGCTTCGGCCGATGCCGCGGTCTGCGCATCGCGGGGTGCCGTGTGGAGGGCGCCAACGGTGATGCCATCGACTGCGACATCAGCGACGGCGTGATCTCGGATACGGTCATCCAGCGGCCGCGCAACGACGGCATCGATCTGATGACCGCGAACGTGGATCTGGAACGCAATACGGTGCGTAACGCGGGAGACAAGGGGATCAGCTTCGGCGAGTCGGCCAACCCCGAGGTCATCGATTGCAAGATCATCGACTGCGTGATGGGCATCGGCGTCAAGGACGGTTCCGACCCGACCCTGCGCAGGGTCGAGATTTTCGGTTGCCGCGTTGGCGTTTCCGGGTACGACAAGAACTGGCGTTACTCCGGTGGCGGTCGAGGCTCCCTCGTGGATTGCAAGCTGACGCAGAACGTCAAGGACGTCAACCTCGATTCCGGTTCCTCGCTGCGCCTGGTACGCTGTGAGGTGGACGCCCGGTTCGAGCCACCCGCCGACGCCCTGGCGGAAGGACGTATCGATATCGTGGACCTGGTGATGATCGAGGACGCGCGATGAGTGAGTATGTCCGCACGTTCAACCGCTTCGAGTTGAAGTACTTGCTACATCATCGGGTTGCGCGTGACTTCGTCGACGCCATCAGCTCGCACGTCCACACGGACAGGAACGCTCAGGGTGACGGGTTCTACAAGGTCGCTTCGCTCTACTATGACTCGCCCGGACTCGATTGTTACTGGGAGAAGATCGACGGCGAGAAGTTCCGACGGAAGGTACGGATGCGCACGTACGGAGCCAATCCCACCGAGGCCTTCGTCGAGATCAAGCAGCGCTACGATTTGAGCGTGCAGAAGCGGCGTTGCCGGTTCTCGATCGAGGACGCGCAGAAGACCATGGTCGACGTTGTCAACGGACGATACAGCGGCGGGAAGGACCCGGTGTTCGACGAGGTGTTCCTGCTCACCCGTCGTGGCGACTTCGAGCCCAAGCTC
>CAYMLL010000127.1:0-9782 GCA_964390645.1 uncultured Planctomycetia bacterium | reverse complement strand
CGTACAACCGCATGGCGTTCTTCGATCAGTACAAGAGTGACCTGCGAATCACGCTCGACCGCAACATACGGGCCCGCAACCTCTCCCTGGATCTCACCAGGGACCGGCTTCGCGGTGTCCACGCCCTCCCATCGACGATGGTGCTGCTCGAGGTGAAGTTCAACGAGGTGATCCCGCGCTGGCTGTGCACCGTCTTGAACTCGATGGACGCGCAGGTGCAGCGCATCTCCAAGTACTGCGCCGGCATCGAAGCGCTGGAAATGGACCGACGCGCGGCGTAGTCGGCGATCGCGGGACCTCTCTCGGGGCGTCTGTCCCGAAACCTCTCTCAAAGTTCTGCCAAGGGCAGGCTCTGGCGCTTAGAATCGCTGGTCATGGTCGAGTTCCATGCAGCGAGGGGCCGGCTTCCTCGTCGATCCCAGAGAGGTCATGCTTTGCGCGCCACACGATCAGCGCCGTTGAATTCCCGTCTTCTTCGCGTCGCTCTCGGCGCTGTAGCTCTTGGCGTGTTCGCGTTCGTGACACCGGTGAGTGCGGTCGTGATCTCGGAGATTCACTACAACCCTGCCGGCGGCAACGACGGTCTGGAGTTCATCGAGCTCGCGAACGACACGACTACGCCGGAGGACATCTCCGGCTACCAGTTCGTCAGTGGAGTCGCTTTCGAGATCCCGGCGGCGACCGTGCTCGGCAAGGGCGCGACGGTGGTCGTCTGTGCCGATGTCGATCTCGTCCGCGCGACTTACGGCATCGACAACGCGATCGGCAACTTCGTCGGTCGGCTCGACGGCAGCGGGGAGCGCCTCACGCTGGTCTCGCAAGCGGGGATCGAGCTGCAGAGCGTTCGGTTCCGGGACGAGGGCAAGTGGCCGACCGCGCCCGACGGTACGGGGCACAGTCTCGTGCTGCGAGACGCTGATCTCGACTCGTCCGAGCCGGAGAGCTGGACCTGGAGCCCGGAGCTCGGCGGTAGCCCGGGCCGCCGCAACTTTCCGGACGACGGACCTCGCTTCGAGGAGACGACGGTCTTCGACGTCGGCGAAGAGTGGCGATTCAAGCGTGGCAACGAGGCGTTCTCGAATCCAGCGAACGCGTGGCGTGAGCCTGCTTTCGACGACGCGGGCTGGGAGCGGGGGGTCACCGGCATCGGCTACGGTGACGGTGACGACGCGACGGAGCTGAACGACATGCGCAACGGCTACACCACCGTCGCCATGCGCAAGCGCTTCACGGTGACCGCGGAGGATCTCGCACAGCCCGGTGAGTACGTCCTCGGTATCGTCTATGACGACGGATTCTGCGCCTTCGTCAACGGTGCCGAGGTGGCGACGGCGAACTGCGACGCGTCGCTGGACTGGGACGACACGTCGACGGGGTCGCACGAGGCGAACGACGAGGAGTTCTTCGCGATCTCCCGCGGCTCCCTCGTCGCGGGCGACAACCTCATCTCGATCCTGGCGGTCAACTTCTCGCTCGGGAGCTCCGACCTCAGCAACGCGCCGCGGTTGATCCGGCGGCGGCTCGTCGACGAGGACGGCGGTGCCCGCCCGCCGATTGTCTTCAACGAGCTCGGACGCGACCCGGGCGTGGGTGAGGGCTTCGTGGAGCTCTACAATCACGGCGAGACGTCGGCCGATGTCTCGGGATTCCTGCTCACGGATGATCCCGAGCGTCCGGACCCCTACGAGCTGCCCGCGGGCAGCGTGCTTGCGCCGGGCGGCTTTCTCGCGGTCGACGAGTCGACGGGCGGGTTCGACCTTTCCGCACCCGAGGTGCGGGTTTTCCTCGTCACGGCGAGCGGCCTCGTCGCTGCGGCGGCGACCTTCGACACCGAGGCGCCACCGGATCTCGTCGGCACTGCATGGTCCGAGCTGCGCTATCCTGACGGGGGCAACCCGGACTGGATCTCCGCGACGTCCACCCCGAACGCTCCGAACGAGGTCGAGGCTACCCCTGATCTCGTCATCAACGAGATCCACTACCATCCCCCGGAGAGACGACTGCGCGAGTTCATCGAGCTCTTCAACAAGGGGGACACGACGATCGACCTTGCGGGCTACTCGTTCGACAAGGGCATCCGCTACGAGTTCCAGACCGGGGACAGCATCGGTCCAGGCGAGTACGTCGTCGTCGCGCAGTCGCCGGAGGATCTGGAGGCGACGTTCGGGATCACGGGAGTCCACGGACCCTACGAGGGCCGGCTCGCGGACGGCGGCGAGAACCTCCGCTTCGTCGATCCGTGGGACAATCCGGTCGACGAGGTGCGCTACTTCGATGGGGGACGCTGGTCCGAGTGGGCCGACGGCCGCGGCTCGAGCCTCGAGCTCATCGATGCGCGGCACGACAACTCCGTGGCTTCAGCCTGGGAGGCGAGTGACGAGGACGGGAAGTCCGAGTGGGAAGAGCTGACCTACAGCGTACCGGCGTACCGGCGCTCCTCGCAATCGGAGCTGCACCTCTTCCTCGTCGAGCGGGGACGCTGCCTCATCGACGACATCTCCATCCGTCGAGGGGGAGGGGCGAATCACGTGCGCAACGGCGGCTTCGAGTCGAACACCTCTTCGTGGCGTATCCAGGGAACCCACGTGGACACTCGTCGTGTGACGTGGGACAGCCACTCGGGCAACGGGAGCCTCGAGCTCCGCGCGTCGGGCAAGGGCGACACCGGGGTCAACCGCATCGAGGCCGACACCAGCCCGGCGCTGTCGAACGGTCCCTACGACGTGGTTCTCTGGGCCCGGTGGCTGCGCGGCTCGAGCCTGCTCATCGGTCACGGGGAGTTCACCTCGGGGCCCTGGGGCGGGCGGCCGGGTCCGTCGACGAACCTCTCGGGCAACACGCTGGGCGGCAAGTTCCGCTTGACCGTGCCGCGGAACCTCGGCACGCCGGGCGCGGAAAACAGCGTCACGGCCAAGCTGCGGGACGAGACCGGCAGCGGCAACCTCGGCCCCGTGCTCTCGGGGGTGCGCCACGGTCCGGCGTCCCCGGCGCCGAATGCGGCGATCACCTTCGAGGCGCGTGTCAGCGACCCGGACGGCGTCGACACGGTGACGGTGCGTTACCGGACCCGGACCCCCAACGGCGCGTTCGCCTCCGCTGATCTGCTCGACAACGGGCAGGACGGTGATCGTCGTGCCGGGGATGGAATCTACGGCGGGCAGATCTCGGGCTATGCGACGGGCACGAAGGTCGTTTTCTACGTCGAGGCCGAGGACACGCGCGGAGCGACCCGCCGGTTTCCCAGAGATGCGACCTCTCGCACGCTGCTCCTTCAGGTGCAGGGGCCGCTGGACGGATCGCTCGACACGGCCCGCTGGGTGCTGGACGACGCTCGCGACTCTCTGCTGCGCGGCAGGCCGCTGCACTCGAACGACCTCCTGGACGGTACCTTCGTCTTCAACAACGACGAGGTCTATTACAACATCGGCGCACGCTATCGCGGCAGTCCGTGGGGTCGGCCGGGACGCTCGAACTTCCGCATCGCCTTCCCGAAGGACGATCGGTTTCACCGCGGTCGCACGGCGATCAACCTGTCGAGCCGTGGCGGCAGTCCGAACGAGGGCAGCGCGTACTTCCTGGTCGGTCGCAATGGCGTCATGGGGTCGCCCGCACCGACCGCGGACTACTTCTGGGTGCGACACTACTACAACGGCGCCTCCCAGGGCAGGCACGGCCTCTTTCAGCCGGTCGACGGCGACTACATGACGAAGTGGTACGGCAGCGGAGACCATCGCGTGCTGAAGGCGAACGGCCGCCTGGCCTTCAACGACGGCGGGTCGCGTACCGGATGGGACGGCGCTTCTTACACCTACATGAACGACAACACCGAGAGCTACCGCGCGTACTTCTTCCACACGATTCACCAGACGCTGGACGACTGGGAGCCTTTTCTGGCTCTGGCGCGGGTCATGGACCGTGGCGAGACATCGAACGCGTCTTTCGATCGGCAGATCACCGGGATCCTCGACCTCGAGGCGTGGCTTCGTGTCATCAGCGTCCGCATCCTCATCGGCGGATGGGACGCGTTCTCGATCGGCAACGGCCACAACGGCTACCTGTCCTACGACGGCAACACCGGCAAGTGGGGCATCCTGCCGTTCGACATGGACAACTCCTTCGGTCAGAGCGGCTTCCCGTTCTTTCCGACCGCGGACGGCGACGTCGCTCGGATGATGGGGCGACCGTGGTCGCGCCGGGTCTACTTCCGCATCCTGTCGGAGCTCCTCGATGGCTACTGGAACGTGCGGAACGTCAGCCCCTTCCTCGAAACACTGCAGCGCGATGTCGGCATCGGCACGGGCGGTATCAGGAACTTCATCAACGCGCGGTCAGGGTCGGTGCGCTCCACGATCAACGCGTCGGTGAACGCCGCGTTCCGGATCCGCACGAACTCCGGCGATGACTTCGAGATCGACGAGGAGACGGTCCGACTCGAGGGTGACGCGCCGGTCACGGTGGCGCAGATTCTGGTTGATCAGGGCGGCAACGGATTCGTGGCGCTCGAGCCGACCTGGGTCACGCAGACGCGCTGGCGTGTCGACTTCGAGCTTGCCCGCGAGGTGACGGAGTTCCAGTTCATCGGCGTCGACGGGAGCGGCGAGACCGTCGAGACGGCGACGATCACGGTCACCACGACCGAGCTCTCCACCGACCCGGATGTGAGCTCGTGGACCCCGCGCTCCGGCGACGTCATGGGCGGCTACGAGGTGACGTTCACGGGACGAAACCTGGCGGAGGGGACCAGCGTCTTCTTCGGCGAAGCTCGGGCTCAGACGGTTGACGTCGACACGCCCGAAAGGGTGCGTGTCGTCGCTCCGCGGGCGGCTCCGCCTCTACCGGAGAACGGGGTCGTGGATATCCGTTTCGTGCTTCCGGACGGTTCCGAGGTGTTGCTCGAGGACGCGTTCGAGTACCAGGGGACGCTGCCGGACGTCTTCCTGCGTGGAGACGGCAACCGTGACTTCGTCATCGACGTGTCCGACCCCGTGCAGACTCTGTTTCACCTCTACCGGGGAGCCTCGCTCGGCTGTCCGGACGCGGCGGATTTCGACGACAGCGGCGCGCTCGATCTGACGGACGCGGTCGGCCTGCTCGACTACATCTTCCGCGACGGGCCGTCGCCGGCCGCTCCCTTTCCCGTTGTCGGAGTCGACCCGACCGCCGACGAGCTGATCTGTGAGTAAGGCCTCGTCCTCGTCCCTGGCGATCGCCGTCGCTGTTCTCGTCTGCGTCCTCGCTCTGGTGGTCGCCCTGATCGATGGGGGTGGCGTCTACACCCCGCTCGAGGAGCTCGAGGTGCGGCCGCGCGTCGTCGAGCCCGAGCCGGTTCGACCCGTGCCGGCGGAGCTCGCCGCGCAGTGGGAGGAGATCGGCTCCCTGCGCGAGGAGGGCGACTTTCTCGGGGCCGCGGACAGGTACCTGGTCCTCATCGGCCGGCTCGCCGTGCTCTGGGGGGAGGACAGCCCCGAGCTCGCGCCGTACTACTACAACTTCGCATTCTGCCTGCAGATGGCGGGCAGTGTCCGCGACTGTGAGCAGGTGCTGATCGAGGCGCGCGCGAGGTGGCCACTGGATCTGCGGCTCGCGGTGCTCGACGCCAGCTTGCGATCCGCCGCGGCGCTCCGGACCGGGAAGCTCGACGAGGAGCTGGAGGCGCTCTACGAGAGCATCCTCGAGAGCCGTACGCACCCGCACCTGCGCGGTCTGGGTGTGCGGCCGGAGTCCATCTACACCCAGTGGGCGGCAGTGCTGCTGGAGGCTGGTGAGCACGGTCGCGCGCTCGGTTGCGTCGACAGGGCGCTGGAGCTGGCGCCGGACCACGTGCCGGGACGCACGATGAAGGCGCGCGTGCTGCTCTCGATGCAGCGCGGCGCCGAGGCGCGGGCGATTCTCGAGCCGCTCGTCACTCGAGGTGGGGACATGGAGCTCGAGTACTACCTCGGGGTGGCGCTCTTCGATGAGGGGCGCGCTGGTGAGGCGCACGCTCGACTGGCGCCGATCCTCGCGAGTCTCGAGAGGGATCCCGACATGGTCGAGGAGAAGCTGCTGACGAATCTCCGTGTCTACACCGCGCGAGCCTCGATTGATCTCGGCCGTCGCCACGCCGCGGTCGAGACGCTGCTGCCGGCGCTCGTCGAGAATCCCTTCGACGTCGAGGTGCTGGCCGTTCTGGTGGCGGGGGTGCCGTGTGCGGCGGCCGCCGCACTCGGTCGGAGAAACCTCGAGCTCGGCGCTCACGCCTCTCTCGAGCGTGCCGCTGGTTTCGCGACGGCCGGGGGTGACGAGCCGGGAGCGGCGTACTTCAGGGGGCTCTCCTTGCTCGTCACGGGTCGGCTCGGCGCGGCGTTCGATGATCTGCGGCTCGCGCTCCGCGAGTCACCGAGGTCGATCGAGCTGCACCAGGCGTACGGTGAGGCGCTCGAGTCGCTCGGACGTCTGGGGCGGGCGCAGGCGAACTGCGACGAGGCGTTCGAGAATACCGGCGTGTCGAGCTTCCTTCTGGACAGGGCGCGGATCGGGGCGATTCGAGGCCGCGTCGAGGAGGCGAGGAGGATTCTCGAGGATCCCCGGCTCGTCACGCCGCCGGGCGCCGGGGCGGGGGCGCAGACGGGTCGCGCTCCGATGACCGGCGTGGCGGCTCGCCTGCGCCTGTATCTCGAGCTTCGCGACCTGGGGGCGGTCCGGGCGTTCTTTCGCGAGCACCGCGTGGACGAGACGAGCGAGCCGGTCATCGCGCTGACGCGCGCCGAGCAGATGGTCCTCGAGCGACAGCCCGCACAGGCGCGGGTGATCCTGGCGCGTCGACCGCTGCGCCTTCCGCACCTCGAGACGTGGAGGAGAGTGCTCCTGAAGATCATCGAGGTGGAGCTCGAGGGAGAC
Organism: uncultured Planctomycetia bacterium; assembly: GCA_964390645.1. Lineage (GTDB taxonomy): Bacteria > Planctomycetota > UBA8108 > UBA8108 > UBA8108 > CAYMLL01. The sequence continues at coordinate 2,903 of CAYMLL010000127.1, read as the reverse complement.
GCCTCGAGCGCGACGCTCGCGGGGCTGGATACGAGCGACCTCCTCGATCTGCCACGATTCGTCCAGAGCGCGGACTACCTGCGCAAGTCGAGTGTGCTCTCCTCGGAGCTTGCCGACGAGCTCGAGCGTTTGCGCGTCCTGGTGGTGCGAAGACGGGGGCTCCTGGATGCCATCGATGAGGCCATCAGCGATGCCGACGGCGCCGTCGCGGTCGCCAGGTGGCTCGAGCTCCTCGACCTCTACGTCGACAGTGGTGCGCAGCGCAAGGCGAAGGAGCTCGCGTGGTATCTGCTCGACGAGGACCCCGTTGACGTCGCCGGCTTCGTGCGGCTCGCCGAGACGCTTGCGCGGCCGCAGGACGTCGTCGAGAGGCTGTCGGTCGCGGAGCGAGGGCTGCGCATCGACCCGGAGCACGAGAGGCTGACCGAGCTGCGGGACCGGGCGCGCGAAGCTCTCGGTCTGCCAGGCCCGGTGACCTCCCGGTGAGGATCTCACCGGGTCGCCGCGGGACGTGACGCCGTCGCGGCTACCAGTCCCTCACCGAGCCGTCGTCGACATCGAACTGCACGGGATTTCGCCAGTCGTGGCCGATCTTGTCCGCCATCCGCTCGTCGTCGAGCTCGATTCCGAGGCCCGGCTTCGTGGGCACCGCGACGAATCCCTTCTCGACACGAAACGGCTCGCGGAGATAGCCGTCTCCGAGGTTGACCTGCTCCTGACAGAGGAAGTTCGGGATCGACGCTGCGAGCTGGATGCCGGCAGCGAGGGAGATCGGTCCGAGGGGATTGTGCGGCGCCACCGTGGCGTACCAGGACTCGGCCATGCCGGCGATCAGCCGGCACTCCAGAATCCCGCCGGCGTGGCAGAGGTCCGGCTGCAGAATCGAGGCAGCGCCCTTCTCGAGCACCTCACGAAAGCCCCACTTGGTGAACAGGCGCTCACCGGTGGCGATGGGAAGGTGAGTGCCGCGTGCGATCTCCGCCATCACGTCGACGTTCTGGCACTGCACGGGCTCCTCGACGAAGAGCGGCTGGTGAGGCTCCAGCGCCTTGATCAGCAGCTTGGCGTTCTGAGGGCTGATCGCGCCGTGGAAGTCGATTCCTATGTCGGCGTCCGGACCTCCCGCTTGTCGCAGGGCCGCGAAGCTCTCCTCGGCCTCCGCGATGAAGGCGGGCGACTCCACGGCGCGGTTGGGCCGGCTCTTCTTGACCCCTGTCTTGAAGGCGGTGAAGCCCTGCGCGAGCTTCTCCCTGATGCCGTCGGGTGTCGAGACGTGCGCGTAGACACGCACGCGGTCGCGCGTCGGTCCGCCCAGCAGCTCGTAGACCGGCACGCCGAGCGCCTTGCCCTTGATGTCCCATAACGCCTGCTCGATGCCGCTGAGCGCGCTCGTCAGGATCGGTCCGCCCCGGTAGAACGCGTGGCGGTAGATCGCCTGCCAGTGGTGGACGATGTGGCGCGGATCCTTGCCGATGAGGTACGGCTCGACCTCCTTGACGGCCATGGCGCAGGTTCGCGCGCGACCCTCGGTGATCGGCTCGCCAAGACCGGTGATGCCTTGGTCGGTGTGCATCCGCAGGAAGAGCCAGCGCGGACGGACGAGGAAGGTCTCGAGCTTGGTGATGCGGATCTTTCCGCCGAGTCGCTCGAAGAGGCTCTCGCTGATCCTGTTCTGATCGTTGCTGGAGCCGCTCTTCTTTCCGTACGGGGCGTCTTCCTCGCGCTTGCCGGACTCCTGCGCGAGCGCGCATCCGGGTGTCGCCGCGCCGAGCGCGCCGAGTCCGAGTGATGCGACCGCCTTCTTCAGGAAGCGGCGACGACCTTCGTTGCGCGACGCATTTCGAGATGTGGACATGACAGTAGCCTCCTGCTCGACGGCGGGTACGATCGTCGCGAGATCCGACAGCAGGCTACTTCAAGGAGACCCGATCATTCGAATGGAAAGTCGACGGCGCCCTTCTCGAGCCACTCGTACCGCCCCTCGAGGATCCTCTGAGCGAGTCGGTAGGTCGATCGATCATCGTTCGAGCGGATGGCGCGGAAGGTGTTCCCGATGCGTCGCCGTGCGTGGCAGCAGAAGTTGTCCGCCAGCTCGATGACGCCCTCGTGGGCGTCGGGGCTCTTGCGGTGGAGCGCGTCGGCACGTCCGACCGTCGCAGCGATCGCGAAGAGCTCCGAGCCGACTTCGACGTAGCGGCTCAGCAGAGCCTGCTTCTTCTCGAGGCTCGCCTGATAGCGGTTCATCGCGTGGAAGAGCGAGCGCGCGAGCTTGCGGCTCGTGACGTCGACGAACTGAAGGTGCTGTGCGATGCGCTGGTCCACCTGGAAGCGGCGCGGTACCGGGTTCCATTGTTTGGGGTACCATCCGGCGTAGAAGAGGCCCGCCTTCAATCCCGCCGCGAGCCGCTTCGAGATCGGCGCGCGCGGGTTGAGGACATCGCCGGCGGTACGCAGGTGTGGGTCGAGCACCTCGCGCGAGATGAAGAGGCGCATGATCTCGCTCGTGCCCTCGAAGATCATGTTGATACGGCAGTCGCGCATCGCGCGCTCGACGGCGACGCCCGGCTCCCCACGCTCACGGAGGGAGCGGGCGGTCTCGTAGCCGCGGCCGCTGCGGATCTGCATCGTCTCGCTGACGATCTGCCAGAAGGCCTCGGAGCAGTACATCTTCGCCATCGCCGCCTCGAGGCGGATGTCTGCGCCACCGAGGTCGACGAGCATCGATGGGTAGAGGCTTATGGACTCCATCGCGAAGGTCTGCGCCGCCATGCAGGCGAGCTTCTGCGCGATCGCCTGGCCGGAACCTCTGCGTATCTACGGCGTTCGGAATGGTATGGACACGCGTGGCTGCCTGGCCTTCACGTTCGATGGCGGCGTCTCGCGCCGCGGCGCATACGGCAAAC
>CAYMLL010000126.1:14097-20071 GCA_964390645.1 uncultured Planctomycetia bacterium | reverse complement strand
GTCGTCTTATTTTTCTGACCCGTTGTGGAGGGGCGGGGGGGCGTGCGGAGGGTGGGCGGGGGACATCAGGTCGTGCGGGAGCACCGGCGAGTCGAGAGAATCGTGCACCGAGTGGAGATCGACGGGGGACTCGCGCCAGATCTCCTCACCGTCGAGGCCGCATGACGCGATGTCGACTCTCTGGTCGTCAGAGAAGGAGACGGGGACCCGGTCGTCGGCGTCGAAGGTGCGAAACGGTTCCTCTCGTGCTTGCGTTCGGGTGGTGTCGACTGGACCGTGTTTCGTCGCTCCTTGCCAGCCCTCGCGTTGAGGCCAATCAGGAGCCGCCTGCCATCCATGGGCGCTGGTGACAAGAAGGAGACTGTTCTGACGGACGAGCGCCGATGGGTGCGTCAGCTCCCGGGAAATCGTACTCCCGGCGGACGTGGCTGACGGTCGTCGAGAGCTCCTCGTCGGCGACGACGTGACGCTGCCGGGCGGGGGGAGGTGATCGACGGGGTTCGTCGATCACCTCGTGCAGGACCTCGTGACCGTCGAAAAGGTCAGCGCGAACGTGTGCGCTCCGATCCTCGGTCCTCACACGGTCTCCACGTCGCGTCAGCTGATCGCTCCACGTCGCTTCAGCTGATCGGGCTCTCGTCCGCGGAGAACCTCTCGGAGACGAGCTCGACCATGGCTCGACTGAACGCCGCCGTGTCCGCCGGCGTTCGGCTGGTGACGAGGTTGCCGTCGACGACGACCTCGCGGTCGAGGTACGTGGCTCCGGCGTTGACGACGTCGTCCTTGATCGCACTGACGCAGGTGACCTTGCGACCTTCGAGGATCCTTGCGGACACCAGTACCCAGGGGCCGTGACAGATACTCGCGATCACGCCGTTGCCGTCGTGGACGTTCTTCACCAGTTGGAGAATCTCGGGATAGCGGCGAAGCCGGTCGGGCGCCCACCCGCCGGGAGCGACGAGACAGACGTAGTTGCGCTCGAGGGCCTCCACGATCGGCGTGTCCGTGATGCACGGATAGCCTTCCTTGGAGCCGTAACTCTTGCCGCATTCGGGCCCGACCAGGTCGACCGCCAGACCGAGTTCACGCAGTCTCCAGTACGGATACCAGAGCTCGAGGTTTTCGTACTTTTCCTCGACCAGCACGACTGCACGTTTCGGGTCCGACACGTTTCCCCCTGAGGTGTCCTGAAGTGATCGTTGGTTCGACCGTGTCATGATACTATAGACGGCCGCGACTCCACAGCATCCAGCGGATCTGACACAGTTCCGCGTGGAGGCTTTCGATCCGACGCCGTGAGCGGCGGTCGGGACTGGCAGCGAGACCTGGCAGAGGCATGAACCAGGAAGCGACCCAGGGGTTTCTGCCCGCTTCGGAGCACCCGTTGATCAACCGTGCCGCCGTCGCCCGCGGCGTCGACTGCACGCGTTTCGTCGATGTCGTCAGCCGTGTCGAGGTGCGGGCCGTCCGGTCCCGTTCCGTACCCGGCCTGTTCCGGGCCGTGAGCCGATTCGACGCCGAGATCATGCGCCGTACGCTCTGCGCCACTCGGAATCTCCGATCGCGAGAGGGGAAGAGGTCGAGTTCACGCTTCGAGTTCGTCGGATGCACGACGGAGGTCGAGGCGCCGGTTTGCGTACACGGTTACCGGAGTCAGGTCTCGTGAGCGGCGTCGTGTCTCGCCCGATTGTCGTTCCGGCTCTCCTCGTTGCGTTCTCCGTGGGCGGTGTCCTCGGCGACGACTGGCCGACGTATCGACACGACAGCCGGCGTAGCGGGGAGACGTCAGTCGAGCTCGTGCTGCCGCTGGCTCTGCAATGGACCTACCGGTCGCGCCATCCGCCGCGACCCGCCTGGCCGCCTCCGGCGAGGCAGAATTTCTGGGCGGGGAAGACCGATCTGCCGGCTCGCGTCACTTTCGATCACGCGTTTCACGTGGTCTCGGACGGTGACCGCATCTACTTCGGATCCTCCGCGGACGGTCTCATCCGCTGTCTCGATGCGAGCACCGGAAGGGAGCTCTGGAGCCACGCGACGGAAGGACCGGTGCGGCTGGCGCCCAGTCTGTGGGAGGGGCTCGTCGTCGCCGGCTCGGACGACGGCTTCGTCTACTGTCTCGACGCGCGGTCGGGTGAGCGGCGCTGGCGCCGGCGAGGTGTCGAGAAGGACCGTCGATTGCCGGGCAACGGGCGCATCATCTCTCTGTGGCCGGTTCGAAGCGGCGTGCTGATCGAGGCGGGCGTCGCGCACTTCTGTGCCGGGGTCTTTCCCGCGCAAGGTTGCTTTCGTGTCGCGTTGGACGTGAGGACGGGTGGGGTTCTCGCGAGGAGTCGCATCGACCTCTCTGCGCAGGGCTACCTCGCCCTTCGCGGCAATTCTCTGGTGGTCGCACAGGGACGGTCACCCGACGGCCTGACACCACACTGGAAGCGTCGGGGTGGGCCGGAGCCTGGTCCGGCGCAGCGCACGATGCCACCAGGCGTCGTCGAGAAGATCCGCTCGGGAGCGCTCGAGATCACCGGTGGTGACGGAGTCGTGACGGTGACGCGGGCAGCGGACGGCGATGCGCTGTGGACCGCGTCGGTCGAGGGCCGCGCTCTCTCTCTGGCGGTCGCCGGCGGTCGGCTCTTCGTCGGTACCGATCGCGGCGTGCTCCACGGTTTCGCTCCGGCAGTTCCCGGCCGAGGCCCCACCCAGGATCGAGAAGAGGAGCCCACGAGCGCGAAAGATGATCGACGACGAGGGGATCCCGCAGCCGTGAGGCTGCTCGCGCGCGAGGTCGCCGCTGGTCGCGGCTACGCGCTTGTCGTTGACTGTGAGTCCGGCTTGCTCGTCGAGTCGATCGCGCGGGGCGGGAAGCTGCGCGTTGTCGCCGTCGCGGTGGACGATGCGCGAGCCAGGGCCGTGCGATCGCGTCTGCGCGCGCAGGGCCTGCTCGATCGTGTCAGTGTTCATGTCGTCTCTTCCGGGGTCCTGCCTTACGTGTCCGGCATCGCGAATGTGATCATCTCCGAGTCGGAGTTTCTCGGGGAGCCATCGAGGGTACCGCTCGATGAGCTGTGGCGCGTGCTGCGGCCTGACGGTGGCGTCGTGGTTCTGCGCAAGGAGCGTGCGATCGACCCGAGGATGACGCTGGCGTCGACGGAGGCTGACTGGGCGGTAGCTCGACGCCCGCCGCTGGCGTGTACCGGTGAGTGGACGCACCTCTACGCGGACGCCGGCAACACGGCGTGCAGTGGTGACGAGCTGGTGGGTGGTGAGCTCGACCTGCGCTGGTTCGGGCAGCCCGGGCCGCGTGACATGATCGATCGTCACCATCGCGCGGCAGCGCCTCTCGTCAAGGACGGTCGCCTCTTCGTTGTTGGCGACGAGCGCCTCTTTGTCGTCGATGCGCACAATGGCGCGGCGTTGTGGAGTGCCGTTGTGCCGGGCTCGCGGCGGGTTGGTGTCGTGCGGGATTGCGGTAACGTCGTCGTCGATGAGCGCCATCTTCTCGTCCTCGCTGGAGAGCTCTGCCGACGATTCGATGTGAGCACTGGAGCGGAGGATCCGGCACTGCGCGTTCCGGGGGCGCTCACGACGGAAGAGCACCCCGGGGACGAGAGCCCCGACGGCGCGGCGAAGCACTGGGGCTATCTGGCGAGCGTCGGCGAGCGAGTCGTGGGCTCGGAGGTGCGCGTCGGAGCGATCCGCACGACACACGATCGACAGACGATCGACGAGATCTACGCCGATGGCAATTCGCTCGTTACCAGCTCCCGCCTCTTCGCATTCGATCGTGTTCGCGGCAAGCTGGCGTGGGCTCACGATCCGGCCGGGGCGATCGTCAACTCGACGATTTGCGTCGTCGATGGTCGTGTGATCTTCGTCGAGAGCGCCGATCCCGAGACACTCGTCGACGGCAACGGTCGGTTTCGGGTCGAGCGCTTGCTCGGCGAGCAAGGCGGGCGGCTGGTGGCGTTGCGTCTGGACGATGGTCGGGTTGACTGGAGCCGGGCAGCGGGGCTGGAGCGTCTGCGTCACAGTGTCTTCGCCGCCGGCGCGGGGGGGCGTGTCGTCGTGGCCGGATCACGTAACGAGGGGGGCACCGTGCGCTACGATCTCAGTGTGCACGAGGTCGAGGGCGGATCGCAGTCGTGGACGAGAAGCCAGGACTCGGGGCTTCGGGCCGGCGGCAATCATGGCGAGCAGGACTATCGTCCGGTCATCGTCGGCGACGTGCTGCACGTCGAGCCCTTCGCCTACCATCTCGGCGATGGACGGCCGGTGTACGGCTGGGCCAGCCGCTGGGGGAGCGGGCGTCGAGCGGGTTGTGGTGCGGTGTCGGCTTCAGCTTCGGCGCTCTTCTTTCGCAATCGTCAGGCATCGATGTTCGATCTGGAGACGCTCGAGCGCCGGGAGGTGACGCGTGTCTCGCGTCCTGGTTGCTGGGTCAACATGGTGCCGGCGGCCGGGCTCCTGCTGATGCCCGAAGGCAGCTCTGGCTGCACCTGCGGCTTCGCTGTTCAGGCGTCGATGGCCTTCGCGCCTCGTGGAGACGGTTGAGTCGTCGGGGACGGGTGTTCGGTTCTGTTCAGGGGGAAACAAGGGCCGCGCTCGTTGATGTTGTAGACGTCTTGTCATTCTTCTGGTAATCCTGATAGAGGGTCGGGGGCGGCTTGTGATCTCCAGCCTGGATCCTCCAGGTCAGGAAGCCGAGGTACTTCTGCCGGACGACGCGGGTCGAGGGCGCGTTCGGCACTGCCTGGACGGCGAGTCGAGGAGTCGTTGTTCCCACGCGGGGACCGGTGCGTGAGCTGCCGTCTCCCCGGGGAGTTCTCGTTGCGTCACGGGAGAGCTGGATGAAGGCAGCCAGCGCATTGCCGATCGTCTGCGCCATCGTGTTCCTGCCGCTGGTCTCGGTCCTGGCGAGCGGGCAAGCTGTCAGGAGCAAGACGGCGAACCCGAAGCAGCAGCCCGTCGGCTCCTTCGGCTTTCTGAGGAACGAGGAGCTCGGCTTCAGCTTGACCGGAGGTGGTCAGGGGGGCGGTGCCGGCGTCGTCGGGGGAGCCCCTTGTGAGGTGCCCGCGGAGGGCCTTCTGGGCTGCGGTGATACGGCAGACGGAGTCCTCTCGGAGGAAGATTCGACTCTGGACGACGGGAGGTTCTTCGACGTCTGGCACATCTCGGTAGAGGACGCGGTCTTGGTCACCGTCGAGCTGTCGTCCGATGAAGATTCGGACCCTGACACGTATCTCTACGTGTTGAGCTCGAGCTGCAACATCATCGCATACAACGATGATTGCACGCCGTGGAACTACGATCTCTCCTGCGTGACCGCTCTCCTGCCTCCGGGTGACCACTACGCTGTGGTGACCGGATTCTCGCCGGGCGAGACGGGGTCGTACCAGCTCGCAGTGGGCTGCGATCGGCCCCCGTGCGGCGACTGCCGGGTCGACTCCATCTCGTGCGGCGAGACGTTCTTGACCCAGCTCGCCCCGGGCGACTGTGAGCTTCGCGGTCGCGGGTACCTGCGCACCGTATCCCTGTCTCTCGATCAGGATAAGCTGGTCACGATCAACCTGGCATCAGCTCCGTCCTCGGATCCCGACACTTTCCTGTTCGTTACCGATGATGTCTGTGCCGAGGTCGTGGCCGAAAACGACGACGCGAGCCCCGGTGACTACGATCGGTCCTCCGTCACGACGTGGCTGCGTGCAGGCGACTACAGCATCTGGATCACCTCGTTCGGTCCGAGTGAGGAGGGAGCGGTGACGCTGAGCGTCGAGTGCTCGCAGACGCCCGAGATCCCCGCGACGACTCCCTCGGGGGTGCTTGTCCTGATTCTGGGTCTCGTCGTCATCGCCTGTCTCGTCGGGCGTTGTCGTCGAGGTGAGCCCCGTCTGCTCGGAGGTTGATCCGCGCTTCACAGTGGAGGCCGGCGTGGCGGGGATAACCCCACACCACCAGCCCCCCCCGCGGAACCACCCGGAGG